>NZ_JBEPKY010000002.1:0-399371 GCF_040544975.1 Pseudacidovorax sp. 1753 | reverse complement strand
TCATGACCTCAAGCGCTCGAACCGCCCGGTGCGGACCCGCATGCCGGGTGGTGTGGGAGGGGCTCCGTCGACAATGACGGACCCCTATCCCGATTTGGCGCACGCACCCGGCGCGCGTCCGCCTCGAAGGGGTGCATGGATGCACCATGGAGAGAAACTGTATCCAATCCTGATGTGCAATTGAGCCTCTATTTCTTCGACAGGCTTTCTGCGATCAGAGAAAAGAGTGCATTCACGTGCTCAATGGATTGGATACAAAGTGGCACGCCCATTGCTTGAAGGCAGGCATCCGGTTTCGCACCGGTCCTGTTGTTCAACCTTCCGGGAATGCCCATGCGCCAATTCATCGCTCCCCTCCTGGTGGCCGCCGCCGCCCTGATGCCGCTCGCCGGCCAGGCGCAGGACGCCATCAAGCTCGGCTACGCCAAGTGCGCGCACTGCACGCCGCTGGCCCTCACGCCGCAGAACGCCGACCCCGCCAAGGTCAAGCTCGAGGCCACCGGCTTCAACACCGGCAACGACGTGCTGACGGCCCTGCTGTCCAAGAGCATCGATGTCGCCCAGGTCACCTATCTGCACTACGCCACCGCCCTGGACAAGGGCTTCGACGTGGTCGCCATCTCGGGCCAGATCAACGGCGGCTCGCAGATCCTGGTGGGCAACGACGTGCCCGTGGCCGAGAACGACTGGGCGGGCCTGAAGAAGGTCATCGCCGAGTACAAGGCCCAGGGCAAGCCCTTCCGCGTGGCCGCCTCGCGCGGCAATGCGCAGGACATCCACATGCGCGGCGCCTTCGCCAAGCAGGGCATCGACATCAACAAGGACGTCCAGTTCATCAACATCCCCAACCCGTCGGACCACGTGCAGGCCCTGCGCCGCGGCGAGGTGGAGCTGATCTGCTCGGTCGACCCCTTCGCCACCCAGATCCGCGAAGTGAAGGCCGCCAAGTTCTTCACCTATCCCTATGACCAGGCGGCCGGCAAGCTCACCAACCTGATCGTCACCCGCTCCGACGTGATCGCCAGCAAGCCCAAGGCCGTGGAAGAGACGGTGCGCTCGATCATCAAGGTCAACGACCTGATGACCAAGGACAAGGGCCTGTTCATCGACACCATCCAGAAGGTGACGGGCCTGGACAAGGCCATCGCCACCGGCGCCGCCGCCAACCTGTACCCCGACTACCAGATCCACCGCGCCTCGGCCGTGGCCATCGCGCAGATGATGCGCGACCTCAAGTACATCAACACCGACGTGACGGCAGCAGTCGAGAAGAACATCGACTACCGCTTCCTCGAAGCCGCGACGGGCAAGCCCAAGTCGCAGCTGGGCTACTGAGGGCAGGGGCCGACGACGATGGCGGATTCCTCCACGACCACGCTGCCGGCCGCGCCGGCGCCGGCTGCTGCGATGCCGGCCTGGAAGCGGCTGTACCGGCGCGTCGAGCGCGCCATCGTGCCGGCCCTGGTGCTCATCGGCTGGGAGCTGTTCTCCCGCTCGGGCGTGCTGCCGCCCGCACTGCTGCCAGCGCCCTCGCAGGTGCTGGTGGCCTGGGCCGACTGGGTGATCGGCACCGACGGCAACACGCAGACCTATTCGGGCCGCTGGATCTTCGACGTGGCGGCCAGCGCCGGCCGCGTGTCCGCCGGCTTCGCGCTGGCGGCGGCCCTGGGCATCGGCCTGGGCATGGCCATCGGCTGGTCGCGCACCATCGAGAAGCTGATCGAGCCGCTGCTGCAGGTGCTGCGGCCGGTGCCGCCGGTGTCGTGGATTCCGCTGGCCATCATCTGGTTCGGCATCGCCAACAAGCCGGCCATCTTCCTGGTGTTCCTGGGCTCCTTCTTCCCGGTGCTGCTGTCCACCATCCATGGCGTGAAGACCTGCGACCGCAACCTGCTGCGCGCGGGCGCCATGGCCGGCGGCACGCCGCGGCTGCTGCTGCGGCACATCGTGTTCCCGGCGGCGCTGCCCAGCATCTTCTCGGGCCTGCGCATCGCCATCGGCTCGGCCTGGATGCTGACCGTCACGGCCGAGATGGTGGCCGTGAAGAGCGGCGTGGGCTATGTGCTCTGGGACTCGTACTACTTCCTGCGCTACGACATCGTCATCGCCGCCATGGCGAGCATCGGCCTGCTGGGCTACTGCAGCGACTGGCTGATCAAGCTGCTGTCGGCGCGCGTGCTGCGCTGGCAGCGCGGCTCCACCCTGCAATCGAAGGAAGGCTGATCGATGAGCCTCATCACCATCCAGAACGTCTCGCGTCATTTCGAGGACCCGCGCCGCGGCAGCGCCGTCAAGGCGCTGGACGACGTGAGCCTCAGCGTGGGCCGCAACGAGTTCCTCTGCCTGCTGGGCCCGAGCGGCTGCGGCAAGTCCACGCTGCTGAACATGATCGCCGGCTTCGACCACCCCACGGCCGGCGTGGTGGCCGTGGGCGGCCGGCCGGTGACGGCGCCGGGCGTGGACCGCGGCGTGGTCTTCCAGCAGCCCACGCTGATGCCCTGGCTGCCGGTGTGGGAGAACGTGGCCTTCCACCTCACCATGCGCGGCCTGCCCAAGGCAGAGCGGCGCAAGAAGGCGCAGCACTTCATCGACATGGTGGGGCTGCGCGGCTTCGAGAACCACTTTCCGAGCGAGCTGTCGGGCGGCATGAACCAGCGCGTGGGCATCGCCCGGGCGCTGCTGATGAACCCGGAGGTGATCCTGATGGACGAGCCCTTCGGCGCGCTGGACGAGCAGACCAAGATGGACATGCATGCCGAGCTGGTGCGCATCTGGCGCGACAGCCAGAGCACCATCGTGTTCGTCACGCACGGCATCGAGGAATCGCTGGCGCTGGGCACGCACATCGCGGTGATGTCGGCGCGGCCGGGCCGCATCCGCGAGCTGATCGAGGTGGACCTGCCGCGCCCGCGCGATTCCACCAGCCCGCGCTTCAACGACTACAAGCGGCACATCCTGCAGCTGTTGCGGCCTGAAGGGGTCGTGACGCCCACCGCTGCCGCACATGGCTGAGGCTGCATCGGTCACCTTCATCACCGGGGCCGCGGGCTTCGTCGGCCTGGCGCTGGTGGAGCATCTGCTCGCCCGCGGCGAGACGGTGGTCGGCTGGGATGTGGCGCCGCTGCCCGAGGCGGCGCAGCGCGCGTTGGCAGCATTGCCCGGGCGCTTCATCGCCTTGCGGGGCGACGTGGGCGATGCCGCAGCGCTGGAAGCCGCACTGGCCCTGCATCGGCCGCATCGCCTGGTGCTGCTGGCGGCCGTGACCGCGGCGGCCGAGCGCGAGCGCCGCGCGCCCGAAGGGATCTTCGCCGTCAACCTGGTGGCCGTGACCACGGCGCTGCGCCTGGCGTCGGCGCATGGCGTTCAGCGGGTGCTGCTGGCCAGCTCGGGCTCGGCCTATGGGGCCAGCGGGCGGCTGCCCGGCCTGCTGCACGATACCGACACGCCGTTGCAGCCCGAGGGGCTGTACGGCATCTCCAAGATGGCGGCCGAGGCGGCCGCGCGGCGGCTGGCCGGGCTGCTGGGCGTGGACCTGCGCATCGGCCGCCTGGGCACCTGCTTCGGCCCCTGGGAGCGCGACACCGGCGTGCGTGACACGCCCAGCGCGCCGCTACAAGCCTTGCGGCTGTTGCGCGCCCGTCAACCGGTTCGGCTGCCGCGCCCGCTGCGGCGCGACTGGCTCTACGTCCGCGATGCGGCCGCCGCCATCGCGGCACTGCTCGACACCGAGGCGCCGTCGCAGCCCATCTACAACCTGGCGGCCGGCTTCGAATGGTCGGTGGCCGACTGGTGCGCCTGGCTCGCCACGCAGCCGGGCTTCGAGCGCGCTGACTGGGGCATCGCCGCCGAAGGGGACGCCGCCAACATCGAGCCCTACGCCGACTACGACCGCGCCAGCATGGACATCTCGGCCCTGCGCCGGGACACCGGCTTCGTGCCGCACTACGACCTGCCGCGAGCCGGTGCTGACTTCCTTGCCTGGCTGCAGCGCAGCGCGGCGCCTGCCCATGTCTGAGATCACGCCCACGCCCGCCCAGCGTATGTCCGGCAAGGCCTGCATCGTCACCGGCGCCGCCTCCGGCATCGGCCGCGCCATCGCCCGCCGGCTGGCCGCCGAAGGTGCCTTCGTCATCGTGGCCGACATCACCGAGCAGCCCATCGAGGGCGGCCTGCCCACGCTCATGGCCATCGAGGCCGAAGGCGGCCAGGCCCGCTTCGTCCACTGCGACGTGAGCCGCACCGAGCAGGTCGACGCGCTCGTGGCGGAAGCCGTGCGCTGGCAGGGCCGGCTCGACGTGCTGGTCAACAACGCCTGCATCCGCCACGCGCGGCCCTTGGCCGACATGGAGGACGCCGACTGGCAGCGCCTGCTCGACGTCAACCTCGGCGGCGTCTTCCGCGCCAGCCGCGCCGCCGTGCGGCAGATGCGCACGCAGGCCGTGGTGGACGAGGTGCGCGGCCGCATCGTCAACCTGTCGTCGCAGCATGGCCTGATCGCTGCGCCCGGCGACCTGGGCTACGGCGTCACCAAGGCCGGCATCGGCTACATGACGCGGCAGGTGGCGGCCGACTATGCCGCCGAGCAGATCGCCTGCAATGCCGTGGCGCCCGGCAAGATCCAGACGGGGCAGGGCGGCCGCGCGCTCGACCCGGTCGTCATGGAGCGCGCCATCCGCCGCACACCCTGGCCGCGCCTGGGCCGGCCCGAGGACGTGGCCGAGGCGGTGCTCTTTCTTGCCAGTTCCGAAGCCCGTTTCATCACCGGTGCCGAACTCATGGTCGACGGCGGCTGGATGGCCGCCTGACCTTCCTTCTTTTCTTGAACACGAATCCCATGTCCGCCTTCGACCTCGTCATCCGCAACGCGCGCGCCGTCACGGCCAGCGACATCTTCGACTGCGACATTGCCGTGAAGGATGGCCGCATCGTGCAACTAGGCCAGGACCTGCCGGCCGGGGCGCGCGAGATCGACGCGGCCGGCCGCCATGTGACGCCCGGCGGCGTCGACGCGCACTGCCACCTCGACCAGCCCGAGCCGCCGCCGGTGGTGATGGCCGACGACTTCGACACCGGCACGCGTTCGGCAGCCTGTGGCGGCACCACCACCGTCATTCCCTTCGCGCTGCAGCACAAGGGCCAGTCGCTGCGCGAGGCGGTGGCCGACTACCACCAGCGCGCCGAAGGCAAGGCGCATGTGGACTACAGCTTCCACTTGATCGTGAGCGACCCCACGCCCACGGTGCTCGAAGAAGAACTGCCGGCGCTGATCCGCGAGGGCTACACCTCGTTCAAGATCTACATGACCTACGACAGCCTGAAGCTGGACGACGGGCAGATCCTGGACGTGCTGTCCGTGGCGCGCGAGCACGGCGCCATGGCCATGATCCATGCCGAGAACGCCGACTGCATCGAATGGCTCAGCAAGCGGCTGGAGGCCGCCGGCCGCACCGCGCCGCGCTGGCATGCGCATGCGCGGCCCATGCTGGTGGAGCGCGAGGCCACGCACCGCGCCATCGCGCTGTCGGAGCTGGTGGACGTGCCGATCCTCATCGTGCATGTCTCCGGACGCGAGGCGGTCGAGCAGATCCGCTGGGCCCGCGCCCACGGGCTGAACGTCTTCGCCGAGACCTGCCCGCAGTACCTCTTCCTTACCGCCGAGGACCTCGGCATCGACGACAGCTACCACGGCGCCAAGTGCGTCTGCAGCCCGCCGCCGCGCGACAAGCGCAACCAGCAGGTGATCTGGAACGGCCTGGCCGATGGGCTGTTCACGGTGTTCTCGTCCGACCACGCGCCCTACAAGTTCGACGGCACGGAGGGCAAGAAGCCGGGTGGCGAGGAGGTGGGCTTCCGCCACATTCCCAATGGCATTCCTGGCATCGAGACGCGCATGGCGCTGCTGTGGTCCGAAGGCGTGATGGCGGGGCGCATTACGCCGCAGAAGTTCGTGGAGCTGACATCGACCAACCCGGCGAAGGCCTATGGTCTGCATCCGCGCAAGGGCAGCCTGGCGGTGGGTGCCGATGCCGACCTCGTGATCTGGGACGAGCGCGAGTTCGTGCTGACCAATGCCCAGCTGCACCACAACGTGGACTACACGCCGTATGAAGGCATGCACCTGACGGCCTGGCCCGGCATGACGCTGTCGCGCGGCGAGGTGGTCTGGGACGGCCGCGACTTCACCGGCCGCCAGGGCGCCGGACGCTTCCTGCACTGCGGCACGCCCACGCTGGTGCCGCGCCGCCGGGGATGATCGGCGCCATGCGCATCCTGGTCATCAACCCCAACATCTCCGACAGCGTCACGGCCCTCATCGGCAGCGAGGCGGCGCGCAGCGCCAGCGCCGGCACCGAACTGACGCTGCGCACCGCGCCCTTCGGCGTGGCCTACATCGAGACCCGGTTCGAGGCCATGGTGGGCGCCTATGCGGCGGCCAACGTCGCGGCCGAGCATGCGGCGGGCCACGATGCGGTGATCGTGGCCGCCTTCGGTGATCCGGGCCTCGCGGCGCTGCGCGAGGTGCTGCCCATGCCGGTGCTGGGACTCACCGAATCGGCCCTGGCGAGTGCGTGCCTGCTGGGCCCGCGCTTCTCGATCATCGCCATCTCGCAGCGCATCCAGGCCTGGTACCGCGAGGTGGTGCAGGCCAACGGGCTCGAAGGCCGGCTGGCCAGCATCCGTGCCCTCGACCGGCCGCTGGCGCGCATCGACGGCATTCAGGAGGATCACACCGAAGCGCTGCTGGCCCTGTGCGAGCGGGCCGTGGCCGAGGACGGCGCCGATGTGCTGATCCTGGCCGGCGCGCCGCTGGCGGGGCTGGCGCGGCAGCTGGCCGGGCGCCTGCCGGTGCCGGTGGTCGATGGTGTCTCCAGCGCCGTGCGGCAGGCCGAGATGCTGCACGGCCTGCAGCCAGGCGCGGCCCGGCGCGGCAGCATGGCGCCGCCGCCGGCCAAGCCGCACCAGGGCCTGCCGCCGGCGCTTGCCGCGCTGCTCGACGCAGCCCAGGCCCGCGGCGCGTCGGCCTGAGCCAGCCGGCCGCGGGCGGCGGCGTCCGACAGACCGGCTGGGGGCTCGGCGGCAGGCTGCCGCCAGCGGCATCGCCGCAAGGAGCCTCCCCATGAAGATCAAGACACCCCTGCTGCTCGGCCTGTTGGCCGTCACCCTGACCGGCTGCATCGTCGCGCCTCCGCCACCCCCGCCCTCGGGCCCGCCACCTGGCGCCTACCGCGACCGGGACCGCGATGGCATGCCCAATCGCTACGACCGGGACCGCGATGGCGACGGCGTGCCCAACCGCTACGACGCGCGCCCCAACGACCCGCGTTACCGCTGACCCGCTGCGCGCCGTGGGGCGCGCGCCTACCATGCAGGGTTGTCCCTTGGAGACTCCCTGCATGACCTCGCTCTTTCCCGGATTCGAAGAACGCCGCGTCGACGTCGGCGACGGCATCGAGATCGCCGCCACCATCGGCGGCTCCGGCCCACCGCTGCTGCTGCTGCACGGCCATCCGCAGACCCGCGCCATCTGGCACAAGGTGGCGCCCACGCTGGCGCAGCACTACACCCTGGTCGCAGCGGACATCCGCGGCTACGGCGACTCCTCCAAGCCTGCCGGTCTGTCGGACCATGCCAACTACTCCAAGCGCGCCATGGCGCAGGACCAGGTGACGCTGATGCGCACGCTGGGCTTCGAGCGCTTCCTCGTCCTCGCGCATGACCGCGGCGCCCGCGTGGCCCACCGGCTGGCCATGGACCATGCGCAGGCCGTGCGCCGCTTGGTGACGCTCGACATCGCGCCCACGCTCGCCATGTACGAGCAGACCGACGAAGCCTTCGCACGCGCCTACTGGCACTGGTTCTTCCTGATCCAGCCGGCGCCGCTGCCCGAGCGGCTGATCGAGGCCGACCCGGCGCGCTACATCACCGACCTGATGGGCAAGCGCAGCGCCGGCCTGGCCCCCTTCGACCCGCGCGCCCTGGCCGAGTACCAGCGCTGCATCGCACTGCCCGGCGCGGCGCATGCCACCTGCGAGGACTACCGCGCGGCGGCCACCATCGATCTGCAACACGACCGTGCCGACCGCGAGGCCGGCCGCAAGCTCTCGATGCCGCTGCTCGCGCTGTGGGGCGAGGAGGGCGTGGTCCACCGCTGCTTCCAGCCCCTGGCCGAATGGCAGCGCGTGGCGGTGGATGTGCAGGGCGGCCCGCTGCCCTGCGGCCACTACATCGCCGAAGAGGCGCCCGAGGCGCTGCTGGCGCGGGTGATGCCGTTCCTGGCTGCGGCCGAATAGACCCGCCTCGAAGCCGGCGTTGGGCGCAGGAAGGCGCCTGGGCTGATGAGGCGGCAGGCTGCCGTCGCCAAGCCCCTTGCCGGCTCAGTTCCCCGTCAGTGATGTTTTCGAGAATCACTCGCATTC
Source organism: Pseudacidovorax sp. 1753 (assembly GCF_040544975.1). Taxonomy (NCBI): domain Bacteria; kingdom Pseudomonadati; phylum Pseudomonadota; class Betaproteobacteria; order Burkholderiales; family Comamonadaceae; genus Pseudacidovorax; species Pseudacidovorax sp. 1753. Next base: position 390,954 of record NZ_JBEPKY010000002.1, on the reverse strand, counting down.
TCTTTTCTTATCTCTGACGGGAGGTTGTTCGTGGGAGCGTTCAAGCGAATCAGCAGGGCGGCGGCTGCGTGCGCGGTCGGTGCCGCGGCGATGGCGGGCCTGCCCGCGCAGGCGGGCGAGGGTGCCTTCGGCTGGGTCTACACACTGGACCTGCAGCCCAAGGGAACGGCGGAATTCGAGCAGAAGGTGGACGTCACGCATGGCCAGGCCACCGGCCGCTACGACTTCGGGCTGTACCGATCCGAGCTGGAGTACGGCATCACCAACGACCTGCAGATCGGCGGCTACCTGAATGCCGCCTCGATCAGCGCGCACAACAACTATCTCAGCCCCGAGACCTGCGACCACATTCCCTGTACCGCGGGCTTCGGCGTGCCGAGCCCGGCCAACACCAGCGATCCCTACAGCTACCGCCGCTTCGATGGCGCCTCCCTCGAGGGCATCTGGCGCATCACCAACCCGGTCACCTCGCCCGTCGGCATCGGCCTGTACGTGGAGCCCACCTGGGGCAAGCTGGAGGACGAGCTCGAGTTCCGCCTGATCGCCCAGTCCAACTTCCTCGACGACCGGCTGGTGCTGGCGGCCAACCTGCTGGTGGAGATCGAGAAGGAGAAGTACGACCCGGCCGGCATCATCAGGAACTCGATGGCCGACCTGCTGTACGGCGCCAGCTATCGCTTCGCGCCCAAGTGGACGGCCGGCGTGGAGGGCCGCTTCCACACCGACCACGACGGCTACCACTTCAACAAGCACACGCAGACGGCCAACTTCATCGGCCCCAACATCCACTACGCCGAGCGCAGCTGGTGGGTGACGGCCGCCTGGCGCTACCAGATCGGCGGCCACTGCTACGCCGACGGAACCGCCGATTGCGCGCTGGGCAAGGTGTGGGACAACCACGGCCGCAACCAGGTGGTCGTGAAGCTGGGGATCCCGCTGGAATGACGCGCATGCAATGGAAGCCGGCCGCGCTGATGCCGCTGGCGGCGCTGGGCGCGGCGCTGGCGCCCACGGCGCCCGTCTATGCAGCGGCCCGCATCTACGTGTCGGTCGAGCAGGCCCAGCGCGACCTGTTCGGCAGCCAGGCGCTGACCGCTTTTCCGGTGGCCCTGACGCCGGCCCAGCAGGACGAGGTGCGCGCGGCCTCGTCCGTGGCCCATCCCTTCCAGGGCAACCGCATCTGGAAAGCGGCCGATGGCGGCTGGTTCGTGGTGGACGAGGTGGTGGGCAAGCACGAGATGATCACCTACGCCGTGGCGCTGGACGCCCAGGGCCGCGTGCGCCGCGTGGAGGTGCTGGAGTACCACGAGTCCTACGGCTACGAGGTGGCCGAGCCGCAGTGGCTGCACCAGTTCGAGGGCAAGGATGGCGCTGCCCCGCTCAAGCTCGGCAAGGACGTGGAGAACATCTCCGGGGCCACGCTGTCGGCCAAGCACCTGACCGATGGCGTCAAGCGCGTGCTGGCGGTGTATGGGCGGGTGCTGCGTGGCCGCTAGCCCCCAGGCAGCGCGCGCTCCATCGCGGCGTGCAGGTCGCCATGGCGCGGCTGTGCCGGTGCGGGCCGTGGCCCCCCGTCCGCCGCTGCCGTCCGGCGATGGGCACCTATGTCGAAGTCATGGCCGAGCCGGCGGCCGGCATGTCGGCCGCCGAGGTGCTGGGCGCCGTGGAGGCGGCCTATGCCGCCATCGAACGCGTGGAGGCCTGCATGTCGCCGCACCGGCCGGATTCGGACCTCTGCCGCATCGCCGCGGCGCCGGCCGGCGCGGTGCTGGTGATCGACCCCTGGACCTGGGACGTGCTGGCTCTGGCCGGTCAACTCCACCAGGCGTCTGCGGGGCTTTTCGACTGTGCGGCGGATGCGGGCCGGCCGGGGGCCAGTCAGAGGGTCCTGCAACTCCTGCCCGCCGCGCGGGTGCGGGTGGGCGCGCCGGTGCGCGTCGACCTGGGCGGCATCGCCAAGGGCCATGCCGTGGATCGCGCCGTGGCGGCGCTGCGCGCGGCGGGCATTCGCCAGGGCCGGGTCAACGCAGGCGGCGACCTGCGTGTGCTGGGCCGAGTGCCCCAGCCCATCCATGTGCGTGATCCGTCGGTGCCCGGCCGGCTGAGGCACTTGGGGGACCTGGCCGATGGCGCGGTCGCCACCTCGGCGCCCGGTGCCGGCGCGCGCCTTCAGGCCCAGCCGCTGCGGTCCGCCATTGTGGACCCGCGCAGCGGGCAGGCGCTGGCCGGCGGCGCCAGCTATACCGTGGTGGCGCCCACCTGTGCACTGGCCGACGGCCTGACCAAGGTGCTGGCGCTGGGCGGCGCCCAGGCCCACGGCTGCCTGGCGGCCTTCGGTGCGCAAGGATGGGTGCTGTGACGCGGCACGGCCGACCCCACGCCAGCCGCATCGGCCGCCTGCCGCGCTGGCAGCGGCGCAGCCTGTACGGGGTGCTCGGCCTGTGCGCCGCCTCGGGCGTGGGCTGGTTCCTGCTGCTGGATGCATGGCACCGGCTGCCGCCGCAGCTCACGGCATGGTGGATCGTGCATGGCCTCACGGGTGCGCTCAGTTTGGTGGCGCTGGGCAGCGTGCTGCCGCATCACGTGGTGGTGGCCTGGAAGGCGCGGCGCAACCGCGCTGCCGGGGCCTGCGCCCTGGGCCTGTTCGCGGCGGCGGCGCTGACGGCGCTGGCACTGCTCTACGGCGCGGAGGAATGGCGCGACGGCGTGCATGTCGCCCATGTCGCGCTGGGCCTGGCCGTCACCGCGGCGCTGCCCTGGCACCTGTGGCGCGGGCGGCGCCGCGACCCGCCGGCCTGACGGCGCGTCGATCAGGCCTTCGGGGCTGCGCGCTTCGCCCCAGGCAGGCGCACCAGCCCGCTCGACAGCGCCACACCGCACACGATCACCAGCGCGCAGCCCAGCATCCAGGCCGTCACCCGCTCACCCAGCAGCAGCCAGCCGTAGAAGACGGCGAACACTGGCACCAGGAAGGTCACGGTCAATGCCTTGGCTGGCCCCGCGCGGGCGATCAGCCGGAAGAACAGGATGTAGGCCAGCCCGGTGCAGGCCACGCCCAGGGCCACCAGGGCCAGCCAGGCGCGCACGCCGGGCATCTGGCTGGGCCAACTGAGCGCGGCGGGCACCACCAGCAGCGCCGTCGCGCCGATCTGGCTGCCCGCGGCATTGACCAGCGGCGGCACCGGCTGCAGCCAGCGCCGGGCCGCGCTGGCCGACAGGCCATAGCAAAGGCAGGCGCCCAGGCAGGCCAGCACGGCCCACAGCGTGCGCCAGTCGCCCGCGCCGGTGTGCAGGCCGGTGGAGCCGCTGGCCAGCAGCGCCACGCCCACGAAGCCGACCACCAGCCCCAGCGCCCGCGAGCCGTCCGGCCGGTCTCCGAAGACGGCCCACGCCACCAGCGCGCCGAACATCGGCACCGTGGCGTTGATCACCGCCGCCAGGCCGGTGGGAATGGTCAGCAGTGCGAAGGAGAAGAGCGCGAAGGGCAAGCCCGAATTGAGCATGCCCACGCCGCTGGTCACCCGCCAGTGGCGGCGCAGGTCGGCGCCCTGGCCACGCAGCAGCACCAGCGGCACCAGCACCAGCGCGGCGATGCCGACGCGCATGGCCGCCACCGGCAGCGCGCCGAACTCGGCGGCCCCGACGCGCATGAAGAGGAAGGAGGCGCCCCACAGCGCCGCCAGCAGCACGAGATCGATCAGCCAGGGGCGTGATGCAGAACGCGGCGGACTCACGCCACCTCCCGCGTTCGCTCGCGCGCGGTCGGGGTGTTGCCGACGCGCCTCGCGGCCGGCCCTCGGTCCGCCGGTGGCAGCGCCACGCCTTCCAGCGTGAGCAGCGCACGCTTGCGCTCCAGGCCGCCCGCGTAGCCCGTCAGGCTGCCATCGGCTCCGATGACCCGGTGGCAGGGCACGATCACGCTGAGCGGATTGCGGCCCACGGCGGCGCCGACGGCGCGCATGGCGGCCGGCCGGCCGAGCGCCAGGCCCAGGCCGCCGTAACTGTGCGTGCCCCCGCGCGGAATCGTCAGCAGGGCATGCCACACCGCCTGCTGGAAGGGCGTGCCGCGGGACAGGTCCAGCGGCAGCTCGAAGCCGGTCCGCCGGCCGCCCAGGTAATCCTGCAACTGGCCGGCGGCGTCCTGCAAGAGCGCATGGCTCGGATCGGGCTCCCAGCCGGAGGTGTCGGGGTGGTGGCGCTGTGCGTCGAACCACAGGCCGGCCAGGCCGTCGGCGCTGGCGGCCAGCAGGACGCCGCCGAGAGGCGTGTCGATGTGGCAGGTACGCAGCGCGACGCGGCGGGCGCGGAAAGGGACAGGGATCATGATGGGTCCTTCGTGGAGGGAGGCGCGGCCAGGCCGTGCCAGGCGGCGAGCACCGCGTAGCTGCGCCAGGGCCGCCAGGCCTGCGACGCGGCCTCGGCCGCGCGGGCCTGGGTCACGCCCAGGGCCTTCTGCAGCGCGATGTCGCCGGCGGGAAAGGCATCGGGCCAGCGCAGCGCGCGCATGGCGATGTACTGCGCGGTCCAGGCGCCGATGCCGGGCAGCGCCTGCAGGGCCGCGCAGGTTCGTTGCGGCTCGGCACCGGCGTGCAGTGCGAGCCGTCCGTCCAGCACCGACTCGGCCAGCGCACGCAATGCGGCCTGCCGCTGGCGCACCAGGCCGAGCCGGCCCAGTGTTTCGCCATCGGCGGCCGCCAGCGCCGCAGGGGTGGGGAACAGACGATCCAGCCCGTCGAAGGGCGTGGCGATGGGTTCGCCCAATGCCTGCACCAGGCGGCCGCCCAGCGTGCGCGCGGCCGCCACCGTGACCTGCTGGCCCAGCACTGCGCGCACCGCCAGTTCGAAGCCGTCGAGCGTGCCGGGCACTCGCAGCCCCTCGGCCGCAGGGAAGTGCGGCCCCAGCACGGCATGGATCGCGGCTGGATCGGCATCGAGGTCGAGCAGCGCACGCACCCGGCTGGCCAGGATCGGCAGCACGGGCGCGAGGGATTCGGCCAGCGTGAGCTGCACCTGTGCGGCCCGTACGTCGAAGCGAAGCGTCAGCCAGCCTGCGTGCGCGCCGATGCGCAGCGTGCGGGTGATGGCTCCCTGCGCGTCCACCTGCTCCATGCCGGCGAGTGCGCGTCGCGCGAAGAAGCCCTGCAGCGTGGCCAGGTCGTAGGGCGGCCTGTAGCCCAGGCGGACGGTCAGACCGCCGCTGGCCTGACCGCCGGCACTGCCCGACTCGCCCGCGCGGCGCATCTCGCGCGGATTCAGCCCGTAGTGCGCCGCAAAGGCGGCCTGGAAGCGCCGCACGCTGCCGAAGCCGCTGGCGCGCGCGACGTCGGCCACGGGCAGGCGCGTGTCAGCCAGCAGTTGCTTGGCGGCCAGCAGCCGGCGCGTCTGCAGGTACTGCAATGGCGGGACGCCGAATTCGGCTTCGAACAGGCGGCGCAGGTGGCGGTCGCTCACGCCCAGGCGTGCGGCAATGCGCGCCACCACGGGGCCGGGCTGCACGTCGGTGTCGCCGCCGGCGCTCGCGGTCCAGAGTTCGGGCTCATCCATCAAGCGCGCGGCCTGCCGGGCCAGGATGTGCGAGGCGTCCTCGGTGCTCCAGGCGGGCGCGCCGCCACCTCGCGGCGCCAGCTCGGGCCGGCAGCGCAGGCAAGGACGAAAGCCCGCCGCCTCGGCCTGGGCGGCATGGCGGAAGAAGCGGCAGTTCTCGCGTCGCGGCAGGCGCACGCGGCACACCGGCCGGCAGTAGATGCCGGTACTGAGCACGGCGGTGAAGAAGGCCCCGTCGAAGCGTGCGTCGCGGGTCTTCAACGCCAGGTAACAGGCGTCGCCTTCGGTATCCGCCAACGCGTCGGGCCGGGAGTTCATGCGGGGCATGCTACCTGTGCAAAAGCACTTGAATGCGCCATTTCCGGACATCCGAGGCTTAGGGGGCGGTGCCTACAATCGCCGCCGTCACTTTTGTTGTCATTTCCTCCCCCTCCCAGCCATGCAACTCAGCCCCTCGATCTTCAAGGCGTACGACATCCGCGGCATCGTGCCGAGCACCCTGGATGCGGAGGTGGCCGAGGCGCTGGGACGCGCATTCGGCAGCGCCGCGCGCGCCGCTGGCGAGCGCACGGTGGCCGTGGGCCGCGACGGTCGTCTGTCGGGCCCGAGCCTGGCCGAGGCGCTGATCCGCGGCCTCGTGGCCACGGGGGTGGAAGTGATCGACATCGGCGCCGTGACGACGCCCATGCTGTACTTCGCGGCCAACACGCTGTGCACCTCGGGCATCCAGGTCACCGGCAGCCACAATCCCAAGGACTACAACGGCTTCAAGATGGTGCTGGCCGGCCGCGCCATCTACGGCGACGAGATACAGGGCCTGCGCAAGGTCATGGAAGACGGCAGCGCCCAACTGGCCGAGGGCGGCAGCGTCCGCCAGGTCGACGTGCTGCCCGCCTATGTCGAGCGCATCACTGGCGACATCAGGCTGCAGCGCCCCCTCAAGATCGTGGTCGACTCCGGCAACGGCATTGCTGGCGCGTCCGCCCCTGCCATCTACCGTGCCATCGGCTGCGAGGTGATCGAACTGTTCAGCGAGGTGGACGGCAACTTCCCCAACCACCATCCCGACCCCAGCAAGCCCGACAACCTCAAGGACCTGATCAAGGCCCTGCAGACCACCGATGCCGAACTGGGCCTGGCCTTCGATGGCGACGGCGACCGCCTGGGCATCGTCACCAAGGACGGCAACAACATCTTCCCCGACCGCCAGATGATGCTGTTCGCCAAGGACGTGCTCTCGCGCGTGCCGGGCGGCACCATCGTCTATGACGTCAAGTGCACGCAGCGCCTGGCGCCGGCCATCGAGGCCGCGGGCGGCCAGCCGCTGATCTACAAGACCGGGCATTCGCTCATCAAGGCCAAGATGAAGGAGCTCGACTCGCCCCTGGGCGGCGAGATGAGCGGCCACATCTTCTTCAAGGAACGCTGGTTCGGCTTCGACGACGGCACCTATGCCGGCTGCCGCCTGCTGGAGATCCTGTCGGCTCATCCGAACGCCAGCGAGGTGCTCAACGCGCTGCCCACCAGCTTCTCCACGCCCGAGCTCAACGTGAAGTGCAACGAGGGCGAGCCGCACAAGCTGGTCGAGGAGATGAAGGCCAAGGCGAAGTTCGACGCCGACGCCAAGGTCTCGACCATCGACGGCATCCGCGTCGACTGGGCCGACGGCTTCGGGCTGGTGCGCGCCTCCAACACCACGCCGGTGCTGGTGCTGCGCTTCGAAGGCCAGACGCAGGAAGCCCTGCACCGCATCGAAGCCACCATGACGGCGCTGCTCAAGTCGGTCAAGCCCGACGCGAGCTTCGCGGAGGCGGCGCACTGAGCGTGCCGCGCGTTTCCCGTTCTCCCGCGCTGCGCCTCTACGGGTGGTTCACCCGCCTCGCGCAGCCCCTTCTCAAACGCAAGCTGCGCAAGCGCGCCAAGGCCGAGCCGGGCTATGCCCATGCGGTGGCGGAGCGCTTTGGCGTGTACGACCCCGCGCTGCAGATCCGCGACGCCTGCTGGGTGCATGCCGTCTCGCTCGGCGAGACGCGCGCCGCCGGCATCCTGATCGCCGAACTGCGCCGGCAGCTTCCCGGCGTGCCCATCCTGCTGACCCATGGCACCGCCACGGGCCGGGAGGAGGGCGCCAAGCTGTTGCAGGACGGCGATGTGCAGGTCTGGCAGCCCTGGGACACGCCGAAGGCCGTGGCCGCATTCCTCGACCGCTTCCGTCCACGCATCGGCGTGCTGATGGAAACCGAGGTCTGGCCCGAGCTCACAGCGGCCTGCGCACAGCGGGGCATTCCGCTCACGCTGGCCAACGCACGCCTGTCCGAGAAGTCGCTGGCCAAGGCCGAGCGCTGGTCCTCGCTGGCGCGGCCGGCCTATGCCTCGCTGGCGGCCGTCTGGGCCCAGAGCGAGGCCGATGCGCACCGCCTCGTGTCGCTGGGCGCCAAGCTGGGCGGCGTGTTCGGCAACCTCAAGTTCGATGCGCAGCCCGATGCGCGGCAACTGGTGCATGCGCAGGCCCTGCGTGCGCGCCTGCCCAAGCCGGTGGTGGTGTTCGCCAGCTCGCGTGATGGCGAGGAGGCGATGCTGCTCGATGCACTGCGCCACTTCTGGACCACCGCGCCGTCGAGTGACGACTTCGGTCCCGCGGCCGCCGCGGACGGCAATCCGGGCCGCCCGCGCGGCGAGCGCGCCCGCCATCTGCCGCGCCTGCGCGCCTGCGACGTGCAGTGGCTGATCGTGCCGCGCCATCCACAGCGCTTCGACGCGGTGGCCGAGCTGATCGCGCAGCGCGGCTTCGCCTGCGTGCGCCGGTCCACCGCGGAGGGCGCGCCCGAGGGCGAGGAGATCTGGCTGGGCGATTCGCTGGGCGAGATGGCGCTGTACTACGGCCTCTCAGAAGCCGCGCTCCTGGGCGGCAGCTTCGCGCCCCTGGGCGGACAGAACCTGATCGAGGCGGCGGCCTGTGCCTGCCCCATCGTGATGGGCCCGTCCACCTTCAACTTTGCCGAGGCGGCCGAACTGGCCATTGCCGCCGGCGGTGCATTGCGCGTGGACGACATGATGAAGGCCGTGGTGCACGCGCTGTCGCTGGTGGCGGACAAGGGCCGCTGCGCCGCGATGTCGCAGGCGGCGCTGGGCTTTGCCGGCGGCCACCGCGGCGCGGCCGAGCGCACGGCGGCGGCCATCCTGGCGCTGGGGCAATCGGTGCCCGATCCGGAGCCGGTTGCTATGGCTGCCGGGTCCGACACGACGGCCGCGTCTGCCGACCCGTCGTTGGCTGCGCGGACGGAGCCGCAACTGCAGGCATCGTCGTCGCTGGCGCCGGAGCCGATGACGGAACCGATGGCGGAGCCGGGAACAGTGGTCGCATCGGCCTCGAAGACCGTACCGCCGACGGGCCATGCCCCGGGCGAGCGCGCCGAGCCGGTGTTCGACCCCGAGGCACCGCTCATCTTGCCCGAAGAGCGCAGGGGCTGATCGGAGCGGGCCCTCTCCCGCAAGGGAAGAGGGCGCCATGCGCAGCCTGTGACTCTGCAGCCTCTCAGCGTTGGGTTGGGCGATCGTTCAGCCGGCTCTGGTTCGGTCGGCGCAGCGTTCAGCCTGCCGCGCCGCCCACGTACACCCGCGGCACGCGCCGCACATGGCACAGCAGTTCGTAGCTGATCGTCCCGGCCGCGGCGGCCACGGTATTGATCGGCACGCGTGGTCCCCACAGCTCCACCCGGCTGCCGATGCCTTCGCCCGGCAGATTCGTCAGGTCGACCGTCAGCATGTCCATCGACACGCGGCCCACGATGCGGCTCGCGTGCTCGCCGACGAGGACCGGCGTGCCCGTGGGCACCACGCGAGGGTAGCCGTCCGCATAGCCGATCGCCACCAGCCCCACGCGGCAGGGCGCGTCGGCCACGAAGCGGGCGCCGTAGCCCAGCGCGTCGCCGGGCTGAAGCTCGCGCACGGCGAAGACCTCGCTCTCCAGCGTCATCACCGCGCGCAGCGCCGGATCGGGCACGGGCAGCGGATCGGCGCCGTACAGCAGGATGCCGGGTCGTGCCCAGTCGCCGCGGGCCGCCGGCCAGGCGAGCACGCCGGCGGAATTGGCAAGACTGCGTTCGCCGGGCAGGCCGGCCGTCGCGGCCTCGAAGCAGGCGATCTGCGCGGCGGTGGCGGGGCTGTCGGGCTCGTCCGCGCGGGCAAAGTGCGTCATCAGCGTGATCGCGCCAACCTGCGGGCAGGCGGCGAGACGGCGGTGCGCCTCGCGCACCTCGGGCGGCGCAAAGCCGGCGCGGTGCATACCGCTGTCCACCTTCAGCCACACATTCAGCCCAACGAGTTCCGGATGCGCCTCGACGGCGCGCAGCTGCGCTTCGTGGTGCACCACCACCCAGCAGTCCTGCGCATGCGCGGCGACCAGTTCGGCCGCGGAGAAGCAGCCCTCCAGGATCAGGATCGGCTGTGTGAGGCCCGCGGCGCGCAGTGGATGGGCCTCGGCCAGGAAGGCGACCGCGAAGCCGTCTGCCTCGGACGCCAGCGCCTGCGCGCAGGGGACGGCGCCGTGGCCATAGGCGTCGGCCTTGACGGTGGCAAAGGCCCGGCCGCCGTGGCGCTGGCGCGCGAGGCGGTAGTTGTGGCGAAGCGCGTCGAGGTCGATGACCGCGCGCGATGGGCGATCGGAGACGGGCAGGGCGGCCATCTCGGGCGCGCCAGGGGCAAGACGGGAAGGGGCGACAGAAGCGTTCATCGGCACGATCACCGTGATCACGGTGCTGGGCGGGGAAGAACGGGACTATAGGCAGCAGCCCGCCGCAGCCTTCACGGTTTTTGCGGTGATCGGCCGCAGGATTGACGGCCGCCATGGTGCGCGCCGCCGGGCGTGCGGACTCAGCGGGAAGGGCTGACCGCAGCCATCGGGGCCGGCGACAACAGTGCGTCGATGGGGCGCAGCGCCTCGGCGTCCAGGGTGCCGGCCGCCTGCCGCAGGCGCAGCTCGCCCAGCAGCACGGCATAGCGGGCGGCGGCCAGGTCGCGCTGCGTCTGGTAGAGCTGGGCCTGGGCGTTGAGCACGTCCAGGCTGACGCGCACGCCCACCTGGTAGCCCAGTTGCGTCGCTTCGAGCGCGCTGCGGCTGGAGGCCTCGGCGGCTTCGAGGGCGGCAACGCGGCTGCGCCCCGAGGCCAGGCCCAGCCAGGCCGTGCGCGTGGCCTGCGCCACGTTGCGGCGGGCACCGTCGAGCTGGGCGCGGGCCTGGTCTTCCAGGGCGAGCGTCTCGCGGATGCGGTTCTGCACCGCGAAGCCCGCGAACAAAGGCAGGTTCAGCTGCACGCCGGCCTGGGTGGCATGGACGGTGGTCGGCGTCGTCGTCGTCAGCGTGCCTTCCGGATTGCGATTGACCCCGTAGCTCAGCGTGGCATCGATGGTGGGCAGATGGCCGGCGTTGGCCTTCTCGGTCTCCAGGGCCGCCACGTCCACGCCGATGCGTGCCTGGGCGATGGCGGGATGGGCGTCCTCGGCCAGCGCGACCCAGGTGGCCAGATCGGCAGGCTGGGGCGGTACGGGCAACGCGGCGCCGGCTGGTGCCCACGGTGTGGCGCCGCTGCGGCCGACCAACTGGTCCAGGGCCACCTGACGCACCTGGCGGTCGTTTTCGGCCGCGATCTCCTGTGCGACGACCAGGTCGTAGCGGGCCTGCGCCTCGCGCTGGTCGGTGACGGTGGCGTTGCCGACATCGAAATTGCGCTGCGCCGTGGCGCGCTGTTCCGCCACGGCGGCTTTCTGGGCGCGGATGAGCCGCACGCTGTCCTCGGCCGCCAGCAGGTCGAAATAAGCCTGGCCCACGCGCACGATCAGGTCCTGCTCGGCCAACTGCAGTTGGGCCAGGGCCAGCGCGGCCTGGCGCTGGCCCTGCTGGTAGCTGGCCCAGTTGGCGGGGCGGTAGATCGGCTGCGTGGCCTGCACCCCGACCTGGGTCGTAGAGAAGTCACGCGGCCCGGTGCCGGCAGGCGTGCGGATGTCGGAGTCGGTGCGCGAGGCGCTGGCGGCAAAGCCCACCTGCGGCAGGATACCGGCCCGGGCCTGCTCGCCGCGGGCCGTGGTCGCCTCGGCCTGGGCGCGGGCGGCCTGGTAGCTGGCGTCGTAGCCACGGGCAGCGTCGTAGAGGCTGCCCAGGTTCTGGGCGGCGGCCGGCCCATGCAGGGCCAGCGTGGCGGCCGCCAGGGCCACCGCGCGAAGAACGAGCGGGCGCATGAGCGTGCGCCGCTCAGTAGCGGGGAACGGAAGGGTCGCGCTGCTGCGACCAGGCGTCGATGCCGCCGCTGATGTTGGCGACCTGCTCGTAGCCGTTGTGGGCCAGGAAGGCGGCCACCCGCTGGCTGCGGGCGCCGTGGTGGCACAGGCAGGCGATGCGCTGGGCCGGGTCCAGCTCGGCCATCCGGGCAGGGATCTCGTTCATGGGCACGGCCACCACGGTGAAGCCAGCCTCGGGCTTCACGCTGGCGGTCTGCAGCTCCCAGGGTTCGCGCACGTCGAGCACCACGGCCGGCGCGTCGGGCGTCTGGTCGAACCAGGCTTGCAGGTGGGCGGGAGGGACTTGGTCGATCATGGTGGCGCTGGGTGGGCAGGAGACCGTCCCTGGCGCCCCTTCGACGTCCCGGTCCGGCGCTTCGACAGGCTCAGCGCGAACGGATGGCGGTCGAGGCGCGGTCGGTGCCGGTCAGAAGTTGAAGCGCGAGGGCTCCGGGAAGTTCAGCAGGCGCGGGGCGATGGTGTCCCAGGGCTCCTGGGTGTCCCACTTGCCTTCGGCCGTGCGGGTGACGAAATGGGCGCGCATCACCGGCTCGTCGCCGACGATGGCCGCCAGCCGGCCGCCGATGTTCAGCGAGCCCAGCAGGTTCTGCGGGATGCGGGCGACCGAGCCGCTGAGCAGGATCACGTCGAAGGTCGGGCCGCTGGGCAGGGGATTGGCGCCGTCGGCATGGCGCACCTCGACGTTGCCGACGCCGTTGCGCTGCAGGGTCTGGGCGGCCGTGGCGGCCAGCGTGGGGTCGATCTCCAGCGTCAGCACGCGGGCGGCGCGGGCGCCGAGCAGGGCAGCCATGTAGCCGGAGCCGGTGCCGATCTCGAGCACGGAGTCGGTCTTCCTGACATGCAGGTCCTGCAGCAGCCGCGCCTCCATCTTGGGCGAGAGCATGACCTGGCCGGGGCCGTCACCGAGCGGGATGTCCATGTCGAAGAAGGCCATGCCGCGGTGGGCGGCGGGCACGTAGTCTTCGCGGCGCACTTCGGTCAGCAGTTCCAGGATCTCGAGGTCGAGCACGTTCCAGGGGCGGATCTGCTGCTCGATCATGTTGAAGCGCAGGGGATCGGTGACGAGGGAGGCGGTCATGGTGGGGGCGGGGCGACGCAGAACGGACAAAGCCCGGGATTCTAGGAGCCTGCCGCGCCGCCGTCCGCGGCCAGCCCCTGCCGGGTGCACATGCCGTGCAGCAGCAGGTCGGCCTGTGCGGCCAGATAGCGCGCCGGGTCCAGCGCGGCCGTGCCGCCACACACCTCGGGCGCGTGCTTCCACAGGATCATGAAGAGCAGCGGCGCCACCACGCCATGGACGGCGTGGTCCAGGTCCATGGCGCGGAATTCGCCGCGGGCGATCCCGCGCTCCAGGATCCGGCGCACCAGCGCATTGCCCGGCGCCACCACGCTCTGGTGGTAGAAGGCCGACAGCTCGGGGAAGTTGCGGCCCTCGCTCATCATCAGCTTGCTGATGCCCGACACCTGCGTGCTGCCCACGCGTTGCCACCAGGTGTTCAGCGCGTAGCGCAGCATGTCGGGGCTGCTGCCTTCGAAGGTCTCGAACTCCTGGTTCCACTCGGTGAAGCGGCCGGCCAGGTTCTCGGTGACGACCGCCTTGAACAGCTCCTCCTTGGAGCCGAAGTACAGGAACAGCGTGCCCTTGGAGACGCCCGCGCGGGCGGCGACGTCTTCCGATCGGGTGGCGGCAAAGCCCTTCTCGACGAACAGGTCGAGCGCCGCCTGCAGCAGTTCGCCCGGCCGGGCCTCCTTGCGGCGCGCGCGCTTGGCGCCGGTCATGGCGTCACGCAGTCGGCAGTGCAGGGAGGGAGAGGAACCCATGGGCGGGGAGACAAGCGAAATTAATGACCGGTTGGTTATTAATTATTGGCCACCGATTCCGTGGGCGTCAAGGCGAGGCGGCACAATCGCCGGTTTGCCCAGGAGAAGCGCCATGTCCGAGACCCCATCCGCATCGCCGCAGACCATCGTCCTCGGGGGCGGTTGCTTCTGGTGCACCGAGGCCGTCTTCGACCGCGTGGAAGGCGTGCTGGACGTGGAATCGGGCTACGCCAACGGGCATGTGGACCATCCCACCTACGAGCAGGTCTGCAGCGGCACCACCGGCCATGCCGAGGTGATCAAGGTGCAGTTCGACCCGGCCGTCATCGACCTGCGCGAGATCCTCCACATCTTCTTCGTCGTGCACGACCCGACCACGCCCGACCGCCAGGGCAACGATGTCGGGCCGCAGTACCGCAGCGCCATCTACACCACCGACGAGGCGCAACTGGCCACCGTGCGCGAGGTGGTGGCCGAACTGGCGAGCCACCAGGCCTATGGCGGCGTGCCCATCGTGACCGAGATCGCGCCGCTGCAGCGCTACTGGCCGGCCGAGGACTACCACCAGGACTATTTCGTCAAGCATCCCAACCAGGGCTACTGCGCCTTCGTCGTGGCGCCCAAGGTCGAGAAGTTCCGCAAGACCTTTGCCGAGCGGGTGAAGAAGGGCTGAGGCCCACCATCCCTGCACGTAAGAAAGAACCTCGCGCCCGCATGCCGCCCCGCTTCCTTCGCCCGACCGCCTCGCCTGCGCTGGCCATCGCGCTGGCGTGGGTGCTGGTGTTCGCGTCGGCGCTGGGGCTCATGCACCGCACGCTGCACATGCATGCGGGCGGGGGGCACGCGATTCAGGCAGAGACCCACGGTGGGGGTCATGGTCCTTCGCTGGCTGCCCAAGGCGTACACCCCCTGGTGCATGCCGCGCACCACGGCCTGGCGGCGCTGTTCGACGACCATGACGACGGCAGCGCGCTCTGCCTGATCCTGGACCAGCTCCAGCACGATGCGGCCATGCCCACCCTCGTGCTCCCTGTGCTGCCCAACCTGCCGCCTGCGGCGGTGTTCGCCTTCATGCAGGGCGAGGCGCTTCGGCGCTGGGTGGCGCTCTTCGACGCGCGCGGTCCGCCCGTCACTCGCTGAATCCCCCGAGCCCTGGCTTCTGCCGCCCGCATCTGCGTGGGCGGCAGCGGCCTGTTCATCGATTCGCCAGTGACCTCTCATGCCCCAGAAATTCCCTCGCAGTGCCATCGGCATTGCCGTTCTCACGCTCCTGTGCGTGCCTGCCTTTGCGCAGGACGCCCCCGCTGCCGGAAACACGCCGTCTGCCATCGCCGCCCAGCCCCAGACGCTGTCCACCGTCGAGGTCACCTCCGAGCGCCTGAAGAAGGCGCGCATGGAGCTGTCGCCCGAGACCGGCGCCACCGTCTACCGCATCGACCAGAGCGCCATCGGCGCGCTGGGCAAGGGCGACGCCACGCCGCTGGACGACGTGCTGCTCACCCTGCCCGGCGTGGCCAAGGATTCCAAGGCCTCCGGTTCGCTGCATGTGCGTGACGACCACGGCAACGTGCAGTACCGCATCAACGGCGTGCAGCTGCCCGAAGGCATCTCCGGCTTCGGCCAGACGCTGGATACGCGCTACATCGACTCGATCACCTACCTGACCGGCGCGCTGCCGGCCCAGTACGGGCTGCGCACGGCCGGCGTGGTCGACATCCAGACCAAGCAGGGCTTCGGCAAGCCCGGCGGCTCGCTGGGCTTCACCCTCGGCAGCCACAACACGCTGGAAGGCAGCGGCTCGGTGTACGGCACCCAGGGCAACCTGAGCTACTACCTTTCGGCCAGTGGCGTGGGCAACAGCCAGGGCATCGAGAACCCGCAGCCCACGCTCAATGCCCAGAACGACCGCACCCGCCAGGGCAAGACCTTCGGCAACTTCTCGTACTACCTGGACGACGACACGCGGCTGGGCCTGATGTTCGGCACCTACGACGGCAAGTTCCAGATCCCGACCAATCCGAACCAGACGCCGGCCTTCTCGCTGGCCGGCTTCAGCGACCTGGGCTCGGGCTACAACGGCCTGCCTTCGTCGCAGGTGCGCGAGCGCCAGAACGAGAGCACGCGCTTCGTTGCGCTGTCGTACCAGAAGTCGCTGGGCGCGCTGGACTTCCAGCTTTCGGCCTTCCACCAGTATTCGAGCCTCCACTACCGTCCCGACCCGGTGGGCGACTTGATCTACAACGGCGTCGCCTCGGACACCGAGCGCACCAACTCGTCCAACGGCCTGCAGGCCGATGCCTCGTACAAGCTGGGCGACGCCCACACGCTGCGCTTCGGCGGGCTGTACACGCGGGCCAGCACGCGCAGCCTCAATGCGGTGAACGTGTTCCCCGTTGACGATTCGGGCGCGCAGGTGGGCGACATGCCGGTGCTCATCAACGACAACTCGGGCAAGACGGGCGAGCTGGCCAGCCTGTACCTGCAGGACGAGTGGCGCATCGACCCGAAGCTCACCTTCAACTACGGCCTGCGCTACGACAGCGTGAACGCGTACACCAAGGAGCACCAGTGGAGCCCGCGGCTGAACCTGGCCTATGCAGCCACGGACAGCACCGCGCTGCATGCCGGCTTCGCGCGCTACTTCACCCCGCCGCCGCAGGAGCTGGCCTCTCAGCAGAGCATCAACCTCTACACCGGAACCACCAACCAGCCCGAGGTGGCCAACTCCGACGCGGTGAAGGCCGAGCGCTCGCGCTACTTCGACATCGGCGTGGACCAGAAGGTGGGCGATCACCTGTCGCTGTCGGCCGATGCGTACTACAAGCACATCGACAACCTGCTCGACGAAGGCCAGTTCGGCCAGGCGTTGATCCTGTCGCCCTTCAACTATGCGCAGGGCTTCGCGCGCGGGCTGGAACTGTCGGCGCGCTACAGCGACGACCACTGGGCCGCCTACGCCAACCTGGCCCACCAGAAGGCGATGGGCAAGAACATCGTGTCCAGCCAGTCGCTCTTCGGCGCGGACGAGCTGAGCTACATCGCCAACCACTACGTGTACCTGGACCATGACCAGACCTACACGGCCTCGGCCGGCGCCAGCTACCGCTTCGGCGACGACCAGGTCAGCGGCGACGTGATCTACGGCAGCGGCCTGCGGCGCACGCCCGACGGCGGCGCGCCCAACAGCGCCGCGCTGCCGCACTACACCGTGGTCAATGCCGCCTACTCCCACACCTGGAAGTACGGCGACGGCGGCGACGTGGTGGGCCGCATCGCGGTGCTGAACCTGTTCGACGAGAAGTACCTGCTGCGCGACGGCACGGGCGTCGGCGTGGGCGCGCCGCAGTACGGCACCCGCCGCAGCCTGTACGTGAGCATGACCACGCATTTCTAAGGTGAAAAAGCACCCCCCATGCCGCTTCGCGGCTCCCCCCTCCCTGGCGCCTTCGGCTTGGAGGGGGGCGCACCCCGAGGCCTGGCGAAGCCAGTTCCTCGGGTGCCCTGGCATGGCCTGCTCCGCGGCCGTTCGATCCTTGCCGCCGCGCCGATGTCAGGCGGCGCGGGTGCCACGCAGCGCCATGGAAAGCTGATCTGAAGGAGCTTCTGCGGATGAATCGCTCCGGGCCATCACGCATCGTCGCGCTCGCACTGCTCGTCGCAGTGTGGGTGATGACGACGCTCGGCCTGGTGCACGGCACCCTGCATGCGCCGGGCAAGCATCCGCATGTCGCCTGGCGAACGACTGCCACGACATCCGCAGCATCCGTCGCGCCCGCTGTACCGACTGACGGCGCCACCCTCCAGGCGCCGCGCCATCCCTGGCTGCATGCGCTGTTTGCGGACAAGACCGATGCCGAATGCCGGCTGTACGACGTGCTCTCGCACGGCGCCGGCCTGCCGGGCGTGCCGCTGGTGCTGCTGCCGGTGGCGCTGCCCGCGGCCACCTTCGCCTGCCTCCAGGTCCGCGCCATCTACCGATGGACCGTGCACTTCGATGCGCGCGGTCCGCCCGGCGCTCGCTGAATTCCCGTGCTTCCTCGACGCTGCCGCGACCGCCCTGTGCGGGCCGTGGCGGCACGTCTTTTCGAATTCAACGAGCTTCCTCATGACTCCCCAATTTCATCGTCACGCCATCGGCGCGGCCGTCCTCTTCGCCCTGTCCACGCTGGCCCATGCCCAGTCCGCGACCGAAGGTGCCACCCTGAACACCATCACCGTCACGGGCAATCCGCTCGGCGCCGCCGAATCCATCGCGCCGGTCGAGGCACTGTCGGGCAGCGCGCTGCTGTACCGCTCGCAGTCCACACTGGGCGAGACGCTGCAGGGCCTGCCGGGCGTCTCCAGCACCTACTTCGGGCCCAACGCCAGCCGGCCGACGATCCGCGGGCAGGACGGCGACCGCATCCGCATCCTCTCCAACGGCGGGGCCTCGCTCGATGCCTCGGCGCTGAGCTACGACCATGCGGTGCCCACCGACGCCCTCGTCACCGACCGCATCGAAGTGCTGCGCGGCCCCGGCGCACTGCTCTATGGCGGCAGCGCCGTGGGCGGCGTGGTCAACGTGATCGACAACCGCATCCCCACGGAGCCGATCAACGGTTTCGGCGGCCGCGCCGATGCCAGCTACGCCAGCGGCAGCAAGGAGGGCAGCGGCGCCGTGGTGCTCGAAGGCGGCAACGACCGCTTCGCGCTGCATGTCGATGCCTTCCGCCGCCATGCCGACGACGTGAATGCACCCACCTGGCTGGAGTGCGGCAAGGGCGGCGTCAACGTGCTGCAGAAGCGCATCTGCAATTCGGCCTCCGAGAGCCGTGGCGGTGCCGTCGGCGGCACGCTGTTCTTCGGCGGTGCCGGCTGGATCGGCGCCTCGGTCAGCGACTACCGCAGCAACTACGGCACCGTGGCCGAGGACGACGTCACCATCGGCATGCGCCAGCAACGCCAGGCCATCGAGGGCGAATGGCGCCCCGGCGGTTTCTTCACCAGCATCCATGCCAAGGCCAGCCACACCGACTACAGGCACACCGAGTACGAAGGCGGCTCACCGGGCACCACCTTCAAGAACAAGGGCAACGACCTGCGCATCGAGGCGCGCCACCGTCCCATCGCGGGCTTCGAGGGCCTGATCGGCCTGCAGAGCGAGCGCACGCGCTTCGCCGCCGACGGCGATGAGGCCTTCGCGCCGCACAGCCGCACGCGCAGCGATGCGCTCTTCCTGTACGAGGAACTGCCGCTGTCCTGGGGCAAGCTCAGCTTCGGTGCGCGCACCGAGCGGGTGAAGGTGTCGTCGCAGGGCTATCCGGACGACCTCTCCATCACCCGCTTCGCGCTGGGCGAGCGCAGCTTCAACCCACACAGCGCCTCCTTCGGCCTGCTCTACAACGTGGCGCCGCAGTGGCAGATCACGGGCAACCTGGCCTACACCGAGCGCGCGCCCAAGGACTATGAGCTGTTCGCCAACGGCCCCCACGTGGCCACCGCAGCCTGGGAGGTGGGCGATACCAATCTGCAGAAGGAGCGCTCGCTGGGCGCCGACATCGGCGCGCAGTGGAAGTCCGGGCCCCACAACGCGCGCGTCAACGCCTACTGGTCGAAGTTCCGCAACTACATCGGCCTGACGGCCACCGGCAACCTGCGCAACGACGAGGGCGAGTCCTTCGCTGGCGGCTCGGAAGAGGCTTTGGCCGCAGCGCTCGACGAGGAACTGCTGGCCGAATACGTCTACCGCGGCGTGCGGGCGCGATTCACCGGCATCGAGGCCAGCGGCAGCCTGCGCCTGCTGGGCAACGATGGCCTGCGTCCGCAGGCCGGTGGCAACCTCGACCTGGAATGGCGCGCCGATGCCGTGCGTGCCACCAACACCGACACCGGCGAGCCGCTGCCGCGCATCGCCCCGGTGCGCGTCGGCGCCACGCTGGCCTGGACCAGCGGGCCCTGGAGCGCGCGCGTCGGCTTCGACCACTATGCCGCGCAGAAGCGCGTGCCGGCCACCGACCGCGCCACGGACAGCTACACCTTGTGGAACGCTTCCCTCGGCTACCGCATGAAGGTGCAGCGCGCCAGCCTGCTGTGGTACGCACGAGTGGACAACCTGGGCAACGAACTGGCCTACAGCGCCACCTCGATCCTGACCACCACCGTCTACCCCCGCGCGCCGCTGCCCGGCCGCAGCGTGAAGGTGGGCCTGCGCGTCGATTTCTGATCGGCCGCCGAGGCGCGGGGCAGGGCGGTCCACCACCCGGCCCCGCGCCTATGCCATTCGGCGGACCGGCCATTCGGCAAGCGTTCGCCGTGACATAGTTCCTCTACATTCTTCGGGATGATGTTCCACACGGCTCGCCTGGACGGCCGGACAGCGGGCCCTGCCGCGCCGTCCGGCGTCTGCGTGCGCGTGGGTTGAGCGCGAATGCGCGGGACGGCGCTCGCAGGGGCGTGGATGCTGGGCGTGGGCGGATGGCTGGCACCTGCCGTGCCCGTGGTCGCGGCCGATGCGCCGCCGCCGTGCCCGACGCCCTGCCTGGCCCTGCCGCGGACGGCGCCGACGCCTGCCCCTGCCGAGGCCGCGCCGCCCGCGCCCCGTCCGGCCGCGCGCAGCCGGCCCGCGCCGGCCACCGCGCCCGTGTCCACCGAAGCGGCGGCGCCCCCGCCGCCACCACGCCCGCCGGCCTCGCGCCGGTGCATCGACATCAACATGCGCGCCGCGGTGGGAGAACCGCTGTCGGCGCAGGACATGGCCTACCTGAGGAGCGAATGTTGAATCCGTCTGCCGTTGCCGCTGTTGTTCTCCGTGCCTGGATGCGCCTGTGGGCGCTGCTGCTGATCGCGGCTGCGGGCACGCTGCTCGCCGCGTGTGCCAACAAGGCCGCGCCTTCCACCGAGGTCATGCCCTTCGACCGCGCCGTGCAGCAGGCGGTGGACGACCTGATGGTGCAGACGCAGAAGATGCCGGCCTTCCTGGCCCGCGTCGAATCGCGGCTGCAGAAGAGCCGCATCGTCATCGACCCGTTGCTCGACGGCACCACCGGCCAGCAGACCGAAGTGACGCAGGCCGCCCAGCAGCGCATCGTGCAGCGCATGCAGGAGCGCTTCAGCCAGTTCACCGTCAACCAGGTCGACAGCCAAGCCGTGGAGCAGGCGCAGTACGTGCTCAGCGGCACGCTGACCCGCCAGGCCGATGCCTCGGCCGGCCGCTGGCAGCTGGCCCTCGCGCTGACCGAGCTCAAGAGCGGCACCGTGGTCGCGCAGACCGTGGCGCGCATCGCCGACGAGAAGCTGGACACCCGGCCCACCGCCTTCTACCGCGACAGCCCCGTCAGCACCCGCGACCGTGCCGTCGACGGCTACATCCGCACCAGCCAGACGCCGGCCGGCCAGCAGGCGGATGCGCTGTACCTGCAGCGCCTGCCCACCACCGCCGTGCTGCAGGAGGCCATCGACGCCTACGCGGCCGGCCGCTGGCAGGAGGCGCTGACGCGCTACGAGGCCGCCGCCCAGCGGCCCGACGGCCAGCAACTGCGTGTCTACAACGGCCTGTACCTCACGCAGATGCAGCTGGGCCGCACTGCGGACGCCGAGCGCAGCTTCGGCCAGTTGGCCAAGCTGGGCCTGGAGGCCAGCAAGCTGAGCGTGAAGTTCCTCTTCCGGCCCGGCTCCACGGAGTTCCTGAGCGATTCGCGCATCAGCGGCGTCTATCCGATGTGGCTGCGCCAGATCGCCCGCCAGGCGGCGCAGATGAGCAACAACTGCCTGCTCGTGACGGGCCACACCAGCCGTACCGGCTCGGAATCGGTCAACGAGCGGCTGTCGCTGCAGCGCGCGACCGTGGTGCGCATGCGCCTGGCCGCCGAGGCACCCAGCCTTGCCAAGCGCCTCAAGGAGGCCGGCATGGGCTTCCGCGAGAACATCGTCGGCACCGGTGCCGACGATGCCAGCGACGCGCTGGACCGGCGCGTGGAATTCAAGGTCGAGGATTGCGCCGCCTCCGCTTGAGGCTGCGGGATTTCCTCAGGGCGCCCCGGGGGGTTCACGTTCTTTCAGCCACGGCAGAGCCCGCGGCGGCAATGACTGCAATAGCGCCCGCGGCGCTCGGAATCAATCCTCCATTTGGTTGGGGTTGAATCGGGCGCGTATTGCGATTTAAGCGCGCGGGTCTGTCCGGGTGAATTGATCGGGATCCGTCCAATTCGCCCGCCCCGGGCCCCTGCAACACTTGCAATGATCGCGGACGATGCTCCGCATGTGTAAGTTAGTTAACAAAAACGGGGCATCTGGACGTTCGTCTCCAGCCGGGCGCTCGCTAGCATGAGGCGAGTCCTGGCCATTTTGCAAAGGCAGTCTTTTGCGGAGACACATTGAAATGACAACGCAGGAACCGCTTGCAGGCGTCACACACCCCCTGTCCGCGCCCCTTCCATTTCATTTGTGGCGTCGACCGGTTTTTCATCGGATCGCCGGTGCTTCGGCCCTTTATTTTCTTTTCTCGGCCAGCGCTACGGCGGCAACCGCGGCCAATTGCCAGGGCGCCCAGAATTCCGGTTCGAGCACCGGAATTTCAGTGAATCTGACGACGTCGGCGGGTGCCTGCGCCGACGGCCCCGTCGCCACGGCGATCGGCAGCGTCGCCATCGGCGCGCAGGCGCAGGCGGTGCCGCTGAACGCGGTGGCCGTCGGTGCCCAGGCCACCTCGGCGGGCGAGGCCTCGGTGGCGGTGGGGGCCGGCGCCAGCACGGGTCCCAATGGCCGGGGCGACCTGGCCTTCGGCGAGAACGCCCGTGCCAACGGCGGCGGCGCCTCCGCCTCGGCCGTGGCCGTGGGCTCCAACAGCTTTGCTGCTGCCGGCACGGTGGCGGTGGGTGGCTATGCCAATGCCTCCGGTGCGCGCGCGTCGGCCCTGGGTGACCAGTCGGTCGCTGCCGGCGCGCGCAGCCTGGCCGCGGGCGAGAGTTCGCGCGCCACGGCGGATGGGTCCGTGGCTCTGGGCTCCATGGCGCAGGCCAATGCGGCCAGTGGCATCGCCCTGGGGCAGTCGGCCAACGTGGGGGGCGCGGCCGGCCTGGCCATCGGCACCCGGGCCGCCGCGATGGGCAATGCCGGCGCCATCGCGCTGGGCAGCGACAGCAATGCCGGTGCCGACGGCGCCATCGCCGCGGGCAATCGCGCGCAGGCCACCGGGGCCTATGCCGTGGCCATCGGCAGCAATGCCATGGCCACTCAGGCCGGCAGCGTGGTGCTGGGGCGCAACAGCCAGGACCGTGCCGCCGCCCAGGTCGCCGGCGGCACGGTGGGCGGCGTCAACTATGCCTATGCCGGCACCGCGAGCGGGGTGGCGAGCATCGGCGCTGCGGGCGCCGAGCGCCAGCTGATCCACCTGGCACCGGGCAGCGTCAGCGCCGCCAGCACCGACGCGGTCAACGGCAGCCAGCTCTATGCGGCGCAGCAGGCCATCGACTCGGTCAAGGCCAGCACCGACGCCGGCTGGCGGCTGAGCGTCAATTCGGCCGACGACCGCAAGGTCTCCGCCGGTGACACGGTGGACGTGAGCCAGGGCTCCAACATCTCTGTCGAGCGCACGGCCAACGGCCTGCGCGTCTCCACCGCCCGGGACGTGAACTTCGACAGCGTGACGGTGGGCACCAACGTGCTGAGCGCCACCGGCCTGCAGATGGGCAGCGCGGTCAACCTCGGGCCGCAGGGCCTGGTGATCGTGGGCGGGCCGAGCGTGACCGCCAGCGGCATCGATGCCGGTGGCGCGGCCATCGCCAACGTGGGCAACGGCGTCAAGGCCTCCGATGCCGTCAACCTCGGCCAGCTGCAGGCCGCGGTGCAGGGGGTGAACACCGAGCGCTGGGTCAGCGGCTCGGCCACGCAATATGCGGCGCCCACGGCCACCGGCGCCGACGCGCTGGCCGCGGGCAGCGGCGCGCAGGCCTCCGGCGACCAGTCGACGGCCCTCGGTGCCGGCGCCAAGGCGACCGAGGCCAACAGCGTCGCGCTGGGCAATGGCAGCACCACCCGGGCCGCCACCTCCACGGCCGGGACCGTGCTCGATGGCACGCAGTACAGCTTTGCGGGCGGCACCGCGGCCGGTGTCGTCAGCGTGGGCCAGGTCGGCGCCGAGCGACAGATCCAGAACGTCGCGGCCGGTCGCCTGAGTGCCGACAGCACCGATGCCGTCAACGGCAGCCAGCTCTATGCCACCAACGATGCGATCGGCGCCCTGGTGGCCCGGCTCGCCGCGACCGAGGCCAGCCGCACGCACTACGTGGGCGTGAACGATGGCGGCACGCCCGGTGGCAACTACAACAACGACGGCGCGACGGGCCTGCTTTCCACCGCCATCGGCGTGAATGCCGCGTCGGCTGGCGCGAGCAGCGTGGCCCTGGGCGCCGGCGCCACCTCGGGGGCTGGCCAGTCGGTGGCCATCGGCGGCGCGGCGGTGGCCAGCGCGACCGGCGGCGTGGCCCTGGGCGCGGGCGCAGTGGCCGACCGCGCCGGCATGAACGGCGCGAGCGAGGCCTTCAGCGGCGTGCGCGTCGCCTCGACGGCGGGCGCGGTGTCGGTGGGCAGCGCGGGCGCCGAACGGCAGATCACCAACGTGGCCGGCGGCACCGCCGACACCGATGCCGTCAACGTTCGCCAGCTGCGCTCGGTTCAGCAGTCCAGCGTCGCCTACGCCACCCGCGCCGACGGCAGCACCGACTATTCGTCGGTGGTGCTCGGCAACGGGCAGGCGCCGCAGGGCACCGTCATCTCCAACGTGGCGCCGGGCGTCAAGGGGACGGACGCCGTCAACCTCAACCAGCTGCAGGCCGGCGTGGCCAGCGCCAATGCGTACACCGACGCCGTCGCCGGGTCGCTGAAGCAGAACATCGACCAGGTGGCCCGCAAGGCATCGGCGGGCACCGCCGCGGCCATGTCGATGGAGACTGCGCCGTACCTGGCCGGCAAGGTCACCTATGGCGCCGGCATGGGCTACTACGGCGGGCAGTCGGCCTTCGGCATGTCGCTGCGCAGCACCTCGGGCGACGGCCGCTGGAGCGTCAATGGCGGCGTGTCGGCCGACACGCAGGGCAGCGTGGGCATCCGCGTGGGCCTGTCCGGGGCCTTCGAGTGAGCGGGATGCCGACGCCGATGGTTCTGCGCGACCGACCCCATCCTTCTTTTCCGACGGCCGCCTGGCAAACCCTGCTGTACGGACTGCTGGCCCTGCTGATGTTGTGCCTGGCGCCCGGGGCCGCGATGGCCCAGGCGCCGCAGCCGAAGGTCGACCGCGCGGCCATCGTCGCGCGCTCCCTGCGCATCGCGCAGCTGGTGGACACCGGCCGCGTCGAGGTCATCTGGGACAACGCCTCACCCGCGATCAAGAAGCAGATCGCCCGGGATCGCTTCGTGCGGGACATCAAGGCCCGCCGTGCGGTCTACCGCAAGATCGGCCCGCGGCAGTTCGTCAACATGGCCGTCATCGACATGAACAAGTCCTCCGGCGCGCCGAGCGGGCGCTACCTGAGCGTGGTGCTCACCTCCAGGGACTCGGCCGGCACGGCCATCGAAGAGCTGGTGTCCTACCGCCTGGAGCCCGATGGGGCGTGGAAGGTGACGGGCTACGTGATCCACGGCGCTCCGGCGGCGGCGCGGCACTGAGGCTCCGGCTTGTCGGCGCACGCGGCCTGGCCGCGGCGCCCTGGCGGGGTCAGGTGGCTTCGCGCAGGACTGCGTCGCGTGCACGACGCAGAAGGCGCTGCCGGATCAGCCCGCTCGCCGGCCGGATCAGCAACCAGTAGGGCAGAAAGCGGCGTCGGGCGGCCTCGTCGCAGCACCAGACACGGGTACAGGTCGTCAGCCGCGTACCCCGTCCCTCGGGCCCGGCGCAGAAGTTCATCACCAGCTTGGCGATGCCGGATGCTTCCAGGGCAAGGAAGGACGGCGCATCAGGCACGTCGATGAGGCCATAGTCGGATTGCCAGAAGCGACCTGCGAGGCCGAAAGCCCTCTCGCGGTCGCCGTCCTGGCCCAGGTCGGTGAAGTTGGCTAGGCCGAAGGCCGGCCGGCCCTGGAGCGCGGCGGCGAAGCCGAGCCGGCCGGCCAGCCGGTTCGGCCATTCCCGCAGTGCGATCAGGCGGCGTGCCACCGGGTCGTCGACCACGTCGGCGCGACCCACGACGGCCAACACATGGGCCGGTGCCGCGGGAACGTGAAGGCTGTGCGTCTGTGCGAAGTGATGGCGCGGCAGGTAGCGGTTCATCAGATCCATGGAAGCCATTGTGCGAGCCGCGGACTCATCGCGGCATCAGCTCGAACAGGTCGAGGCCTGCGCTGCGCCCGCCCAGGCAGCCGGCCAGCATGTCCTCGGTGGCACGCCACATGGCCAGGCGGTTGCGCCAGTGGCGCACCTGATGGCCCTCGTTGGCGAAGCGCCGGTGCGTCACCGGCCGGCCCAGCGCCCGCAGCGCGGCGACCACCTCGTCGGAATCCTGCCGCAGCACGCGCACGTCGTTGTCGCCGTGCACCACCAGCAGCGGCACGTCGATGCGGTCGATCCGGCTGATGGGCGAGTTGGCCAGCATGCGTGCGCGCTGCGTCGGGTCGTTGACGTCGCCGAAGGTGCGCGCGAAGTAGTGGCGGTTGCGCCAGAAGGGCGGCCAGTTCTCGATCACCCGCGGCCAGTTGGCCACACCGACCATGTCGACGCCGCAGCGCCAGTCCTGCCGCTTCTGGATCAGCTGGGCCAGCACCGAGAAGCCACCGAAGCTGGCGCCCAGCACGGCCAGCCGCTTCGGGTCCGCGATGCCCTGGTCGATGGCCCATTGCGTGCCCTCGGCGATGTCCTGCTGCATCCGGCCGTTGTATTCGCCGTTGCCCGCCTCGATGAACGCCTTGCCGTAGCCGGCCGAGCCGCGGTAGTTGACCTGGACCACCGCATAGCCGCGATTGGCCAGCATCTGGGCGAAGGTGTAGCCGGCCAGCTGCCAGGTGTCGCGGACCCACGGGCCGCCGTGGATCGCGACGACGGTCGGCGCCGGCCCCTGCACGCCACTCGGGCGCGTGACGTAGCCATGGATCCTGAGGCCATCGGAGGCGGTGAAGGCAAACGGCGTCATGGGCGAGAACAGGCCGGGCTCGGGCCGGCGCGGCGGCGTCAGCCGCTCGAGGCGGCCGGTCGCGCGGTCGAGCAGCATCTCCACCGCCTCGGTCTGCGTGGTGGCGCGCAGCACCATGCGCTCGTTGTCCTGGGCCGTGCTGGTGGGCCGGGTGATCACGGGCGGCGCATCGATCCAGTCCCGGGCCAGGGCCTCGTCGGCGGCGCGGGCCACTTCGGCGCCGATGCCAGCGTCCAGGTAGTTCATTTGCGGCAGGCCGGGCAGGAGGGAGACGGCATACGGCCCGCCCGCCGCTGGCGGGAACCACGCACCGTCGAGGTCGACCTCGGCATGCTCGGCAAGCACGGTCTCGCGGTCGGTGGCCAGGTCGACCTCGACCAGCGCCACCTTGTCGCGGCCCATGTTGGTCATGGCCCAGAGCCTGCCGGCGGCGGGGTCGATGCGGTGGATCGAGAAGAAGGAGAAGGCCGGCACCGTGCGCAGCCGGCGCCAGCCGCCGTCGGGCTGGCGCAGCTCGACCGCCACGTCCGCGCCGTCCGCGGGGCCGAGCTGGCGCCAGCGCGCGGCAAGCTGGTGGTCGGTGCCGATCAGCCAGCCGATCACGCGGCCGTCCGCCTCGCTACGGGCCACTTCCCGAATGGTGCGCGTGACGGCATCCGCCTCGTACAGGTCCATGCTGCTGCGCTCTCGCCGGTTGCTCGCAAAGAAGAAGCGCGCAGTGCCGGGTGCCCCGCGTGCCACGAAGGTGGAGCGCACGCCCGGCCAGGGCGTCACGGGCCAGGGCGAGGCCTCGGGGTTGTCGGCGTCCACCACGAAGAACTGCGTGTTCTCGTCGCCGCGGAAGTCCTTCTGGTAGGCGATATGGCGGCTGTCGGGCAGCCAGGCATAGGTGGCACCGGAGGCACCCGGGCGCGCGAGTGTGCCGGTCGCGATGCGCCGCGGCGCGCCAGCGCCGTCTTCGGGCAGAGCCGGACGCACGGCCAGGCCGATGTCGGTGCCCACGACTTGGCGCCATAGCAGCCGCCGTCCGTCCGGCGAGACGATGTGGCCGTCCGCAAAGTCGAGGTCGGCCACGAAGCGCCGCATCGGCACCAGCGGCGGCAGCCGGCCCTCGCGGGCGGCGGCCTGGACGGCCGGGTGGCTGGGTGCGGTGGCGCAGCCCGCCACGGTCAGCAGCAGGCCCAGTGCGGCGAGCGCCACAAGGCGGCGCAGGGTACGAGACGTCATCGAACACTCCTCCTGAGATCCCTCTGGCCGCGGCATTGTGGCGGCCGCACCTTTGGCTTCGCCAAAGAAAGCGCCCGCCACAATCCCTGCCGTGCACCTCCTGTTGATCGAAGACGACCTGGACCTCGGCCGCGCCCTGCAGGCGGCGCTCAAGGTCGAGGGCCTGAGCAGCGAATGGCTGCGCCGCGCCGCCGATGCGCCCGCGGTGCTGGACGCGGCCCAGTTCGCCTGCGTGCTGCTGGACCTGAGCCTGCCCGACGGCGACGGCCAGTCGCTGCTCATGCGCTGGCGGCGCAGCGGGCAGCAGCTGCCGGTGATCGTCATCACCGCGCGCTCGGCGGTGGAGGACCGCACCGCCGGCCTCGACGCCGGAGCCGACGACTTCGTGGTCAAGCCCTTCGCCACGGCTGAGCTGATCTCGCGCATCCGCGCCGTGCTGCGCCGCTCGGCCCGGCAGGCCAGCGAGCACTGGACGCTGGGTGGCGGCCTGACGCTGGAGCCGCGCGGCCATGCGGCCCGGCTGGACGGCCAAGCGCTGGAGCTGTCGCCGCGGGAGTTCCGCCTGCTGCTCGAGCTGGCGCGCGAGCCCGGTACCGTGCTGCCCAAGGGCCTGCTGGCCCAGCGCATGGAGCCGCTGGGCGAGGCGCTGGACTTCGCCACCGTCGAGGTCCATGTCTCCAACCTGCGCCGCAAGATCGGCGCCGACCGCATCCGCACCGTGCGCGGCGTGGGCTACCTGCTTGTCACGCCATGACGATCTGGCGACGGTCGCTGTCGCGGCGCCTCTTCCTCGTGGTGCTGCTGTCCTTCGTGCTGGTGCTCGCGGTGCTGCAGGCCTACATGTGGCTGAGCTTCCGGCAATCGATCGCGGTGAGCCAGCCGCTGAGCCGCCTGGGCGGCGGCCTGGGCGAGGCGCTGGCCGCCATCGACGACGAGGCCCAGGCGGTGGCGACGGTGCGGGCCATGCAGACCATCTACGGCCGGCTGCGTCTGGGCGGGAATCCGACCGGCACGCTGGTCTTCCGGCTGGAGGACGGGCAAGGGCGGCTGCTGTTCAGCGCGCCTTTGCTGCGCGACCGGGCGCTCGCCGTGCCGCCCGGTCGCGTGCGCACGATGGACATGGATGGCGTGCCCTACTGGATCTACCGTGCCGATGCCGGCCGCTGGCGTGTCTATGCCGCCGAGCCGGAGCGCACGCTGGCACTCGTCGTGCCGAACAACACGCGGGCCGTGCTGCCCTATCTGCTGATCGCGCTTCCGCTGGTGCTGGTGCCCGCCTGGCTGGCCGTGGCGCTGGGCCTGCGGCCGTTGCGCCAACTCACGGAACGCTTGAAGCGCCGATCGCCGGCCGACCTGGCGCCGCTGGGTTTCCAGGCGCGGCACGCCGAGTTGCAGCCCTTGGCCCAAGCGCTGGACGGGTTGCTGGCCCAGCTCAAGGCCCGCATCGACCGTGAGCGGGCCTTCGTCCAGGACGCGGCCCACGAGCTGCGCACGCCCATGGCCGTGATCGCGACGCAGGCCCATGCGCTGGTCGGCGCCGCCGATGTCGGCCAGCGGCGCGAGGCGCAACAGCAGCTGGAGTCGGCCATTGCCCGCGCCTCGCACCTGACGCAACAACTGCTGGATCTGGCGCGGCTGGACGATGCGCCCTCGGCCGCGCCACCGGTGATCGACGTGGCGCAGTGGTTGCGCCAGGTGATGGCGGACATGGCGCCTGCGGCCATGGCGCGCGACATGGACCTCAGCCTCGCCGCACCCGACCGGCTGACGGTTGCCGTCGAGCCCGGGGCCTTGCTGTCCATCGTGCAGAACCTGCTGGCCAACGCCATCGGCCACACGCCGCCGGGCACGCGCATCGTTGTCTCGCTGGCCGGCTCGGCGCATCCGCTGTGCCTGTCGGTGGAGGACGATGGGCCGGGCATCGCGCCCGAGGCGGCCGCGCAGGTGTTCGAGCGCTTCCACCGTGGTGCGGATCCGCTCACCCGCGGTGCCGGGCTGGGGCTGGCCATCGTGCGGCAGGCAGCCGCGCGGCTGGGCGGCGAGGTGCGCCTGGGCCCGGGGCTGGAAGGGCGAGGCGCGGGCTTTCATCTGCGCCTGCCCTGATTCACGCCGTCAGCGCCGCCGCCGCCTCGCGGAACTGCGCAGCCTCCTGCCGCAACCAGTCGCAGAAGGCGCGCGCTGCGGGCCGGTCCAGCACATCCTGCGGGTGCACCAGGTGGTAGGCATAGGGGCCGGGCACGGGCTGGCCCGGCAGCAGCGCCAGCCGGCCCTGGGCCAGGGCGTCGGCGGCCAGCACGTCCGAGGCCAGCGCGGCGCCTTCGCCGGCCGCGGCGGCTTCCAGCGTCAGGTAGGTATGGGAGAAGCGCAGCCCCTGGCGCAGACGCCGCGCCGGAACACGCAACTGCTGGGCGACGCACCAGCGCGGCCAGTCCACCTGCTCGGGGATGCGGGGCTCGGGGTCGTCGTGCAGCAGCGTGGCGGCAAGTACATCCCCCGGCGCGGCCAGGGAGGCTGCCAGCGATGGATGGCCGACGGCGATGTAGGTCTCGGGCAGCAGCGGCTCGGCCACCAGCCCGGGATAGGGCCCGCGGCCCAGCCGCAACGCCAGGTCGACCTGGTCGCGGGCGAAGTCCACCGGCGGGATGGACGCCAGCACCCGCAGGTCCACCTGCGGATGCTGCGCCCGGAAGCCGCCCAGCCGCGGCATGAGCCAGCGCGTGACGAAGGAGGGCAGGGCGGTGACGGTCAGCGCGTGGTCGTCCGCCGCGTGGCGCAGGGCGGCGGAGGCGCGCTCCAACTCGTCCAGCACGGCACCGACGCCCTGCAGGTAGCGGCGTCCGGCCTCGTTCAGCTCGACGGCCCGCGGCCGGCGCACGAAGAGCGGGCGTCCGAGCCAGTCCTCCAGCAGGCGCACCTGGTGGCCGACGGCACCGGGCGAGACGCAGAGCTCGTCGCCGGCACGCACGAAGCTGCCGTGGCGCGCCGCCGCCTCGAAGGCGCGTACGGCAGGAAGGGGAGGAAGCATGCGGGTCATAGCCTCAATCCGGTTGCGGCTCAGCCGCCAATGCTTTGGTTTGCCGTGAACCTCCGGGCCGCCCTACAGTGGCAACGCGGGGGCAAAGGCTCATTCTGGCTGAGTCATCCGCCGTCGGCCGTTCCAAGGTGCGGCAGCGCCGCACCCTTCCACACTTCAGGACCGTCATGGGCGCACTGCTCGTTCTTCTTTCCGCCCTGGGCTTCGGTGCCATGGCCCTCTTCGCCAAGGTGCTCTATGCCCAGGGCATGGACACCCACAGCCTGCTGATGCTGCGCTTCGCGCTGGCGGCGGTGTTGCTGGGAGGGCTGGCGTGGGCGCGTGGCGCGCGCTTTCCGGCCGGGCGCGCCCTGGCCAATGCGATGCTCATGGGGCTGGCCTATGCGTTGATGGCCTGGACCTATTTCAGCGCGCTGCACCATGCGTCCTCGGCCACGGTCGCGCTGCTGCTGTACGTCTATCCGATCCTGGTGGCGCTGGCCGCGGCGGCGCTGGGACTGGACCGCTTCGGGGCGGCCGAGGCGCTGTGCCTGGGCCTGGCTTCCGCAGGCCTGTGCCTGGTGCTGGGCGGCGCCATCGCGGGCACGGCCACCGGCCTGCTGCTGGCGCTGGCCTCGGCGTTGTGCTATTCGGCCTACATCCTGCTCGGCAGCCGGGCCCAGCCGCCGGCGGACAGCCTGGCCGCCTCGACAGTGGTGCTGGGCACGGCGGCCGCCTGCTACCTGGGGCTGGCGATGTGGCAGGGCATCCGCTGGCCGCAAGGGGCCACCGGCTGGGGCGCGATGCTGGCGCTGGCCCTCTTCGGCACGGTGGTGGCCATCGCGGCCTTCGTGGCCGGCCTGCGCCGTGTCGGGCCCACGCAGGCGGCCGTGCTCTCCACGCTGGAGCCGGTCGTGACCGTGGGGCTGGGCGTGGCCTTCCTGGGCGAGCGGCTGTCGGCCGGTGCCGCGGCCGGCGGGGCGCTCATCCTGCTGGCGGCGCTGGCCCTCACCGGCGCGCGCAGCCGGCGTGCCCGAGTCGGGCGTGGTGCTGTCGGCCCTACGGCGCCAAGCGCGTCTTGACCCAGCCCTGGCCTTCCTGCTGGTAGCAGAGCCGGTCGTGCAGCCGGCTCCGGCGGCCCTGCCAGAACTCCCAGCGCTCGGGCACCAGCCGGTAGCCGCCCCAATGCGGCGGGCGGGGCGGGTTGAGCAGGAACTTGGCGCTGTACCTCGCCGCATTCGCCACCAGCACGCCGCGGCCGTCGATGGGCTGGCTCTGCGGGCTGGCCCAGGCGCCGATGCGCGAGTCCAGCGGACGGCTGGCGAAGTACGCGTCGCTTTCCGCGTCGCTCACCTTCTCCACCCGGCCCTCGATGCGCACGACGCGCTCCAGCTCGACCCAGTGGAACTGCAGCGCGGCGAAGGGGTTGCCCGCCAGCTCCTGGCCCTTGCGGCTGTCGTAGTTGGTGAACCAGACGATGCCCCGCGCGTCGTAGCCCTTGATCAGCACGATGCGCGTGGAGGGCCGCAGGTCGCTGCCGACGGTGGCCAGCGTCATGGCATTGGGCTCGGGCACCTGGCCGGCGATGGCTTCGCCGAGCCAGCGCTCGAACTGCAGCAGCGGGTCGGCGGCGCTGTGGGTCTCGTCGAGTTCGGCCCGCTCGTAGCTCTTGCGCAGGTCGGCCAGGGAGGTCTTCAGATCGCTCATGGCGGGCATTGTCCGTGCTGTGGAAGGCCGCGCCTTGACGAGGCCTAACATCGGCCGCCCATGATCGTCCGCCCCCGCCCGCACTGGCTGCGCCTGCTCTTCGTCTGGCGCGGCTCCATCCTTTCGCAGATCCTGCCGCAGCTGACCCTGACCCTGGCGCTGGCCGTGGTCGTGACGCTGCTGCACGGCCAGGTGCTGCGCTGGAAGGTGCCGATGAACTTCGTGCCCTTCTCGCTGATCGGGCTGACGCTGGCGATCTTCCTGGGCTTTCGCAACAGCACGAGTTATGGCCGCTGGTGGGAGGCGCGCATGCTGTGGGGCGCGCTGCTCATCGACTGCCGGGCGGCGGTGCGCCAGGCGCTGACCCTGGCCGAGGGCGGCGGCGAGGCGCGGGTGCTGGCGCTGCGCCTCATCGCGCTGGTGCATGCGCTGCGCCACCAGTTGCGCGGCACCGACCCTGCCGCCGATTTGGTGCGCCTGCTGCCGGCCGCCGAGGCCCAGCGCGTGATGGCGGCACGCTACCGGCCGGCGATGCTGCTGATGATGGCGGGCGAATGGCTGCGCGACCTGCGCGCCCAGGGCCGCGCCGAGGCCGCCATCGTGCCGGCGCTGGAAGGCCCGCTGGACCGCATCGGCGCCGCCATCGGCGGCTGCGAGCGCCTGGCCAACACGCCGATCCCCTTCACCTACAGCGTCATCATCCACCGCACCATCTACCTGTACTGCCTGCTGCTGCCCTTCGGGCTGGTGGACGCCATCGGGCCCATGACGCCCGTGATCGTGGTGCTGGTCGCCTACACCTTCTTCGCGCTGGAGGCGCTGGGCTCGGAGATCGAGGAGCCCTTCGGCGAGGCGCCCAACGACCTGGCGCTCGACGCCATCTGCTGGAGCATCGAGACCTCGGTGCGCGAATCCATCGGCGACGCCGACTGGCCGCCGCAGCCGCAACCCCGCGATCACGTCTTGACATGACCATGAATCCCGAACGCCTGCCCGTCGTGCTGGTGCTGGCCTCCGGCCGGGGCGAACGCTTCCGCGCTTCGGGCGGCGCGGGGCACAAGCTGCAGGCGCTGCTGGCCGGCCGCCGCGTCATCGACCGCACGCTGGATGCCGTCCGCGCGAGCGGGCTGCCCTGGCATGTGGAGGACAAGGGCCATCCGGGCATGGGCGACTCCATTGCCGCCGCCGTGCGTGCGACAGCCGATGCGCCGGGCTGGCTGGTGCTGCCGGCGGATCTGCCGCTGGTGCTGCCGGCCACGCTGCGTGCGGTGGCCGAGGCGCTGGACGACCGCGGCGCGGCGCAGCCGGTGTTCCAGGGCGAGCGCGGCCATCCGGTCGGCTTCGGCGCGGCCAGCGGGCCGGCCCTGATGGCGCTGGCGGGCGAGCAGGGCGCCGCGCCCGTGCTCAAGGCCCTGCGGGCGGGGGGCGCGGTGCGCGAACTGGCGGTGGACGATGCCGGCGTGGTGACCGACATCGACACGCTGGACGACCTGGCGCGCGCCGAGTCGCTCCTGCGTTCGCGCGGCGGCTGATCAGGCCTTGGCGGCGCAGGCGCGCCAGGCGGCCACGAAGGCGTGGGCCGTCTCGCCCACCGCCGCCGCCGCCTTGCCCGGCTTATAGAGCGCCGAGCCGATACCGAAGCCGTCCGCCCCCGCGGCATGCCACGCGGCCATGCCCTCGGGCGTGATGCCGCCCACCGGCAGCAGCGGCGTGCCGCGCGGCAGCACCGCCTTCAGCGCCTTCACCGCGGCGGGCGAGGCCATCTCCGCCGGAAAGAGCTTGAGCGCATGGGCGCCCGCTGCCAGTGCACCGAAGGCCTCGGTGGGCGTGAGCACGCCGGGCAGGGCGACCATGCCCAGCGCGACGCTCTCGCGCACCACCGCGGCATCGAAGCAGGGCGACACGATCAACTGGCCGCCCGCCGCGTGCACCTCGTGCACCTGCTGCGGCGTCAGCACCGTGCCTGCGCCCACCAGCGCACCGGGGCACTGTTCGCGCAGCAGACGGATGCTCTGCAGCGGCTCGGGCGAATTGAGCGGCACCTCCAGCAGGCCGAAGCCGGATGCGACCAGGGCCTGGCCGATGGCCGGCGCCTCGGCGGGCGTGAGGCCGCGCAGGATGGCGACGAGCGGCAGTTGCGCGAGCGCGCGCTGGAAGGCGGGGAGCAGGTCGGTCATGGAGATGGAGGTCGGAAGGGAAAGAAAGCCCGCGACGCCAGTCAGCCAGCCCGTTCGCCCTGAGCCTGTCGAAGGGCTTGCGCCCAGGCTTCGACGGGCTCAGTCCGAACGGGCAGAGGTTCACGGGTCCGCATTGGAAGTGGGGCGGTGCGTTCGCGGCGCATGTCAGCCAGCGGCCTGCCGTGCGCGCCACAAGGCATGCGCACCGGCCCAGGTGGCCTGGGCGTCGAGCAGCCGGGCCGGCACGCCCACGCTGTCCAGCGCCAGGGCATAGCGTTCGGTCAGCGTCGGGCTGCCCACCAGCACCACCGGCACGCCGGGTTGCAGTGGCTGGGCCCGCAGTTCGTCGCCGATCAGCAGGCCCGAGAGGTAGCTGGCCGCCGCCGCAGGGCTCAGGCGGTCGAAGAGCGACAGCGCCCGCATGCCGAAGGCCAGGTGCAGCAGGCCTGGCGAGTCAGCCCGGCGCGCGCGGTCCACGCCGTCGAGGAAGGCCTGCCGCACCAGGGGCGCGTCGGCCTGCAGCGTGCGCGCCAGGATCGACTGCTGCGACAGCAGCGCATAGAACTCGCCCGTCATGAAGGTGCGGAAGCCCGTCACCCGGCCATCGGCCACCCGGGCCCACTTGTTGTGCGTGCCCGGCAGCACGAAGAGGCCCTCGCGCAGGCCGGTGAGCCGCATGGCGCCCAGGATCTGCGTCTCCTCGCCGCGCATCACGTCCGGCACGCCGGACTGGTGGTCCACCAGGCCCGGCACCATGTCGATGCGGCCGGGCACCACCGGCACGACCTGTTGCGCGATGTCCCCGGCGCCGCAGGGGCAGGCGCAGTAGGGCGCCTCCACCCAGCCCTGGCGGCTGCCGGCCATGCCGGCGATCAGGCAGCGGCGGCCGGGCACGGCCATCCAGTCGAGGGTGAAGGCCTCGAACACCTCGGCGAAGCTGGCGCCGTTCAGGTGCAGGATGCCGCGCGGGGCGCTGCGATCTTCCAGCACACGGCCGTCCTCGGCGATCAGCGCGCCGCGCAGCGAGGTGGTGCCCCAGTCGAGGGCGACGAAGCTCATGGGTCCTTCCTTTGCGCCACGGACGGCCAAGCGTGGCGGGCAGTGCGCCGCCACGGCCGCGCAGTCTCGCATGCCCCTGCGCCCCTGCGCCCCTGCGCCCCTGCGCCCCGGCGGCCGGTCAGGCGGCGCCGTGCGGGGCCGGCAAGAATGGAGGGCTGCCGCATCGGCCCGCGCCGGCATTCCTGCCGCCGCGTCCGGGGCGCGGCTCTTCTTCCATCATGACTGCCGAACTGCTCGATCCTCTTCTCGATGCCTCCTTCAAGGGCTATCCCCGCACCCAGGCGCCGCGCGCCCGCAGCGCCGTCGGCGCCGCCGGCTGGAACGTGCTGGCGGGCGACCTGCCGCTGCCCCTGGCCGTGATCCGTCGCGAGGCGCTGGCGCACAACCTGGCCTGGATGCAGCGCTATGTGCGCAGCCAGGGCATCGACCTGGCGCCGCATGGCAAGACCACCATGTCGCCGCAGCTGTTCGCGCGGCAGATCGATGCCGGTGCCTGGGGCATCACCTTCGCCAACGTCGTGCAACTGGCCATCGGCGTGGCGGCCGGCGTGCGCCGCTGCCTCATCGCCAACCAGGTGATGCAGGACGAGGATCTGGCCGGCATCCAGCAGATGCTGGCCGCGGACGAGGGCCTGCGCGTCGTTTTCCTCGTCGACTCGACCGCGCAGCTGGCGCTGATCGAGGCATGGGCACGGGCGCAGGCCGATGCCCGGCCCTTCGAGGTGATGCTGGAGATCGGCCTGGACGGCGGCCGCACCGGCTGCCGCACGCAGGAGGAGGCCATCGCCCTGGCCCGCGCGCTGGGTGCCAGCCCGGCCGTGCGCCTCGTGGGCATCGAGTGCTACGAAGGCCTGTGGGCGACGGGCGACTCCGCCGCCGACGCGGCGCTGGCCACGGCCCTGATGGACCGCGTGCAGGCCGTCGCCCGCCTGTGCGCCGACGAGGACCTGTTCGACACCGACGAGGTGCTGTGTTCGGCCGGCGGCTCGGCGGTCTTCGACCTGGTGGCTGGCCGCCTTCGCCCGGCACTCGGGCGGCCGGTGCGCGGCCTGCTGCGCTCGGGCTGCTACGTGACGCACGACCACGGCTTCTACACGCGCATGGTGGGCCAGGTGAATGCGCGCATCGGCTGCGATTGCGCGGAGGACGGGCTGCGCCCCGCCATGGAGGTCTGGGCGGCCGTGCAATCGTGCCCGGAGCCGCGGCTGGCCATCCTCACGGCTGGCCGGCGCGATGTCTCCTTCGACATCACCATGCCCATTCCCTTCGCGCGGGCCGTCCGCGGTGCGCAGGCACCCACGGGCGTACCGGCCAGCTGGAAGATCACCGCCCTCAACGACCAGCACGCCTACCTGCGCTGGGACGAAAGCGACGACGCGCTCGCCCCGGTGGTGGGCGAGCGCGTCGGTCTCGGCATCTCGCATCCCTGCACCACCTTCGACAAGTGGCGCTGGATGCCGGTGGTGGACGAGGCCTACAACGTCGTCGACGCCATCACCACCGCCTTCTGAGGCTGCCTCAGCGAGTGATCACGCCGCAGGCGATGCGCGGGCCGGAATTGCCGGCCGGCTGCGTCGTGTAGTCGTCGCGGTCCTTGTGGACGACGATGGCGCGGCCGACCACGTTGTTGGCGGCACCGTCGGTCAGCGAGATGGCGTGGATGTCCACGCTGAAGCGGGCCACGCCGTTGGAATCGGCCACCAGGCTGGGCAGCTCGCCGGCATGGCTGCCGGGCGCGCCGAACTTGCCGTGCGTGCCGCCGGCCGGGTTGAAGTGGCCACCCGAGGCATTGCCGTTGTCGGCGCACGAGCCCTTCTCGTGGATGTGGAAGCCGTGCTCCGAGCCGGGTGCCAGTCCGCGCACCTCGCCGGCCACGCGCACGCCGTGGTCCAGGGCGGTGAGCGTGACCTGCCCCATGGTCGGGTTGGGCGTCACGGCGCCGGTCGGTGCCAGGGTGGCCGTGGCGCGCGAGGCGCCCATGCCCATGCCGGCGCAGGCGGCGAGCAGCAGGCTGGAGCCGGCGAGGGTGCAGGCGGCCAGCACGCGGGCAGAGGGCAGGGCGGAGCGGAGGGTCATGGCATTGTTCCTTTGGAGGGTGAGGAAGGGGAATCGGACGGGCTCAGGTGTAACGATGCGGCGCGTGCCTGGCTGTCGGCGGAGGTCGCCATTTCTGCCGGTGAATGGGTCGCCAGACGCAACAGACGGGCCAGCGCAGAGTCGCGGATGCCATGGCGCTGCAGGGCTTCGAGCGTCTGTCGCGCATAGTCGAGCGAGCTGCCGTAGCGGCCCACGGCGGTGGCGAAGATCTCCCGGTAGCGCTCTTCGCTGAGCGTGCCGGTGAAGTTGGGCGACTTGCGTGACAGCGTGAAGGCCAAGGCCCGCACGGGCCCTTGCGCGGTGCGGCAGTGCAGCCAGCGTGGGTCGTAGACGCCGGTGGGCATCTCGCGCAGCCAGAGGCGGCCCAGCGTCTCCAGGGCGATGGTCTGCGGAATGCGGAACACCATGCCGCGGCAACTGCCGCCGCTGAGCAGGCCGAAGACCAGGCCGGGCTTGTCGATGCTGCCGCGGTTGACGCGGCTCCACATCTTCAGGGCCCGGTGCCAGCCGCGCACCTGGGCGGGCCGGGCCTCGCTGTGGTCGAAGCCGGGGTTCCAGATCAGCGAGCCATAGCCGAAGAGCCACAGGTCGTCGTGGCCGCCCCACTCGGCGATCGTGCGTTCGAGCAACGGGCCGGGGTCGCGCACGGGCGGAGGATGCGCGCCGACAAGGGGCGGCAGGGATGTGGCACCTAGAATTTCGGCTTCTGAAACGGGCTTCACGCGGCCCATTATTGCCAAGGCATCCTCCATGGCCACCCTTCAACATCCCGAGAGACGCAGCCTCATGTCCACCCCCGACGACGACTCCCAGCAACGCTTTGCCCTTGGCCTGGTGTTCGTGCTCATCGCCCTGATCGTCGCCACGACGATCGGCGCCGCGGTCTACCACTACGGCATGCCTGGAAGCGCCAGTGCCGATGCGGCCGGCACCGCCAGCACGGCACCGGCGGCCCCGGCCACGGGCGTGGCCGTCATCACCGAGACGGTGGTGGCCGTGGTGCCCGAGGGCGCCAGCGTGCGCGTGGAAGGCGGCGTGGTGAAGTTCTACTTCGCCACCGGCAGCGCCGACATCGCCCCGGGCGCCGCCGAGGCGCTGGCCCTGGTGCTGCAGGGCGTGCAGAACGGCCGCAAGGCGGTCATCTCGGGCTACCACGACACCACGGGCGACCCGGCCAAGAACGAAGAGCTGGCCAAGCAGCGCGCCATCACCGTGCGCGACGTGCTGGTGGGGCTGGGCGTGGCCGAGGACAAGGTCACGCTGGAGAAGCCGGCCGTCGCAGCCGCAGGTCAGGGCGACGACGCGGGGGCGCGTCGCGTCGAGGTCAAGCTGGTCGACTGACGCTGCGTCTGTCCACGCCCGACCGAGCCCGGCGATGCCGGGCTTTTTTGTGCGCGCCAGAACCCGGGGCCGCTGTCCGCGATCAGCGCGCGATCAGATGGATGACGGTCGCCGCCAGCCCTGCGGCGAGGCCCACCGTGAGCCACTTCAGCCGCTGCAGCCGCACGCGGTTCATCTCGATGCGGGCGATGAGCTGGGTGTTCTGCTCGGCCAGGGACTTGATGAGTTCGGTAGAGGCCTGCATCTGCGCCTCGATGTCCCGGACGGCGCCTTCCAGGCGCTGGACCTGCTGGCGAAGCTGCTCCGCCTCGGTCAGCGGCCGGGCCGGCGGCGCCTCGGCCTCGGTGGCTGCCGCCTGCTCCGCGCTCTGGCGCCGCCGGGTGACGGAGCCCCACAGCTTCGCCGCGCCCTCCGCGACCTTGGGTGCGTTCTCGACGACCTGGCCCCAGGGGATGTTGGCAAGAACGGTGAAGAGGGTGCCGGCGGCCATGGTGTTGGTGTCGTCGATGTTGAAAGAGAGAGAAGGATGAGGTGCCGGGACGGTCGAATGTTCCCCGGCGGCGCGGACTTGGCTCCAAGGCACGGGCCTTGACGCCCGACGCGCGCGGCGCGCCGTGGTCAGGCGCTTTCCCGCCCCACCACCTCCCACGCCAGCTCGATGCAGCTCTGTTCGACCGGCGCCCCGCGCATCAGCTGCAGGAGCATGCCGGCCGCTGCCTGTCCGATCTCGCGCCGGGGCGTGCGCACGCTCGTCAGGCTGGGCAGCAGCTGATCGCTGCCGGGCAGGTCGTTGAAGCCGGCCACGGCCACGTCCCGCGGTACCGAGATACCCAGCCGCGGCGCGGCCATCAGGGCGCCCTGGGCCAGGTCGTCGTTGCAGAAGAAGATGGCGTCGGGCTTCGCCTCGGCCACGATGCGGCCGAACATCTGTGCGCCCAGGGCGAAGGAGGAGGGCTCGGGCCGTAGGAATTCGAGCGCCGGGTCGTAGCAGCCGGCGGCCTGCAGGGCGCGGCGGTAGCCCTCGGCACGCTGCATCACACGGGCGTCGAGCTGGGCGGCGGCGTACGCGATGCGGCGGGCGCCGCGCGCCAGCAGGTGTTCCGTCAGCGCCTGGCCGGCGTCCTGCTGCGAGAAGCCCACGCAGTGCACGCCCGGGGCGCGGCTGGTCTCCATCACATGCACGCAGGGCACGCGGCTGGCCTGGATCAGGGCGCGGGTCTCCTCGCTGCGCTCGAAGCCGGTGACGATGAGCCCGGCGGGGCGGTGCATCAGCTGCTCGCGCAGCAACTGCTCTTCCTCGCGCGGGTCGTAGTGGGTCACGCCGATCAGCGTCTGGAAGCCCTGGGCGCGCAGCGTGCGCTGCACGGCCTCCAGCAGATCGACGAACAGGGTGTTGGTGAGCAGCGGGATGAGCACCGCCACATGCGTGCTGCGCTGCGAGGCCAGGGCGCGGGCGGCGGGGTCGGGCACGTAGCCCAGGCGGGCGGCTGCCTCGCGCACGCGCTCGACCAGCACCGGATCCACGCTGCGCTCGCCCCGCAGCGCCCGGGAGACGGTGATCGGACTCACGCCGGCGGCGCGGGCGACGTCTTCGAGGGTGAGGCGGCCGCTGGAGCGGCGGGAGCGGCGGATGGCGTCGGTCAAGGGTTTGTCCTAGGCGGGCGAGAAATCATTGTTCAATAAGATAGCGCTATCCAGTCGGTTCGACCAGCAGGGTTTGTGCGGTGCACTCCCCCGGGCTGATCGACCGGCTCTTCATGTGGGGGGGGGGGGAGTTTGTTCTCCCTCTTTCGTCGGCTGCGTGGTTTTATGCTGCGCAGCTTTTTTTGGATTCGAATGGATAGCGCTATCTCATCGTTCCGGCCGTCCGCCATCGTGGTGATGGGCGTCTCCGGCTGCGGCAAATCGAGCGTGGGCCAGGGCTGCGCGGACGCGCTGGGCTGGCCGCTGTGCGAAGGCGATACCTACCACGCGCCCGAGAGCATCGCCAAGATGAGCGCGGGCATCCCCCTGGACGATGCCGACCGCGCCGGTTGGCTGGATCGGCTGGCCGCGCTGTTGACGCCGCAGGCTGCACCGGGCGGCGTGGTGCTCACCTGCTCGGCCTTGCGGCGCAAGTACCGCGACCGGCTGCGCGCCGCCAATCCGCGCCTGGGCTTCGCCTTCCTGTCGCTCGATTTCGACCAGGCGCTGGAGCGGGTGAAGTCCCGGCCCGGCCATTTCTTCTCGCCTGCGCTGGTGGCCAACCAGTTCGCCACGCTGGAGTCGCCCACGGGCGAGGCCGGCGTGCTCACGCTCGACGCCACGCGGCCGTTGGCCGATCTGGTCGCCGAGATCGCCGCCTGGGCCCGGCCCGCCGCGCCGCAGGCCGCCAACCGACACGCTGGAGACATCGCATGACGACCTCTTCCTCTTCTTCCCCCGCGCCTTCGCGCTCCGCCCGCGCGCCCCTGCTCAAGCGCCTGGCCGAGCATTTCATGGTGCTGGCCCTGGCCGGCATGGTCGTGGCGGTGTTCGTCAACGTGGTGCTGCGCTACGTCTTCTCGACCAGCATCGTGTCGTACGAGGAGATCTCGCGCCTGCTGTTCGTGTGGCTGGTGGCCGTCGGCGCCATCGTGGCGGCCTTCGAGGCCAAGCACCTGGGCTTCGACATGCTGACCTCGCGCCTCTCGGGGGTGCCCGCGCGGCTGCTGTTCTGGGTGAGCCGCCTGCTGATCGGGCTGTGCCTGGTGCTGCTGGTGATCGGTTCCTGGGAGCAGGTCAAGGCCGGCATGAACAGCTTCAGCACCGTGCTGGGCTATCCGCTGGCGCTGGGCGCGGCGGCCACGCTGGTGCTCGGCCTGGGGCTGCTGGTGGCCCTGGCCGTCGAACTGCGCCGCGGCAAGCCGCTGGAAGGCGCGGACGACGAAGCCATCCTCGAATGACGCCCCGGCCCCACCTTCCGAGCAGAACATGATCGTCACCTTCATCTTCCTGGCCGTGCTCATCGGCGGCATGGCCATCGGCATGCCCATCGCGCAGGC
Source organism: Pseudacidovorax sp. 1753 (assembly GCF_040544975.1). Taxonomy (NCBI): domain Bacteria; kingdom Pseudomonadati; phylum Pseudomonadota; class Betaproteobacteria; order Burkholderiales; family Comamonadaceae; genus Pseudacidovorax; species Pseudacidovorax sp. 1753. The sequence continues at coordinate 348,554 of NZ_JBEPKY010000002.1, read as the reverse complement.
GCTGGTGCTCACCGGCGTGGCGTTGATGTGGCACCTGGACTTCTTCGACTCGCAGCTGCTGGCGCAGAACCTGCAGGCCGGCTTCGACAACTTCCCGCTGCTGGCCGTGCCCTTCTTCATCCTGGCGGGCGAGCTGATGAACGCGGGCGGCCTCTCGCGCCGCATCATCGACCTGGCCCGCGCCTTCGTCGGCCATATCCGCGGTGGCCTGGGCTTCGTGGCCATCGGCGCGGCGGTGCTGCTGGCTTCGATGAGCGGCTCGGCCATCGCCGACACCGCGGCGCTGGCCACCATCCTGCTGCCGATGATGCGCGAGCAGCAGTACCCCTCCAGCTACAGCGCGGGCCTGCTGGCCTCGGGCGGCATCATCGCGCCCATCATCCCGCCGTCGATGCCCTTCGTGATCTACGGGGTGACGACCAACACTTCGATCAGCAAGCTCTTCCTGTCGGGCGTGGTGCCGGGTCTGCTGATGGGCATCTTCCTGATCGCGGCCTGGGCCTTCATCGCGCGCAAGCACCAGCTGGCGGCGCTGCCGCGCGTGCCGTGGGGTGCGCGCGTGAAGGCGCTGGGCCACAGCTTCTGGGCCATGATGATGCCGGTCATCATCCTCGGCGGCCTGAAGGGCGGCATCTTCACGCCCACCGAAGCGGCCGTCGTGGCGGCGGTCTATGCGCTGCTGGTGTCGACCTTCATCTACCGCGAGCTGACGCTGGCGCGCCTGTACGACGTGTTCCTCGCCGCGGGCAAGACCACCGCCGTGGTGATGTTCCTGTGCGGCGCGGCCACCGTCACGGCCTACATGATCACGCTGGCGGATCTGCCCAACATGCTGGCCGACAGCTTTGCCGGCGTCATGGGCAACCCGGTGGTCTTCATGGCGCTGATGATGGTCTTCCTGCTGGCGGTGGGCACGGCGATGGACCTGACGCCCACCATCCTGATCTTCGGTCCGGTCTGTGCGCCGCTGGCCGTCAAGGCCGGCATCGACCCGGTGTACTTCGGCTTCATGTTCATCTACGTGGGCTGCATCGGCCTGATCACCCCGCCCGTGGGCACGGTGCAGAACGTGGTGGCCGGCGTGGGCCGGCTGCGGATGGAGACCGTCATCCGCGGCACCACGCCCTTCCTGCTGATGTACGTGCTGCTGCTGGTGCTGATGGTGATCTTTCCGAAGCTCATCACGGCGCCGCTGGCGTGGATGCACTGATCCGCGCCGCCCACCGCTCACCCGCTCTTCGTTCCCTCATCCCAATCCAAGGAAGACAACCATGCGCATGCGTTTCGCTCTCGCCGGCCTCGTCGCCACCCTCGTGGCCACCGGGGCCGCCCACGCCCAGGACTTCAAGCCGCGCATCGTGCGCTTCGGCTACGGCCTGGTCGACAACTCCAACCAGGGCCGCGCCGTGCGCTTCTTCGCCCAGGAGGTCGAGAAGGCCAGCGGCGGCAAGATGAAGATCCGCGGCATCGGCAATGCCTCGCTCGGCTCCGACACCCAGATGCAGCAGGCCCTGATCGGCGGTGCGCAGGAGATGATGGTCGGCTCCACCGCCACCCTGGTCGGCCTGGTGCCCGAGATGGCCGTGTGGGACACGCCCTTCCTGTTCTCCACCGCCAAGGAGGCCGACACGGTGCTCGACGGCCCCACCGGCGAGGCCGTCAAGGCGAAGCTGGAGCCCAAGGGCATGGTCGGCCTGGTGTACTGGGAGAACGGCTTCCGCAACCTCACCAACAGCAAGCGGCCGGTCACCAAGCTGGAGGACCTGAACGACGTCAAGCTGCGCGTGATGCAGAACAACGTGTTCCTCGACAGCTTCAAGACGCTGGGCGCCAATGCGGTGCCGCTGCCCTTCTCGGAGCTGTTCACCGCGCTGGAGACGCGCGCCGTCGACGGCCAGGAGAACCCGTACAACACGGTGCTCTCGAGCAAGTTCTATGAAGTGCAGAAGTACCTGACGGTCACCAACCACGTCTACAGCCCCTGGATCGTCACCGTGAGCAAGAAGTGGTGGGACACCCTCAGCCCCGCCGAGAAGAAGGTGCTGCAGGACGCCGCCGTCAAGAGCCGCGACTTCGAGCGCAAGGACACGCGCGAAGAGGCTGCCCAGGCCCTGGCCGAGCTCAAGACCAAGGGCATGCAGGTCAACGAGCTGCCGCTTGCCGAGGCCAACCGCATGCGCGAGAAGCTCACGTCGGTGCACGCCGGCATCGCCAAGTCGGTGGGCCAGGAAACCTGGGATTCGGTCAACGCGGCGGTCGCCAAGGCCCGCGGCGGCAAGTAAGGCGCGCCGCATCGGCCCGGCGCGCGGGGCGGGCGTTGCAATCCGACGCGCGTGCCGGGTCGGTTGCGACGTACGATTGACTCCGTAGTTTCCCCAGCCCCACGCGCCCGCCATGCCCCGCACCTCCCTGCACCCCACGCTCCACGCCGTCACCGAACGCATCCGCGAAAAAAGCCGCGCGCTGCGTACGGCCTACCTGCAGCAGATTGCCGAGATCGGCGGCCGCCAGCGCGGCTCCGACCGCATGGGCTGCGCCAACGTGGCCCACGCCGTGGCCGGCGTGCCCGCCAACGACAAGCTGCGCATCGTGGCGGAGCGCGCGCCCAACATCGGCATCGTGACGGCCTACAACGACATGCTGTCGGCCCACGCGCCTTTCCGTACGTACCCCGAAGTCCTCAAGGACGAGGCCCGCAAGCTGGGCGCCACGGCCCAGGTGGCCGGCGGCGTGCCGGCCATGTGCGACGGCGTCACGCAGGGCACGCCGGGCATGGAGCTGTCGCTGTTCAGCCGCGACACCATCGCCATGGGCACCGCCGTGGCGCTGACGCACGACATGTTCGATGCCGCGCTGATGCTGGGCATCTGCGACAAGATCGTGCCGGGCCTCCTGATCGGCGCGCTGCACTTCGGTCACCTGCCGACCGTGTTCGTGCCCGCCGGCCCCATGCCCTCGGGCCTGTCGAACAGCGCCAAGGCCAAGGTGCGCGAGCAGGCCGCGCAAGGCCTGGTGGGCCGCGAAGGCCTGATGGAGGCCGAGATGGCCGCCTACCACGACCAGGGCACCTGCACCTTCTACGGCACGGCCAACAGCAACCAGATGCTGATGGAGGCCATGGGCCTGCATGTGCCGGGCACCGCCTTCATCCAGCCGCACGACGGCCTGCGCGAGCACCTCACGCGCGAGGCCGTGCGCACCGTGCTCGGCAAGACGGCTGCCGACGGCTACGCGGTGCCGCCCATCGGCGAGCTGGTGGACGAGCGCTGCATCGTCAATGCCATGGTGGCGCTGCTGGCCACCGGCGGCTCGACCAACCACCTGATCCATTGGGTGGCGGTGGCGCGCGCGGCCGGCATCCTGATCGACTGGAACGACTTCTCGCAGCTGTCCGACGTGGTGCCGCTGCTGACCCGCGTGTACCCCAACGGCACGGCCGATGTGAACGGCTTCCAGCAGGCGGGCGGTCCCGGCTTCGTGATCCACGAGCTGATGGAGGCCGGCCTGATGCATGCCGACGTGCGTACCGTGCGCCCCGGCGGCCTGGCCGAGTACGCGCAGATTCCGCAGGGCGCCGACGACGGCGGCCTGCGCTGGGTGCCCGCCTGGCCGTCGAAGGACGTGGACGTGGCCCGGCCGGCCAACAATCCCTTCAGCGCCACCGGCGGGCTCAAGCTGCTCACCGGCAACCTGGGCCGCAGCGTGATCAAGGTGTCCTCGGTGCCCGACGACCGCCATGTGATCGAGGCGCCGGCGCAGGTCTTCGACTCGCAGGCCGCGCTGCAGAAGGCCTTCGCGGCCGGCGAGCTGGAGCGCGACGTGGTCTGCGTGGTGCGCTGGCAGGGCCCGCAGGCCAACGGCATGCCCGAGCTGCACAAGCTCACGCCGCCGCTGTCGGTGCTGCAGGGCAAGGGTTTCAAGGTGGCGCTGGTCACCGACGGCCGCATGAGCGGCGCGTCGGGCAAGGTGCCGGCTGCCATCCATGTTTCGCCGGAGGCCGCTGCCGGTGGCCCGCTGGCCAAGGTGCGCGATGGCGACCTGATCCGCCTGGACGCCGTGGCCGGCACGCTGGCCGTGCTGGTGCCCGACGACGAATGGGCCCAGCGCGAGCCCGCCGTGATGTCGGCCGAGCAGCGCGCCGCCGACGGCCGCGGTCTGGGGCGCGAACTCTTCGCCGGCATGCGCCGCAACGCCACTGCCGCGGAAGAGGGCGCCTGCACCTGGCTGTAAGCCCGGCACCGGCTCTCTGTTTTGCGACCCTTCTTTACGCCTTGCCAAGGCCCACTGCCATGAACCAGACCCTCACCGCCCTCGACGTGATGCACGACGCACCCGTCATTCCCGTCATCGTGTTGCAGGACCCGCAGGATGCCGTGCCCCTGGCCCGCGCGCTGGCGGCCGGCGGCATCCGCATGCTCGAAGTCACCCTTCGCACGCCGGTGGCGCTGGAATGCATCGAGCGCATCGCCAAGGAAGTGCCCGAGGCCGTGGCCGGCGCCGGCACCATCCGCAGCGCCGCCGACGCGCAGGCGGCTGCGCTGGCCGGTGCCCGCTTCGGCGTCAGCCCGGGCTACACCCGCGCCGTGGGCAAGGCCTGCCACGATCTCGGCCTGCCGCTGCTGCCGGGCGTGGCCACCGGCAGCGAGATCATGATGGCGCAGGAAGACGGCTACCAGCAGCTCAAGTTCTTCCCGGCGCTGCAGGCGGGCGGTGCGCCCATGCTCAAGGCCTGGCAGGGCCCTTTCGGCGAGGTGAAGTTCTGCCCCACCGGCGGCATCCATGCGGGCAATGCAGCGGAGTTCCTGGCGCTCGCCAATGTGGCCTGCGTGGGCGGCTCGTGGATCGTGCCGGCCGATGCCATCGCGCAGAAGGACTGGGCCCGCATCGAGACCCTGGCCCGCGAGGCCAAGGCCCTGTCCCGCTGATGCAGGACGCTGGCGCCACGGGGCGCTAGAGTCGCTGGTCATGACTGCATCCAACGTTTTCGATCCCGCCTCCATCGAGGTCATCGCCTTCGACGTCTTCGGCACCGTCGTGGACTGGCACAGCGGCATCGCCGCCGAGGTCGAGCGGCTGCTGCCCGGTACCGACGGCAGCGCCTTCGCCCTGGCCTGGCGCGCCGGCTACCAGCCCGCCATGAAGGCCGTGATGGAACGGCTGGCCGAAGGCGAGGGCGGCTTCACCCTGCTCGACGAGCTGCACCTGAGCATCCTGGAGACCGTGCTGGCCGACTTCTCCATCGGCTCCGAGCGGCTGGACCGCGCTGCCAAGCGCGAACTCAACCGCGCCTGGCACCGGTTGCCTGCCTGGCCCGATGCGGTGGCGGGGCTCACGCGGCTCAAGCGTCGCTACACCATCTGCCCGCTGTCCAACGGCAACATCGGCCTGCTCACCAACATGGCCAAGCGCGCGGGCCTGCCCTGGGACTGCGTGCTCTCGGCCGAGGTGTTCAAGGCCTACAAGCCCGATCCGCGCACCTACCTGGGCGTGGCCGGCGTGTTCGACCTGCCGCCCAACCGCGTGATGCTGGCCGCTGCCCACCACAACGACCTGGCGGCCGCGCGTCACTGCGGCCTGGCGACCGCGTACATCGAGCGCCCCGCGGAGTTCGGCCCGTCGCGTCCCAAGGACGTTTCGCCTCAGCCGGGCAACGACCTGCACACGCGGGACATCGGGCACCTGGCGGACCTGCTGGGCTGCTGAGCGCCCGCGCGAACGCCGCGCGCCATTGGCCCCACGGCGGCGGTTGGCGCGGTGCTCCGCTAGGCTCCGATGCTTTGTTGCGCACCGAGGAGCCTTCCGGATGAGTCCCCTGTTCGAACCCCTGCGCCTGGGCGCACTGACACTGCCCAACCGCATCGTCATTGCGCCCATGTGCCAGTACTCCGCCGAGGAGGGCCGGGCGGCCGACTGGCACTGCATCCACTACGGGCACCTGGCCCTGTCCGGCGCCGGAATGCTGATCCTGGAGGCGACCGCCGTCTCGCCCGAGGGCCGCATCAGCCCGGCCGATCTGGGCCTCTACGACGAGGCGTCCGAAGCGGCGATGGCCGACATGCTCCGCGCGATACGCGGGCACTCCGACATGCCGATCGCCGTGCAACTGGCCCACGCCGGACGCAAGGCCTCCAGCCGCGCGCCCTGGGACGGCGGCAGCCAGCTGCGTCCCGATGAACCCGGCGGCTGGCTGGCCGTGGCGCCCAGCGCATTGCCGCATGGCGATGGGGAAGTGCCGCCTGCGGCGCTCGACGATGCGGGTCTGGCCAAGGTCCGTGACGATTTCGTCGCTGCCGCGAAGCGCGCCGTGCGCGTCGGCCTGCAGGGCATCGAGCTGCATGCGGCCCATGGCTATCTGCTGCACCAGTTCCTGTCGCCGCTGGCCAATGCGCGCAGCGACGGCTACGGCGGCACCCTGGAGAAGCGCATGCGCTTCCCGCTGGAGGTGTTCGAGGCCGTGCGCGCCGCCGTGCCGGCCGAGGTGCCGGTGTGGGTGCGTGTCTCCGCCACCGACTGGGTCGATGGCGGCTGGGATCTGCCCAGCACGGTGGCCTTCGCCGAGGCGCTCAAGGCGTGCGGCTGCAGCGCGATCCACGTCTCCAGTGGTGGCGTGTCGCCCCAGCAGAAGATTCCGGTGGGCCCGGGCTACCAGCTCGGCTTTGCCCGCGAGGTCAAGGCGCGCGTCGGCTTGCCAACTCTGGGTGTGGGCCTGATCACCGAGGCGCGCCAGGCCGAAACCGCCATTGCCGAGGGCCAGGCCGACGCGGTGGCGCTGGCGCGGGCCATGCTGTACGAGCCGCGTTGGCCCTGGCATGCCGCGGCCGAACTCGGCGCCCAGGTGAACGCGCCGCGGCAGTACTGGCGTTCGCAGCCGCGCGAGTTCAAGGACCTGTTCACCGGCGCGCGCATCGCGCAGCGCTGAAGCGGCCGCCGGTGGCTGGCCCATCAGCGCGCCAGCGCGTGCATCTCCGCGATCAGGTCGGCCTTGCCCTCGAAGCCGATGCCCGGCAGCGGCGGCAGGTGCACATGGCCGTTGTCCACCTTCACGCCATCGGGAAAGCCGCCGTAGGGCTGGAACAGGTCGGGATAGCTTTCGTTGCCGCCCAGGCCCAGGCCGGCCGCGATGGCCAGCGACATCTGGTGCCCGCCGTGCGGAATGCAGCGGCTGGGTGACCAGCCGTGGTCCTTGAGCATGTCGAGCGTGCGCAGGTACTCGACCAGGCCATAGCTCAGCGCGCAGTCGAACTGCAGCCAGTCGCGGTCGGGCCGCATGCCGCCATGGCGGATCAGGTTGCGCGCGTCCTGCATCGAGAACAGGTTCTCGCCCGTGGCCAGCGGGCCGGCATAGGCCTCGCCCAGGCGGGCCTGCAGCTGGTAGTCCAGCGGGTCGCCGGCCTCTTCGTACCAGAAGAGCGGGTACTGCGACAGGGCGCGGCCGTAGTCGAGTGCCGTGGGCAGGTCGAAGCGGCCGTTGGCGTCCACGGCCAGCTGCTGGCCGGGTGCCAGCATCTTGAGCACGGCCTCGATGCGCTCGCAGTCCTCGGCCAGCGGCGCGCCGCCGATCTTCATTTTGACCACCGAGTAGCCGCGGGCCAGGTAGCCCTCCATTTCCTGCCGCAGGCCATCCAGCCCCTTGCCCGGGTGGTAGTAGCCGCCCGCCGCGTAGACGAAGACGCGCGGGTTGGCTTGGCCGTTGCCGTAGCGCTCGGCCAGCAGCTGGAAGAGCGGCTTGCCCTCGATCTTGGCCACGGCGTCCCACACCGCCATGTCGATGGTGCCGACCGCCACCGAGCGCTCGCCGTGGCCGCCGGGCTTCTCGTTGCTCATCATGCAGGCCCAGATGCGGTGCGGGTCGAGGTTGTCGCCCGTCTCGTCGCGCAGGTTGGCCGGGTCGGCCTCCAGCACGCGCGGGATGAAGCGCTCGCGCATCAGCGCGCCCTGGCCGTAGCGGCCGTTGGAATTGAAGCCGTAGCCGATCACCGGTCGCCCGTCGCGGATCACGTCGGTGACCACGGCCACCAAGCTCAGGGTCATCTTCGAGAAGTCGATGTAGGCGTTGCGGATGTTGGATTTGATGGGCCGCGTGGATTCGAGGATGTTGACGATCTTCATGGCGAGCGCGTGGGTGATAGGTCGAAGAAAAAGAAAAGAGCGGGTTCAGCGGGGCAGCGACGAGCCGCCGCAGATGGCGATGTCCTGCCCGGTGATGGCCGCCGCCTGGGGCGAGAGCAGGAAGGTGGCGAGGGCGGCGATTTCCGCCGGCTCGATCAGCCGGCCGATGGGCGGGAGCCGCGGCGCACTGCCGGCGCGGGCCGGGTCCTGAAGCATGCCGGTGGCCGTGGCGGCGGGCGAGATGACGTTGACCGTCACGCCCTGCGCCGCAACCTCGGCGCCCCAACTGCGGGCCAGCGCGACCAGCGCCGCCTTGGTGGCCGCGTACTGGCTGCGGCCCGGCATACCCTGCGCTACCCGGCTGCCGATGAAGACGACCCGGCCCTGGCGGCGCTCGGCCATGCCGGGCACCAGCGCGTCGGCCAGGCGGCTGGCGGCGTCCACATGCAGGCGCCACATCAGCTCGCCGGCCTCGGCATCGAGCTGGCCCAGCGGGCCGACGCGCAGCACGCCGGCCGCATGCACCAGGGCCTGGGCCGGCGGCAGCGTGGCGCACAGACGGGCGATGGCGGCGCCGTCGCGCAGGTCGATGGCGTGGCCCGTGAAGGCGGCATGCACGATCGAGGCGGGCGCGGCGTCGAGCCCGCTGACCTGCCAGCCGGCATCGAGCAGCGCCATGGCGATGGCACGCCCGATGCCGCTGCTGCTGCCGCTGACGACGGCATGCGGCTGGGGCTGCGGCACTGCGGTGCTGCCCTCAATCGACACGGATGTTGCCCTCCGTGATGATCTTGCGCGAGCGCTCCATGTCGGCCTGCTGGAAGGCGGCGAATTCCTCCGCCGTGCCGGGCGTGAGCAGCAGGCCCTGCGACCCCAGCAGCGTCTTCATCTCGCCCGCCAGGGCCTTGTTGGTCTCGGCATTGAGGCGCCGCGTGATCTCGGCCGGCGTGCCCGCGGGTGCCCACAGGCCGTACCAGCTGTAGAACTCGTAGCCCGGCAGTGTCTCGGCCACCGTGGGCACGTCGGGCAGGCTGGCCGCGCGCTGGGCCGAGGTGACGGCCACCACGCGCAGCATGCCGCTCTTGTGGTACTGCAGCGAGCCGAGGATCGGGTCGATGAAGCCGTCGATCTGCCCGCCGATCAGGTCCTGGAAGGCGGGCGCCGTGCCCTTGTAGGGCACGATCAGGTAGTCCAGATTGCCGGCGCGGCGCAACAGCTCCGTGGCCAGGTGGCCGGCCGAGCCGATGGAGCCGACCGCGAAGGTCATCTTGCCGGGGTTGGACTTGGCGTAGGCCATCAGCGAGCGCACGTCGGTGATCGGCAGGTTCTTGTTGACCGCCACCGACAGCGGCGCCTTGGCCACCAGCGCCACCGGCGCGAAGTCGCGCACCACGTCGTAGCGCACCGACTTCATGGTCATCGGCGCCGTGGTGAAGGTCGAGGCGTTGAACAGCAGCGTGTAGCCGTCGTTGCCCGCCTTGGCCACCACCTCGGCGCCGATGGCGCCATTGCCGCCCGGACGGTTCTCGACCAGGAAGGTCTGGCCCATCTGCTCGCCCAGCTTCTGGGCCAGCATGCGGCCGACCGTGTCGAGCGTGCCGCCGGGCGGGAAGGGAATGATCACCCGCACCACCCGGTTGGGCCAGCCCTGCGCCATCACGGGCGCGGCGGCGGCCAGCGTGGCGGCGCCCAGGGCGCCGTGCAAGAAGCGTCTGCGTTGCAGCATGGTGTTGTCTCCGGTGTCGTTGTTCCGAGGAGCCGTGCGGACGGCTCAGCGGCGCAGCAGGCCGGCCTGGCGGCAGGCGGCGCGCAGGGCGTCCATCTCCTGCGGATTGGGCGCCTCGGTGGGCGGGCGCGCGGTGGCGCGCTCCAGCACGCCGGCCAGGTACATGCCGCCCTTCATGCGCGCATGGGCCTCGCCCGTGGGCTCGCCGCCGCCGTAGACGGCGTCCTTCAGCGGCGTGATCACGGCCTGGATGGCCATCGCCTTCTTCAGGTCGCCGGCCTTCACCGCGGCCCACAGGTCGATGATGAGCTGCGGGATGAAGGTGGCGAAGCCCACCAGCGCGCCGTCCACGCCCTGCACCATCGAGGCCAGCAGGTATTCGTCGTGGCAGGTCAGGATCGCCTTGGCCGGGTTGGCCTCGCGGATGGCCTGGATGTCCCGGGCGTACTTGTTCATGTCCCGCTGGCCGACCTTGAAGGCCTGCAGGTACGGCAGGCGGGCCAGCTCGGCCAGCAGCTGCGAGCTGTACGAGGCGCGCGTCCAGGCGGGGTAGACGTGGCAGACCAGGTCCAGCTCGGGCGCGGCGCGGTGGATGGCCTCGAAGTACTGCAGCGCATGACCCGGCGTGAAGCCGAAGCGCAGCCAGTGGTGGGGCGGCATCACGTCCAGCGCCGCGGCGCCGGCGGCCTGGGCGGCGCGTGCGTGTTCTGCCGCCTCGGCCAGGCCTTCGCAGACGATGGACGAGATCACCGGCAGCCGGCCGCGCAGCTCGTCGGCCACGATTCGCGTGACTTCTGCCCGCTCGGCGGGGGTGAGCGAGAACACCTCGCCCGTGTGGCCGTTGGTCATCACGGCCACCACGCCCTCATGGCCGGCGAGCCAGCTGGCAAGCTGGCGCAGGGCCGGCTCGTCGATGCGATGGTCGGGGGTGAAGGGGCAGGCGATGGCGGGGATGATCCCCCGATAATTTTCGATGGACGGCATTGCAGGTCTCCGTGCGGTGCGATGGGTGAAGGAAGCGGAGCGGATGATTCCGCGCCGGCCCCCGGACCGTCCAATACTCGAATCGCATACAACTATCGCGGGCCGTGCGGCCCCGCAGGAGACGCCCATGGGCCCGGGCAACCGCCCCCTCGACCTCGACTGGCTGGAAGACTTCGTCGCGCTGGCCGACACCGGCAGCTTCTCGCGCGCGGCCGAGGTGCGGCACATCGCGCAGCCCGCCTTCAGCCGCCACATCCGGTCGCTGGAGGAATGGGTGGGCGTGGAGCTGTGCGACCGCAGCGCCCATCCGGTGGCGCTCACGGCGGCGGGGCAGCGGTTCCTACCGTTGCTGCGCGGCGTGCTGGCTGGACTGGAGGCTGCACGCCAGAAGGCCCGCGCCGCCCACGAGTCGGCCGCAGCCAGCCTGCGCTTCGCGGCCACGCATGTGCTGTCGTTGACCTGGTTCCCGGCCTGGCTGGCCGGACTGGAAGGGCGGCTGCGCATCGGCCCGGTGCAAACGCTGTCGGACAGCTCCCTGGCCTGCGAGGACCTGGCGCTTCAGCGGCGCGTGCAGTTCGTGCTGTGCCATGGCCATGCCGAGGTGGCGGGCCGGCTGGACGAGGCGCAGCATCCGTGGCTGCGGCTGGATGGCGATGTGCTGCTGCCGCTGTCGGCCCCGGATGCGCAGGGACGGCCGCTGCACGACTTGGTTGCGGGTGGCCCGCTGCCCGTGCTGGCCTACAGCGAGGCTTCGGGCCTCGGGCGCATCCTGCGTGCCCAACTGCGCGAGTGGTTTGGCGACGAGGCGCAAGCCGCCGTTGAACCCCGCGCCTCCATCGTCTTCACGGCCCACCACGCCATCCTGCTCAAGGCCATGGTGCGCGAAGGCAAGGGCGTGGCCTGGTTGCCGGCCAGCTTGGTGCAGGACGAGCTGCGCAGCGGCGCGTTGGTAGATGCAGGCGATGGCGAATGGCGGGTGCCGGTGGACATCCGGCTGTACCGCCAGCCCGCGGCGATGTCGGAGCTGGCGGAGTCGCTGTGGCGGCTGGTGAGCCTGCCGGGCGAAGCAGCCGGCCAGTGAGTCGGCGGGCAATGCGATGCGACAGTGCGCCGCACCGCACAGCGGTCAGCGCAGGCCCTGGCCGGTGCTGGCGTCGTCCTTGCGTTGGATCAGTTCGATCTTGTAGCGGACTGGCGACTAAGGCCTTCTAGAGTGCGCTAGGTAGATCAAAGACTTAGAACGCCAATGGCAAGTCGAGGCGGGTGGAAAAGAGCGTCAGCCGCCACGAAATGGCGGCTGGAATGCCGGTCAGTCCGTGCGATGATCCATCTCATCGAACAGGACTGCGCGATGGCGAAAGCACGGCAAAAGGCATCAGGTAAGTGGGAGATCGGGCTGCGTCATACATCCCTGCCCAACGGGCGGAAGTACTTCCAGTTCGACACTGAGGCCGAGGCTCTGGCATACGCGCAGCAGTGGAAGCTGATGAAGCTTGCGGAGCTGCCGCTACCGGCCGAGCTGACGAGGCCTCCCGCGAGGCTCGAAGTACGCATGGCACGAGTGCTGGGTGAATGGTCGGACAGCGGTCTCGCGGCACCATCGCAACTGCTGACGCTCAGCACTGTCAATCGCGAGGTCGGCACGCTGAAGCTGAGTGAGGCTACCTACAGCTGGTTGTCCTCATACCTCCGCTGGCTGAAGGTCGAGAAGAACCTCAGCCCCCAGTCGATCAAGCATCGCGTGCAGGCGCTGAGTCGCGCCATTGATGAGTACCTTCGGCACCATCCGGACGTCCAGTTCGCGAATCCATGTCGGCTCTTGCCCCGTGGCTACGCGACGTATTCGGACGTCGATGCCAAGATCGTGCGTGCTGCTGCCAAAGAGCCGAAGGTCAACAACGTGCGTGACCGGCGGTTGCAACCTGGCGAGCACGAGAAGATCCTGCAGGTGCTGTCGGGCTATGAACGTCCCGACCGTCCGCGTGGCCTCCAGCTCAAGGGCGGCAACGCTCTGCTTACGCTGTATCTGGTCATCGTTCACAGCGGCATCCGGCTACAGGAGGCTTTCACGCTGCGTCGTCATCAGGTGGACCTGGACGCGAAGGTGATCCGTGTGCAGTCGTCAAAGCAGTGGCGCGGGGCTGTGAAGTTCCGTGACGTGCCCATGCGCCCGGAGGTCCATGGGGCACTCCGGACCTACCTCGCGACACGCTCCATGTTGCCAGCGGCCTGGCTCTTTCCATTCATGGAAGAAGAGGGCGTCAGAGGCGTCAAGACTGTCAGTCAGCGCCTGTCGTTCCGCTTCCGCATTGCCTTCGAGTACATGGACATCGAAGGGCTCCGCGAGCACGATTTGAGACACGAGGCAACGTGCCAATGGCTCGAATTGAAGGGGCCAAGCGGAGCCCCGTTGTTCCGCCTGGAAGAGCTCAACCGCATCATGGGGTGGGCGCCCGGATCAGTTATGGCTCAGCGTTATGCAAGCTTTAGGGCAGAGGACTTGGCGCTGCGCCTATGGGCAAATGGTTTCGAGTCGAACCTCGGGCCGTGGGTATCCAGTTCATCCAAATGATCTAGTAAATGTGAACTAGGTTACACATAAAATTTGCACAGACTCATGCTACTATGTAATGAATTTGATTATGTAACATGACCAGCAATCCATCCAGACTGCCGAAACGCCTTGACACTCCCGTAATCGGGGATGCGATCTTTGAGTTGCGGTTTCAGACTAGTGCTCAAGTGGTTGACTTGCTGCCCGGGACGCTATTGACTCTTTTTGGGCCTCCTACTGCTTCAAGTCGCCTTCCCGCTGGGCAGTTGCCTACGGCGCTCCGGCAGGCGGATGCGGAATTGGGGTATCAACCTGCGGTGCGGTTAGATTGGGAGGCCCATACTGCCTTTGTTGGAGATCGGTTGATAGGAATTGCTTGCAAATTGCCATATCGTGGGTGGTCTTTTTTTAAAGATCTTATAAATCGGCTGCTAGATCACGTTATTGGTATCGGCTACGTTGAGGTTGTCGAGAGATACTCATTAAAATATATTGATTTTTTGCCTGACGATTTGTTTCCAGAAGGAATGCAAAAACTTAATTGGAAACTCGAAATTAATGATGCATCTATCCTTGGGCATAACGTAGTTCTTCGTACGGATTTGAAGGGCGATGACGGACTGACAGTGATCAGAGAATTTGGCAGTCCAATGGTTATGAACGCTCCTGATTCGGGCAAAGTAGGAACAATGGTTTCTACCGACATTATTCAGTTCGTGGAAAATTTTGATACGGTCGCACAATTCAGAGAGGGTTTCGAAAGCCGTCTAGAATTTATACACGACGAATCCAAAAAAATCTTTTTTGGGTGTATTCGTCCCGAAGCGCTGGAAGTGTTAGGGCCTCATTATGATTAACGAGACAATTTACGCAAACATGGGAGCCGCAAGGAGCGTAAATGCTACGCTCGTGGCTGGACTATTATCGGCTGCAGGCGCTGCGTTCGGGATGGTGAGCGGAGCAGTGCAGCTCCCGACGGATGTGAAGTCCTTAAGAAGAAGTGCGAATACAGAGTTCTACATTTTGCCAGCGACAACATCATTAAACACTGAATTTTTCGAAGTTGGACGACATACGCAAGAATTCCGTAGTCTTGACAATGAGTTACGTGATTTTTGGAAGGATTTGCGCAGCGGAGAGATGTTTAATGTTCCTGACGAATCGCGGGCTTTGATATCTCAAGTTTGCGAAGCTTATCCTAATCTCTTCTAATAGTTGAGAAATCCGGTGTCGGGCTGGAAATACGAAAGCCATCCAAAGGCAGCATCGGTCGCGCTACGTTGCGCCAAGATTTTGGCAGATGCTGACGGCGACGATCTGGCGAAATTTTCATATTTATCTAGTACACGAACGTGGCATCGGTTTCTTTTTGAAGAGGTCGTGCACAGTAGAAACTCTGGCTACGCCGGAAACTATCGAGGCTCGAATTTTTTCTATTTGATAGCTTATGAAGTTAGTTTCGGTAAGAAGGGTGACCCACCTGATCCTGCCAAGCAGGGCAAGAGAGCTGCCGAAGTGGCTCGGGCAATGGTTGACCTCCATCGCAGCCTGATCTCAGAGATTGGAAAGCTGAGAATTGAGTTCGCTCAGAATCAAAATTTGACGATAGAGAACAAGTTGCAGGCTTGGTCTAGGATGACCGCCACTTTTTTTGCTGAGTTTCTTGCCATACATCCTTACGCGAACGGCAATGGCCACATGAGCCGGCTTCTGGTCTGGTGCTTGTTTCGCATGGCCGGCCTTCGCTGTGTTATATGGAATGTGCCAACCCGAAATGCTTGGCCAACTGATGAGGCTATTTTCCTTTTTAGGAAGGGCAACAAGCAGCCGCTTATCGATGCCTTCCACATGCTCGCATTGCAAGAATCAGGTTTTACAAAAAATTAGATTGAATTGACCCAAGGATAATTTGCGAAGTAATTAGGCGGTGACCACGACAGGATTTAATCGGAGAGTTGAATTTGTTAGTTGGCACGCCGCACCTCCGCTTCGCGTAGGCCATGTTCTTCGAACCGCTCCGCGTGGTCGGCGGACACAGAAAATGGCCGTTTCCGTCCCGACTTAGCGCCGGGGATCGGACAAGCCATCACCCAGAGTTGAGCCTGCCCGACCGTGGGATAGCAGACATGCCGGCCTCCGCTTGCGCTGCCGGCTCCAGAACTGATGGATCATGCGAGCAGCTTCGTGGCGGCCCACTGCACTTGCTCGATCTGGACGAGAGACGCGCTAGCCGAGTCAGGTGGCTCGTGCGGTTGGTGCTTCGCCTATGCAACCTTGACCGCGCAGGGGCTTAGCCGCTGCTGGAGGCGGAGCCGCACCATGTCGTTCGGTAGGTCCATCTTCACGTTGCGTCGTCATCAAGTGGACCTGGACGCGAAGGTAATCCGTGTGCAGTCGTCAAAGCAGTCGCGCGGGGCCGTGAAGTTTCGGGACGTGCCGATGCGCCCCGAGGTTCATGAGGCGCTCCACGCCTATCTCGCGACACGCTCCATGTTGCCAGCGGCCTGGCTCTTTCCATTCATGGACGAAGAAGGCGTCAGAGGCATCAAGACAGTCAGTCAGAGCCTGTCGTTCCGCTTCCGCATTGCCTTCGAGTACATGGACATCGAAGGGCTTCGCGAGCACGATTTGAGACACGAGGCGACGTGCCAGTGGCTCGAATTGAAGGGGCCTGGCGGAGCCCCGTTGTTCCGCCTGGAAGAGCTCAACCGCATCATGGGGTGGGCCCCGGGTTCGATGATGGCCCAACGGTATGCGAGCTTCAGAGCCGAGGACTTAGCGCAGCGGCTATGGCAGGGGCCGGCTGAGGCAACACCGGCGGCGCTGAGCGACGCTGCCTGGTGAGGCGATAGCCAGGCGCCGGGGCCGGCTGCTTTCGCTCTCGGCGTACCTGGGCTTCTTCGCGACCGCGCTCGCGTATCCAGTCGATCAGGTCGGCGCGCACGAAGACCCAGCTACGTCCAAACTTCACACCGGGAATTTCGCCTGTCCGTGCCAGAAGCTCGACCTGTTCCGCAGTGCACCGCAGGATCGGCGCGGCATCTTCGGGCCCAATGGTTTCCAGGGCTGCGCTATCCATCACGTCTCCGCTCGTGGCTTTGTGGATGCCGGAGGCTCGGCGGTTTGGGCCTCGCATGCGGCGTGCTGCTCGCTGCGAGCCTGGTTGTAGTGAGCCTTGCAGCAGAACCCTTGCCCCTTCCATCCGATGTTGGAGGGACGGCCGCAGAAGCACTTCGGGAGCGGATTGGACTGGTTGGCATCAAACCATGCCTGCGCCTCGAGCCCGTACGGCGCGCCCTCGTCAGGAATGTTTCCAGGGCCGGCCAGGCCGTTCTGAATCCACTTCATGGCGGCCTCGGCGCCCGCTCCGTGCTGCCATTCGATCCATGCGGCTTGGTTGCCGGTGATGTGGTCGTGCAGCACGCTGGCCAGGACGTTCAACGTGCTGCCTGGCTTCTGCGCATCTTCGGCAGCCAGGCGGGCCGCAGCTCGCATACCCAGCGCGAAGCCCAGCCACAGCACATCCGTGCGCGGGTCCACGTAGTGCGAGAACGCATCGCCGTCGGTCGCAGCGCCGAGCTTCGTGTGCTGCTGCAGTACCGGGGTATCTCGCATGCTCTTCTCGAAAGCCTCGCGCATGCGTGCCACCGACACCGCGCCGGCACGGTCGAGCATGCGCAGGGGCATGCCGTCGCAGGTGGGCAGCTCGCCGGCCGCCTGCGCGGCTTGCCATCCATCACAGAACTTCGCCAGGTCGTCGGCCATCGAGGGATCGGCCGGATCGGCGTCGTAGGTTGCCGAGAAGGCGGCAAACATGCGGTCGCTGTCGTTCGGCAGCTGCGTGGGCTGCAGTGCCTGGCAGGCGGCGAGCAGCGCGGGCGTGCGCTCGAAGGCCGAGAACGGATCGCCTGCCGCAGCTGCTGCAGTGGTGCGGTCGGTGGTCATCATGCCTTTCCTCCTTTTGCTGGGCTGGCCTTGGCTCTGGTGTAGGCGCCGCCGTGGCGGCCCGCCTTGTTGAGGCCCTGCAGGGTGCTGCGGTCGCGTCCTTCGCCGCGGGCGCGTTCCACCGAGCGTGTGCTCGTCGCTCGCTTGGCGGCATGCACCTGCAGGGCGGCGCCGATGGTGCTGCCGCTCAGGGCGGCGACCTGGCAGAAAGCGGATAGCGGCGATGCAGGCCGGCCAGCAGGCCAGCGGGGATCGCGGCCCGCGGGGAGGGTCGTGGTCTTCATGCGGGTTCCAAGGGAAGAGAAAGAGGAGGAGGGAGAGGGACGTGGGCGGGGCGAGGTCATGCAGCCAGCCTTTCCACCGCGAATTCGCGATAGTTCGCCGCCACCAGCAGGCGCATGGGCAACGGGCTCACGCTGTTGCCGGCCATGCGCACCTGTGCCGTCTTCGTCAGCGGCCTGCCGCCGGCGGTGCGGTCGATGACATACGACGGCGGGAAGTCCTGCGCGTTGTAGAGCTCGCGCGGCACCAGCATGCGCAGCGTGATGTCCACGATCACCCAGGGCTCACCCTGCAGCCAGACGGTCACCAGCGCGAGGCGGTCATGCGTGGTGATGGTGGTCATCGGCTCGCGCAGGTCGGCCCATTGGCCGCCGCTGGCGTGGTAGCGCATGAGGAAGGCGGCGCAGCGCAGCGCGCCGGCCTCGTGCTCCTTGCTCAGCTCGTACTGCACGAGGGCGTGATGTTCGGCGCCGGCCGTGATGGTCGATGCGGGTTCATTCATGGCCCGGCCGTTGCAGTTGCGTCGCAGCGTGACCATGTGCGCCGCCGTGAGCTGCTGCTGACTGCCCGATGTGGTGACGGTGGAGACGCCATCGCGCATGTCACGCGCGGGGCTGGCATTGAATCCGCCGTTCGCCTGCACCATGAACGCGGCCGTGAGGCCGTGGCTAACGCTGCTGGCCGTCACCGTGCCGAGC
Source organism: Pseudacidovorax sp. 1753 (assembly GCF_040544975.1). Taxonomy (NCBI): domain Bacteria; kingdom Pseudomonadati; phylum Pseudomonadota; class Betaproteobacteria; order Burkholderiales; family Comamonadaceae; genus Pseudacidovorax; species Pseudacidovorax sp. 1753. The sequence goes on along the minus strand of NZ_JBEPKY010000002.1, from coordinate 330,256 downwards.
GCTTCGCGCAGGTCGTTGGCTCCGGCGCTGCGGCGCTTAGTCTTGCCGCTGCCTTCGCCGTGGCCCGCCTGCACGAGGCATGCCGCTGCGGTGGCGAACTTCTGGCCGCCGGCAACGATGGTGCCAAGGGGCTTACGCGGATCAAGTGAACGCGGCTCCTGTCCCGGGCGCTCCCCGTAGCCCATTTGCACGAGGTGCGCCGCCGTCACGGCAATCTCGCCGCGGCGGGCGGCCGTGACGGTGGGCAGGGGCTCGCGCGGATCGTGGTTGCGGTGGCTGCCCTGATGCGTCAGCGGCAGCAGGTGCGCCGCAGCGAGGGCGGTTTCGCCACCCTTGGCCGTCGTGATCGTGCGCAACGGCTTACCGATGTCGAAGGCGGTATCCCGGGTGTGGGTGACCGGCACGAGCGCGGGCGACATGCCGGCCACGATGAACGGCTCCGGCGTGTCCAGCACGTATTTGCGCATGCCATGGGCGATGCGCCGCATGGTGGCCTCGGCCAATGGCTTCTTGCGGCCAAAGATGCTCGTGCCCGCAATGCTCCAGTCGATGCAGTCGGCCGCCGGGCGATGCGGCTGCAGTCCGGCGCGAGGCCGCTTGGCGTGCGTCTGCGCGGGCCACACGATGGGCAGCCCATCGCAGCGGGCGACCATGTACAGCCGCGTGCGGGTGCTGTGCGCGCCCAGGTCCGCATTGCAGATCACGCGCCATTCCACCTTGTAGCCCAGCGCGCGCAGCGCCCCGACGAAGTGCTCCCAGTTGCGACCCTTACGGGTGGGATCAGGCACAAGGAACTGATTGCGCCGAGGCACCCGCTCGCCCGGCTCGGCCACGCGATGCACCAGCTTGCCCGAGACGGCATCGCGCACGCGATCCAGGGTCAGCACGCGCCCGGTCGCCGGATCGCGCTTGGCGACCAGCGGGGACCACAGCAGCATCTGCTCGACGTTCTCCAGCGTGATGACGTCCGGCCGCGCCTTGCCGGCCCAGCGCAGCACCTGCCAGGCCAGCGAACGGATCTCGGATTTGCGCGGCTGGCCGCCGAGCGCCTGGGAATGGTGGGTGCAGTCCGGCGATGCGTGCAACAGGCCCACAGCCTGGCCGCGCGTCACGGCCAGCGGGTCGACCTCGCGAATGTCGGCGCGGTAATGGCGCGTCTGCGGGTGGTTGATCTCGTGCATGCCGATGGCCTCGGCATCGTGGTTGATCGCCACATCCACCGGGCGGCCGATGGCCTGCTCGATGCCGGTCGATGCGCCGCCGCCGCCGGCGAACAGGTCGATGACCAGCTTTGCCGCCAGCGGCAGCAGGAATTGCGGCGTCAGCATGCGCGCTCCCGCGCCACGCGCTGGGCGTGCTGCAGGGCCTTGAAGCGGTCGAGGAATGCCTGCCGCCAGTCCTGCCAGGTCATCGCAGCGCGCTCGGGCGAGTCCAGGCGCAGCCAGGTGATGGGCTCGATCCGCTCGGCCGGGTCAGCGTCGTGCAGCACGGCCCAGGGCTGGCAGCGGTCCGGGTGCCAGGCCGTCAGGTCGCGCCGCTCGGTGGCCAGGGCGATGAGGTCGATGGTCTTGAGCACAGCGCGCGCGCCAACGAAGACCGTTTCCAGGCCGAGCGCGCGCCGGAAGCGCTTCGCATGCGTGGCCTCGAAGTACGTCCACGCGTTGGTGCCGCCCGCGGCGCAGGCCATGGCGTTGACGGCGCGCTTCGCCGGGCTGCTCAGGTCCTGCGTCACGCACTCGTGCGCGTCGTGCCACAGCGCGCCCAGCTGCACATGCACCGAGCGGCCGAGGCGCTCGGCGATGTCGCAGCACAGCAGCGAGTGCTCGGCCACGCTGTAGGGGCGGGACGTTGCGCCGTGGAACCGATTGATGAGCGACAGCTGATGCGCGACGGCCTCGATGTCGACGGGCTGGCCGGCATCCGTCATGGCCGCTGCACCGAGCAGGTGGTACTCGCCGCCGGTGGGAGTCAGCATCCACGTCATGACGGCTGCCCCTCGGCCTGCGCGGCGTCCTGCGCCTGGCTCTGTGCCAGCTCGTCGCGCATGCGCTGCAGCTCGGCCTCGTAATAGGCTTTGAAGCTGCCAGCTGCGGCGCTCTCGAAGGGGTAGGGGCATGCGTCCTCAGCAGGACGGCGGGCCCGCGCTGCCGCCTGCGCGTGCAGCTTCACAGTGGACAGAGCCACGATGGAATGGGTCATGGGCGAGGGAGAAGGGGAAAGGGGAGGCGCACCGCAGGACACAGCCCGCGGCGGCAGGGGAAGGGCATCGGCGCCGTCGCCATGCGCCAGAGCAGGCCAGCGCGGCGGGGCCAGCTCGCCGCGCTCCACGAAGCCGACGATCTCGTCCCGGTTGGCGTGCAGCCGGTCGAGCTGCAGATTCAGGCAGTCACCGGCCCTCAGCTCGGGATGGGCCTGCATGAACGCCTCGGCCGCCGAGCCGATCCACATGGCGCTGAGCATCTGGATGCCGCGCTGCGAATGACGCTCGCCGAGAAGCAGCTGCCAGCCGTGGTCGTGGCCGTCGCGCGGCGATGCCAGCTGCACCCGGAAGGGTGGCCGACGCAGGAAGAACATGCCGGACGTCTTCATGGTCGATCAGTGCAGTAGCAGCCAGCCCAGCAGCAGGGCCAGCAGCACCACGCAGGCGAAGAGACACAGCACAGGGCCAATCCCTTTGTTGGGTCGGTAGTCGTCGCCGAGCGCGGCCTGCGCCTGCGTGATGAGCTGCACCAGCTGGGCGCGCTCGCGCAGATCCTGGCCCTCGGCAAGGGCGGTGGGCGTGTGATCCATGGCGATGCGACGTATCAGCGCGGAGGCCAGTGCTCGGGCAGGTCGCGCTCACGCGCGGCCAGGCGGGCGCCTTCGATGGCGTCGGCGACGGCAGGCGAGGGCGCTGCCTCGTGTGCGTCGTCCGTGCCGATCGTCGCGGCCAGGATGAACGTGACGATGAGCGAGGCGAGGGCCCAATCCGTCAGCAGTCGCAGGGCGCGGGCTTTGCGTTCGGATGCGGTCATGCGCTTTCCCCATTGGCGCAGTTGCAGTCGCTGGCTAGAGTGCAGCGATGGGTGCACTTCACTTCCTTGAGCATGGCTTCCTCCTCCCCGACCGGATCACGTCCGGCGTCCAACATGAGTTGGAGCTGTTCGAGACGGGCGGCGAGCTGTTCCTGCGGCTCTGGATTGGGGGGATCGGTGCTGATATGCCCGTCGAGTGCCGGTTGACGAAGGAGCAAGCGCATCAGCTGTCCGAGGGTGCGAGCCGTCTCGCGACTCGCCTCGGCGACTAGGGCGCGCGGATCGCGACGGTCCGCTGATAGGACGGCCACGGTGTTGCGGCCGTCCGTGCGCAACAGGCGCACCACGTGCACGCTGTGAGCGGACATGTCGATTGCGTCCATGAACGCTGTATCGGATGCGGTTTCGGCCTGCAGGGCAAACCATCGGCCATCGGCGGTGACGACCTTCACAGCGGCGCCCCCAGTGCGCGTGCGCCGGATACGGGCACGAGAAACCCGAAGTCATCGACCGTCGCGAGATAGCCGCTGCTGATCGACGCGCCCGGGTTCATGACGTCGTACAGCTCGGCGGCCAGCGGGGCGCGCGGATAGGCGAGCCAGTAGCTCCCGCCCGCGCTCCACGACTCAGGGATGCAGTAGGGCAGCTCCGGCATGGAGCGTTCTGCATTCAGCCCGCGATGGATGTTGTCGAACTCGCGGCGGTCCATCTGCTCTCGGCGCGCTTCGGCCTCAGCCTGGGCGGACGTGATGACGGGCACCCGAAAGCCGGCGCCCATGTCGAGCACGCCGACGCGCAGCGCCTTGTCCGCCGCGGGGACGGGCAGCGAAGCCCAAGAGTCCGGGCCTTGGGGGTGACTGGGGCACCGGTAGAACGCTTGGCGGCGCGCGCCACGCTGGCGCATCCAGATTTCGGCGCGGGGCTCGCGCGCAGGTGCTGTGCAACCGGTGACCGCCGGTGCGGGGTTGGCATGTGCCATGTGGCCTCCGTCGAAGTGACGAGGCAAGTATTTATCCCATGGATATTAATGTCAATATCCCATGGATATTTATCAGACCAGGAGGCGGTGCTCATGTGTGTCCTGTGTAGAACGTGGGCGACGCCAGGAGCTGAGCTAGGTAAGTAGGCAAAACGGCATAAGTGATGCGAACAGCGCACCGCTACGATGCACATTTGTTAACAAAACTAACGGGCCATGTGGGGTCCGTCACATCCGAGGAGTTGGAGATGAGGTTTGTCGGCCTTCTTGCAGTTGCGCTCGCGGTGGGCGGCTGCGCACAAACGTACAGCCGGAACAGCGTCGCGGTGTCGGGCGTGAACGTGACGACGATCAGCGGCGAGAAGGCGAGGGGCACTTGGCCCGTGGTGATCGACGAGTCCATTGCTAACGCACGCCGTACAGGCTTCAAGACCACATCGCAAGTCTGCAGCGCGCACACGTACAACTTCGATGGCAGTGCCGCGGTCCGGTCTGCGCTTCAGGCGGCAAGTCGAGAGTTGTTTGAGGACACGGTGCTTGCGAAGGCGGCAACCGGTCCCAACAACGTCGCCTTCCGTCTTGAAGAATTCAATCCCCGGCTGAGCTGTCAGATCGGTGCAGTTGAGGGCGTATGTACCGGCACGGTCGAGATTGGCGTGTCTGTACTTGCCAATGTCGGCGGCCGACGCCGTAGTTTCACGGTGAACTCGCAACGCAGTTCGGACGGCCCCGCAGGCGGGCTGTGCGAGAAAGCCTTGGAAGTAGTCGAAGACGCTACTCGCCGTGCGGCAAAGGACGTCGCCGAGCGGGCGGGCGAGCGCATAGCAACCTTGCTCGAACTGCCAGCGGCGGCTGCAGCAATGGCTGAGCCCCCTCAGCCCATGCCAGTGCCAGCGAGGGCGGGGGATGGAGCGGCATCGTCGACGTACGTACCCGGCACCGCAACCCCCCCAGCACCATTTCCCAAGCCAGTCGACACCAGGCCTCCCTGCGGCTCCGCGCAGACGCCAGGCTGCCGGCCGTAGTCAACGCCGCTTTTGCGGCGCGTCTTTGGGTGGTCGCTTCTGCTCGTGTCGGGAGCGATAGTCTGAGTCGTTGCTAGCCTGTAGTGCCGTTGGCTGGCCCGTGGTCGGGGGGTTCAACAAGCGCACTAAGTAGCCGCGCGGCCTTCGCTCTGTCGGCTGGCGTGAGCTTGGCTGCAAGGGCTATGAACTGCCTCAACGAAGGGTCGTCGACCGCGTCCAACTCCGGCGGCGTGTCCATCCAACCCGTTGGAAGAGACAGTCGTTCTTCGATGTCCCGCGCCGTCTGGTCCCCCATCTCGTATTTCGTGCCTCGGCCGCTGCGGATGCTGCCGTTTTGAATCTGGGAGAGGCGTGCGTTCGTGGCTTCCCACCCCAAGGCTGCGTTCAACGCGGCGATGGACCCGCGCTCAGCGATGAGCATCTTCAAGCGCTGCCGCCGCGTCTCATGGACCGTTTGCATGTCCAAGATTGGATAACCAAGGGGTAATACGCAAAACTGACCTATGGTTATTGATTTTTAATATCCCAGGGTTAATATTGCGGGTATGAAGACCCTGCATGACTGGCTCTCGGAGACACGGGGGCGAACGAAGGCCCTGGCGATGCACCTCCGGGTGCCCTCGTCCATGGTCTCGAAGATGGCCAGTGGCGAGAAACAGATACCCCTGGACCACTGCCCCTACATCGAGGCGTTCACTGGGGGCGAAGTCCCATGCGAGATCCAGCGTCCTGACAAGGTCGACTACTTTCGGATGCTTCAACGGCGTGGGCTCGTCGCAAAGCGTAGCCACGACAAAGGCGCGTCGCGGGTCATGCCAACGCGCGGCCTCTTCGACGGCGCAGCGTCGGGAGCGACCCATGGTTGATCCATCGTGCATGGTGCCCCGATTTGCGGTGACGGATGGGGTCATGAACGAGGGCCAGCGGCGTGAGGGGGGCGATACGGATCGCCGGGTGGTACGCCCTGGAGGGCGAATCATGGGAGTTCTGTCGGCAAGCGTTGATCGTGGCCGCTGCGACGATCCCAGCGATCCCGTGCGCCACTTTTGGCAGCTCTGGTCGAGAGACGGGCGCCTGCTTGTCGAAAGCGACACGGGCTCCATTGACATGTACACCAGCGATGCCGGGCCTGAGTTGCTGCGGCTGACGCGAGAGCTTGCAGCCACGCGGGCGCGGCTTGAGGAGCTCGTGCCTTCGCAGGCCGTCGAGCAGGTGCTATCGCTGCCCATGGCTTCCATCGCCGTCTGCCCTTGCCAGCGACGTGATTGCGCGCCTCAACCCACCGACGAGGCTGTACCTCAGTTCGTGGACAAGGGCGTCGGGCCCGTTGGCATGTGCTCTGTGCCTCCGTGCGCTGAAGTATTCGGCGGCGCAACTGCCGAGGCGGTTGGCCATGAGGTTGCAGCCCGGGACGATGGCAAGCTTGGCAGCCAGAAACCGGATGCGGGCGAGGCGAGGCGGGTCGGCATAGGGCCCGCCGCTGGTGATGAGACTCTCAATCTCGTCAAGCGCGACGAGTTCGCTGGCATAGCTCCGGTCGTTCATTTCTCCACTCCTCTGAGCGTTCGGCTTGTCGAAGTCATCGAGGTGCAGGCCGAAGTGGGCGCGGGCACGGCAGACGATCCCTTCCGCCGAGTCACGCAGTATTGGTCGAAGGAAGGCGTCCTCCTGGCTGACACCGACGATGGGGGCCTGAACATCGCATTGGATAGGCGTGGCTTCTGGCTGATGCGGTTGACCGCGCAACTGGCGGCGGCCAGGGCAGAGCTGGCGGCGCTGCGAACCGATGGCCCGGATGCCCCGGGAGGCAGTCATCACTGAGCTACCCCCAGTCCGGCGATGCCGCGGGCCGCCCGCGAGATGGCGGCGCGTAGCGCAGCCGACGCGCTCTGGTGCGCCTCCATCCGCTGCACGCAGAACTCCAGCCACTTACGCAGCCCGTCCACCGTGAAGGGCTCGGCGTCCCCGTTTTCGTCCGTCGCGTCAGCGCTGCGGGCGACAGGCGCGCCCAGGTGTGCCCGCAAGGCGGCGCACTCCACTTCGACGGACAGCGCGAGCTGGCCCACCACAAATTCCAAGGCTTCTAGCCGATCTTCAACCGTGGGCGCGTTGCTGTCGTGCTGCGGTGTGTCTGTGCTCATCTGGGGGAGTCCTTTCTGTGCACATGAGTTTCACGATGTCGAGCGGTGCAAGCCATGTCGACGGACGGGGCTCGCCCGACACGGGCGGCCCGATGTCGATTGACGACGCGGTCTATCACGTCGTCCATGGCGGCCCGGGCGGCGTCGAGTCCCTGGCGCCGCGCCTCGGCATGCCCGTGGGCACGCTGACCCACAAGGCCAACCCCAACAACACGACGCACTTCCTGCGTCCGCGCGAACTGGTCGATGCCCAGCTGTTCACCGGCCAGGCCCACGTCCTACACGCCATGGCGGCGGCGCTGGGCTTCGTGTGCACCCGAGCGACGCCCGACCAGATCGGCGGCGACCCGGTCGAGGCGGTCATGCGCCTGCAGATGGCCGAGGCCGATTTCGCGCGTGCCGTGGCCGATGCGGTGCTGGTGGGCGAGGGCAGGGTGACGCGCAACGAAATCCGGCGTGCGGAGGCGATGGCCCAGGAACTGATCGCGACCGTGGGCCATGCGCTGGCGATGCTGCGCGGCCGGATGCGCCCTGCGCCTCCCCCTGCAGAACTGTGAGCGCTGCCACGTGAGTACACGAATCATGGGCCTGTGCTGGCCCCTGACCATGCGACCGCCGCCAAAGGCCGTGCTCATCGCACTGGCCGACATGGCGAACGATGAGGGCTTCTGCTGGCCCAGCATCGAGCGGCTGTGCGAACGCACCTGCTACGGCAGGACAGCTGTGATCGAAGCGATTGGGTGGTTGGAGTCGGTGGGCATCGTGCGTGCCAACCGGACCAACGGGCGCAAGACGACGTACTGGGTTGAACCCGAAAAATTCGCTGCAAATGCAGCGGGCGAGCCGTCATTGCATGCGCCAAACCAGTCCGCCACGCGAACCGGTCCGCCAGGCGTACCGGTCCGCCACACGGACCGGACCCGTCCGCCACGCGGACCGGTACCGGTCCGCCACGCGGACACTAATCGTCATAGAACCATCAAGGAATCAAAACCCCCCTTGCCCCCCGCTGTCGCGGAGGGCGCGCACACGTCCTATCGCGATTCCACGAAGACCGGCACGGCAGATGACGAAGCCGCAGCGTCTGCAGCCGACTTCGAGGTCCTCGTCGCGATGTACCCGCGCCGCAAGGCGCTGGAGCGGGCGCGGCGGGCCTGGCTGGCCCTGGCACCTGGCGCAGCCTTGCGCCGGACGATCCTGGCCGCCGCAGAAGCGCAGGCCAGCGGCGCCGAGTGGCAGCGGCTGCGCAGCGAGGGCCGCGATCACCTGATCCCCATGCTGTCGTCCTGGCTGCACGGGCGCCGGTGGACGGACGAGGCGCCGGTGCCTGCAGCGGTGGCAGCCGCGGCGGGAACGGCATCAGGCGCGGCCTGGGACGCCACGCGCAGCGGCATCGAAGCCATGGGCGAGGCGCTGGGCCTGGGCCGCTGGGACGAGGGCGCTTTCCAGGCCGGGCGCGGCCGGGCCTTCCCGGTCTACGCCTCAGCCGTGCGCCGGGCTCGCGATGCAAAGGGAGGCAACCATGCGCATTGATGCGTCCGTGACAGTGGACGAGAAGGTCCGGCACCTGGCCGAGCGGCTCACCGGGCCGCAGTTCGCCGCAGCGCAGGCGGCCGCCATCAACGATACGGCCTTCAAGGTGCGGGGCGTGATGGTCGCCACGCTCACCAGCGCCTTCGACCGGCCGACACCGTTCATTGCCCGCTCGCCCAAGGTGCTGCAGGCCACGCCCGAGAACCTCACGGCCCGCATCATCCCCACGCTCGATGCGCGGGGCGTGTGGACGCCGGGGGGCAAGATCGGCGTTGATCCGCAGCACGTGCTCCAGGCGCAGGAGTTCGGCGGGCGCCGGGCAGATAAACGCAGCGAGGTGGCACTGCGCCGCGCCGGCATCCTGCCCGCGGGCATGCAGACGGCCATCCCCGAGCGTCCCTATCCCGGCAGCGACGACGGCCGCGGCAACCTGCGCGGCGCCTTTCTCTCGCAGCTCATCAGCTACCTGCAGGCCAGCGGTGAGCAGGGCTACCGGGCCAACATGACCGGCCGCCGAAAGGCCCAGCTGCGCAATCAGCAGGGCATCGGCTCCATCGCCAATCGCAAGGTCTACCAGACCACGCTCGGCGTTCGCTACTTCGTGGCCTATGGCCGGCTGCGGGGTGGGCGAGGCCGCCACCTGGCGCCGGGCGTGTGGGCCGCGCGTGGCACCCATGACAGCGATGTGGCACCCGTGCTGTTGTTCGTGCGCCTGGCCGGCTACCGGCCGCGCATCAGCATGGACGACATCGCATCGAAGGCGCAGGCCAGTGATGTGCTGGCCCGGCGCATGCGCTATCGCATCCGTCAAGCGGCGGGTGTTTGATGAAAGACACCGACATGCATCGATCACGTTTCGCGTGGAACACCGCGCGTTGTTCCATGGCCGGGGCCGACGAGGCTGCAAAACCAGTCCGCCACGCGGACCGGTCCGGCACGGGTCCCTCCTGGGGGGTCACCAGTGCGGGTAATTCGCACCGCGGCCTCGGACTGTTCACCGAGCTTGCTAAGGGGGTTAAGTGAAGGTCATCCCACTGTTGGACCAGCCTATCTCCCAGGCTGAATTCGCCCAGCTCATCGGCGTCAGCGAGGCGCGCGTGAGCCAGCTCGTGAGCGAGGGCGTTATCGCCCGCGGGGACACGGCGTCGGCCTGGCTGCTCGGCTACTGCGAGCGCCTGCGGGATCAGGCGGCCGGCCGCGCGGGCGCCGAGGCCGGCGGCCTCGACCTCGTGCAGGAGCGCGCTGCCCTCGCGCGGGAGCAGCGCATCGGCCAGGCAATCAAGAACCAAGTGGCTCGCCGTGAGTTCGCCGCCGTTGGCCTGCTGGCCGATGTGCTCGCGCGCGCTGCCAGCGCCGTGGTCGACCGCTTCGACCAGCTAGAGGGCACGCTGCGCAAGGCGGTGCCCGACCTGCCGGACGAGGCGAAGGTCGCCGTGCTGCAGGTGGTCGCCCACGCGCGCAATGAATGGATCCGCGGCACCGAGCGCCTCATTGCCGAAGAGGTCGACGCCATGCTGGCCGAGGACGCCGACGAGGCCGCCAACGACCCCGCGGGCGAGCTGGAAGGGGAGGGCGTATGACGATGAATCCCCCGACCCTGCATCCCGAGACGGCCGAGGCCATCAAGGCCGCCGTGCGCCTGGGCCTCGACAGCCTGCGCGCCGATCCGCCCCAGCGCCTGGGCGACTGGGCGCAGGACGAATTCAAGCTGGCCGGCGAGAGCAGCCACACGAAAGGCGCCTGGGTGGCCTGGGCCTTTCAGGTCGGCATCCTCGACTTCATGAGCGATGACCGCATCGAAGAGCTGGACGTCATGAAGGCCAAGCGGGTTGGCTACACGAAGATGGTTACCGCCTTCGTTTGCTACAACATTGCGCACCGCCGCCGCAAACAGGCCCTGTGGCAGCCCACCGACGACGACCGGGACAGCTACGTCAAGAGCGAGATTGACCCGCTCCTAGATCCGCAGACGGGCGTGGCCGCGGTTAACAAGGCCCGCAAGCGCGGCAAGGGCCCCAACGACGAGACGATCAAGCTCAAGAGCTTTCGGGACAGCGTCCTGCACTTGCTCGGCGGCAAGGCCGCGCGCGCGTTTCGTCGGATCACGGTGGCGGTGTCCATCCTCGATGAGATCAGCAAGTTTGATCGCAGCATCGAAAAGGCCGGCCCGCCGCGCGGTCTGGCGCGCGGGCGGCTGGAAGGGGCTCCTTATCCGAAGCTCGTGTGCGGCTCCACGCCGCTGCTCAAGGGCCTCTGCCACATCGAGGACGCCGCCAATGAGGCCGAGGGCTTCGTGCGCTTCCACATCGAGTGCCCGCACTGCGGCGCGGATCACCCGCTGATGTGGGGCGGCAAGGACAAGCGCTATGGCTTCAAGTGGGACCGCGGCCACCCGCAGACGGTGCACCACGTCTGCCCGCATTGCCATGGATCCATCACGCAGGCCGACTATCTTCGCGGCGGCATGCCGCAGCAGGGCGAGTGGGTGTGCGAGCGCACTGGGAAGCGCTATGGGACCGACCGTACCTGGCGCGACAGTGCCGGCACGCCCTGCCGCCCGCCGCGTTCCCTGGCCGTCCACGTCTGGACGGCGTACAGCCCGCAGCGCGCGTGGTCCCACATCGTGGAGGAATTCGAGAACGGGTTGAAGGCGCTTGAGAAGGGCGACGCGGGCCCCATGCAGCTCTTCGTGAACGAGACGCTGGGCGAGACGTGGGAGCTGGCTGGCGAACGCACCGATGAGCACGTGCTGCAGGCCCGCGCCGAGCCCTACAAGCTGCAGACAGTGCCAGTGGGCTGCCTGGTGCTCACGGCAGGCGTGGACGTCCAGCGCAACCGGTGGGAAATCACGGTGTGGGGCTGGGGCCGCGGCCTGGAGTCCTGGGTGATCGACGTCGTGGTGATCGAGGGCAATCCGGCGGTGGACGAGGAATGGGCCGCCGTCACCGCGCAGCTGCAGCGCCGCTACCGACAGGATTGGCACGGCGGCAGCCTGGGCCTCAGTGCCATCAGCATCGACAGCTCGGACCAGACGCAGGCGGTCTACAACTGGGTCAGCAAGGCACAACACGTGCTGCCGCAGCTGCGCGCCATCAAGGGCGACGGGAAGGAAGCAATCAACATCCTCGGGCCCAGCAGCCTGCAGGAGGTGAACTGGCGAGGGCGGAAGGTCGCCCGGGGCATCAAGCTGTGGCGGGTAGGTACTGACGCTGCCAAGGACCTGCTGCTCGGCCAGCTCGCCATTGATAGGCCTGGCCCAGGCTATGTGCACTTCTCCAACGAGGTGCCACGCGAGTTCTTCGAGCAGCTCACCGCGGAGCAGCGTGTCCTAGCGAGGATCAATGGTCGGGATGCTTACCGCTGGATAAAGCGTCGCCCGCGTAATGAGCAACTCGATAACCGCAACTACGCGCTGCATGCCGCACTTGGGTTAGGGGTTGACAAGTGGAACGAAGAACGCTGGTCCAAGATTGAGGCGACTACCCAGCCGGCAAACGATCTTTTCGGAGGGGAGTTTCAAAAAGATTCTCACCCTGGCCCACGAAGTGATGTCAAAGAGAAAAAGATTCCTCCTGACAGTTCGAAAGATGCCAGCTCAGAAGACTTAATTTTTAATGTAATTCAATTATGAAAAACTCGACATCTGCGCCTGAAGATCCGCTTTCAATAATAGAGAATGAGGCGCGAGCGGTGGCAATTTTGTATGGGGCAGAATGGTGCGGCAGAGCGAGCGAGACGCTTATGCGGAGACTGGTGGAGCGATTGGGAGGCGTTCAGGTCTACATTCCACGGATAACAAGGGTAGAACGAGCAACGAGAGATACAGAAATAAGGAGTAGATTTAACGGAAAAAACTTGCGTCAACTGGCTCGGGATTACTCCACATCAGAAAGGACTATTCGAAGAGTCGTCTCTTTCGAAAATAGAAAGAATTAGCAGTGAGTTTATGAAATTATTCATGACTTCAGCGCAACAAATATTCAAAACTCGAATTTATTATTTCTGGGCAAAATTTAGGGAACTCAGACAACACTTGATCGGCTATCATCCATTTCAAGCACTTATCAGAAGTAGTCGGAAGACGTGTTAATGCTGGAAAAATTTTCACTACCATTTTTTCATAGGCGTGGGCATCCATCAATAACAATGAATTTGGAATAGAAACTCCACCGCCTTCGACAAAGTGCAAAAAAGTGTTTCCACAATTCCTGTCAAATTCTAGTCTATCAATGATGATGTCGGCGAGTGATTGGATAGCTTGGCCATCAATACTCGGGAGCAGAGAAAATTTGTGTCCGGGGAAGTAGTCGACGCTTTTCGCCCTTAGAAGCGCGGCAGCTATGTAGAATGGGTTTAAAATAATATTTTCGATGCCGTAGAAGATGCTTTGTCCCGACACCGAAATGTAAGAATCCCCCGGCTCCACGCAGTCCCAATCAATAAGGCCATAGATTGTTCCGTTTCCACTGGAGCGAAGAGTTTTGACGATGGATTTGACCCGGTCTTTACCGCCATTTACTTCCGCTCCCACCCCAATGAATGTTAATGATCTTTCTGTCAGCAATCGACTTCTATTGAGTTCGTACAGCCGCTGATAAACCCTTGCATCCAATGTACTTTCGGTAAATACTTGCCGACGTCCTGAATAGTCGAGAGCGAGATGAGGAACGCCTTCCAGCAATGAATCGATCGCCTCTTGTTTAGTCGTTCGCTCTAGGCCAGAGTTTGGAATCTTTCTAAATATCGAGTTTTCAGGAGCCAATGCTACTGTGGTAGGAGAGTGCGTCGTAATTATTATTTTCGTCCCCTCGGCAATAAGGGGCTCGATGATGAGTGCGAAAAAATCCTTTACTAGTGCAGGATGTAAATGAGCGTCGGGTTCATCCAGTAATAAGACGTCAGGGCGTACTACTCGCATGGTTCCCTGTGCCTTGGTCATGGTCGCCAACGCAAAACTCAGAAGAACTCTTTCTCCTGCCGAAACACTGTCGAAAGAGATATTGCTGCTGCTTCCCTTATTAAGGTAAATTTGTGGATTCTCCAAGGATTCGTCTAATTGAACATTGAATTTAAATTCAATGCCAAGCTTGGCCAAGCCCTCGTTGTAGGCCTCCCATGGCGCTTGACCGAACCGCTCTGTAAATGCCGCCTCAGGTGCCGTCATTTTGTAGTCAGGATTTTTTCTGACATTCGAATGGACATATGCACGCAATTGATCAATATAAGAGTAGAAAATCCGTCCTAGCGTTGGTCGTATGAATTCGGATGTAAAAGATGATTCCGGATTCGCGAAGTCTCCAAGGCTTAGCTCATGCACTGCTAACCCTGAGGATTCCGCTGCATTCGAAGCAATTCGACTTAGCTCGGGTAAAACGCGTGATAGTTCTTCAATTAATTCATTATTGTATGCTTGTAGCGCAGCCTTGTTGGTCTCGATTTTCTTTTTTAGAGCTAAGTCAACTAACTCTAATCTGCCTTGAGGCCCAAATGCCTGTCGCTGAAGTTCTGTCGTTTCTCGTTTGATGAAATTGGTAATTGAAACACTTTCTTGAAGAAATCTTTTTAGACCGTCATATTGCTCGTGGTGCCAGCGTTCGGCTTGAGGCCTCTGATATTGCAGTGGATTAAAATCCTTGAAATCACTTGCATAGGAGACTGATAGGATTTTGTCGCCTTCTAATGCTCGCAGGGCCCCTTCGTGTAATCCCAGTAAAAAATGAGTTTTCCCCGCGCCATTAGGACCATGGATCAACGTGAGATCAGGGATATCCAGGGCCTCAAAGCTGGCGATTGACGCAAATTGATAGAATGATTCAATTCTCATTTCAAGCTTTCAATTATGATGATTTTAAAAGGATAGCTACAGGGAGCGAAATTGAATATGAATTGACGCATGCGGAGGCTGTGCTTCATTTACTTTTACGCCTCTATCTTCATTCCTGCGTCTCCGTCTTCCACTGAGTTCCAGAGTAAGTAGTGACTAGTCATCCTGCAGTGTCAGTGGTTTGTGACATTGCCGCCGTGACTTGTCAACGTCCATACGGTCTCATTGACGGATGGGCTTATATCGCCACTCTACGGACCAAGAACTGCAAGAGCTGCGTGCAAAGCTGTTCTCCTCCCTTCACGAGCGCCTAACAAGCCCCACCTCTGCGACAGTTAACGGGCGTGGCGTCCAGTATCAGCAGCGCATTGAGGAACTGCGGCGCGAACTGGCGGATATGGATGCCGAGTTGACTCGGCGGGCAGGCGTGCCGCTTCGCGGCCCCATCTACATCGTCTGAGGATGGGCCACCGCGCAAAGCGCTTCACTCGAAGCGCGTCCCTCGCTGTGCCTGTGTCCGGGGCATCGCCTGACCCCAGCATGGCCGCCCACCACGCGGCCGGCCATGACCACGCCATGTTCGATTGGCACCCGGGCGGCGGCAGTGCGGATGCCGACCTCCTGCCGGACCTGGACCTTCTCACTGCCCGTTCGCGCGACCTCACGCGAAACAACGGCCTCATGGCCGGCGGCATCCAGACGCTGCGCGACAACATCGTGGGCGCCGTGTTGCGCCTTGCGTCCACGCCGGATTACCGGCTGCTCGGCTGGTCCCGCGAGAAGGCCCGCGACTGGGGCAACAACACCGAGGCCCATTTCCGGTCCTGGGCTGAGACGACGGAATGCGACGCCGGCCGCTCGCTCAACCTGCTCGGGCTCACGCTGCAGGCGCTGAGCGGCAGCATGGTCAACGGCGACGGGCTGGGCCTGCCGCTGTGGCTGCCGCGCCCGGGCAGCTCGTGGGCGACCCGGATCATGATGGTGGAGTCTGACCGGCTCGCCACGCCCCCGGCCATGGCGGCAATGCCGCACATTCGAGGCGGGATCGAGTTCGACCAGTACGGCGCGCCGACCTTCTACAACGTGCGCCGCAGTCATCCGGGCGATGCCATGGGTGCCTGGGCCTCCGGCGCCGACGAATGGGAGCGCATCCCCGCATTCACCGCGTGGGGCCGCCGCCGCGTGCTCCACCTGCACGACAAGGAGCGCACGGGCCAATCCCGCGGCAAGCCCATCGTTGCGGCGGTCATGCGCGAATTCCACATGGCCGGCAAATACTCCAGCAACGAGCTGGAGGCGAGCGTCGCCAATTCGCTGGTGGCGGCCTTCCTCGAATCGAACCTTGACGAGGAATCGGCGGGTGCGCTCTTCGGGCAGGACCCGCGCGCGGCCTGGGGCGAGTCGGTCAAGCAGGCGCGCAACCTCCGTCGCATGCAGGGCGCGGCCATCATCCCGCTGCCCGTAGGCGCCAAGGTATCCAGCTTCACGCCAGGCCGACCCAATGCCGCCTTTGAGGCGTTCATGCTGGCCGTGCTGCGTCACATCGCCGCGGGCCTGAATCTCCCCTATGAGTTGCTGCTGAAGGATTTCAGCAAGACCAACTACAGCAGCGCCCGCGCCGCGCTGCTGGAAGCCTGGCGCTACTTCCACGGCCGGCGCCGCTGGCTCATGGACTACTGGCTGCGGCCCATCTATGAGCTGTGGCTCGAAGAGGCCATCAATTCCGGCCTGGTCGAAGCGCCTGACTTCTACGCCAAGCGCTACGCCTATTCGCGCTGCCGTTTCATTTTTGGCGGCCGTGGCTGGGTGGACCCAGTGAAGGAAGCCAACGCGGCGCAGATCCGCATGGCCGCCGGCATCTCCACGCTGGAGCAGGAGTGTGCGGAACAGGGCTGGGACTACGAAGAAATCATGGACCAGCTCGCGCTGGAGCGGCGCATGCGCGCCGTGCGCGGCATTCCCGAGCCCAGCGCACCGGTCGCTCTGCCTGCCGATCCGGCCGACGAGGAAGACGCACCGCCCGAGGACGCCGAGGCGGAGGGCCTGCCCCAATGAACCACTACCCCCATCTCGCTTCGCGCGTGTTCAACACGCCGTTGCTCATCCACCCGCAGAAGCTGGACGCCATCGTGTCGGGCCTGGGGCAGCGGCTGCTCGGCGCGCCGCTGGCGCCCGTGGCTGCTGCGGCGGGCGGCGCGGTTGCCGAGGCCGCAGCGCCCGCCATGTTCAGCACCCGCAAGGGCGCCCGCACAGAACGGGGCTACATGGTCACGGATGGCGTGGCCGTTCTGGGCGTGCAGGGCGCCCTCGTGCACCGCTCGCAGTTCGTCATGGCGGATAGCTCCTTCCTGCTGGGCTACAACCAGATCGCGGCCGATCTCGAAGACGCCATGGGCAATGCGGATGTGCATGCCGTGCTGCTGGCCTTCGACTCGCCGGGCGGCGAAGTGGCCGGCGCCTTCGAGCTGGCCGAGCGCATGCAGGACATGCGCGGTCGCAAGCCCATGCGCGCCATCGCCGACAACCTGGCCGCCAGCGCCGCCTACCTGGCCGCCAGCGCTGCCGACGAAATCGCGATCACGTCCACGGCCTACGCCGGCTCCATCGGTGTCGTCATGCGCCACGTCGACTTCTCCCGCGCGCTGCAGAACGACGGCGTGGCCGTGACGCACATCTTTGCGGGCGACCACAAGGTCGACGGTAACCCCTATGAGCCGCTGCCCAAGGAAGTGCGCGCGGCGCTGCAGGCCGACATCGAAGGGCTCTACACGATGTTTGTCGACGCCGTGGCCAAGCACCGCGGCATCGAGGCCGAGCAGGTGCGAGACACCCGCGCGGCCGTGTTCCGCGGCGCCGCCGCCGTGCGCGCGCGCCTCGCGGACCGGGTCGCTACCGCCGATCAGCTCATCACCGAATTGGCTGCCCTTCGTGGGCGGTCCTATCCCGCCGGGCCTGGTGCCCGCGTCGCAACCGCCCTCACCACAGGAGTCTCCATGAGCGGCAATTCCCAAGAGCAGGGCGGCGCCCCGTCCGCCCATTCCACCAACCCGCCGGCGGGCTCGGCCAGTTCGGCCGCCGCTGCAGACGTCGAGCGCGCCCGGGCCGAGGGCGCCCAGGGCGAGCGCGCGCGCGTCACGGCCATCCTGGGCCATGCCTCGGCCGCAGCGCACATGCCGCTCGCGCTGCAGTGCATCGCGACGGGCCTGAGCGCCGACCAGTCGACCGCGATCCTGGGCGCTGCCGGTCCGGCCTCGGCTGCGGTGCCTGCGGCAACTCCGGCCGCGGCTGCCGCGGCTGCAGGCGGCGGCGAGTTCGCCCGTGCCATGGCCGCCATCGGCAATCCCGCTGTCAGCGGTGTCGAAGGCGCCGCGCTGCAGGCCGAGCAGCCCGGCGCCGTCTCCGCCACCTGGGACCGCGCCTTCGGCATCAGCCCGGCCGGCCGCTGATCCGGCCCGGTCTTCTTTCCCTTTCTGGAGTCATTCCCCATGACCGTTTTCGTCGAAGGCCGCCACGCGGCCGAGCACCTCGTGAGCGAGGCCAACGGCACTCGCTCGCGCGACACCGTCAGCCTCGTGGCCGGCGTCGTCTACCCGGCCGGCGCCGTGCTGAGCAAGGTCACCGCCTCGGGCAAGTTCACCGTGCTGGACCCGGCCGCCAATGACGGCAGCGAGACCGCTGCCGCCGTGCTGTTCGACGCCGTCGACGCCACCGCAGGCGACCGCCCCGGCGTCGTCAACAGCCGCGACACCGAGGTCCACGGCGCCGCCCTGGCCTGGCCGGGTGGCATCACTGCACCGCAGAAGGCCGCCGCCCTGGCCCAGCTCGCCGCCCTCGGCATCGTCGCGCGCTGATCCGCCGCAGCTCCCCACCCAGTCACACAAGGAACCCCAGATGGCCCACATGGACGTCTTCCGTCAGCGCGCATTCCACATGGTCGAGATGTCGGCCGCGGTGCAGCGCGCTCCCTATAAACCCAACTTCCTCGGCTCGCTGAACCTGTTCACCACGAAGCGCGTGCGCACCCCCACGGTGTCGGTCGAGGACAAGGGTGGCGTGCTGTCGCTGATCCAGACCAGTGAGCGTGGCGCCCCCATCAGCGAAGGCGAGCGCGAGAAACGCAACCTTCGCGACTTCCGCACCGTGCGCATTGCCCGCGGCCACACGCTCTACGCGCACGAGATCGACGGCATCCGCGCCTTCGGCACGGACAGCGAGCTGCAGATGGTGCAGAACGAGGTGGCCGAGATCATGAGCGGCGAGACGGGCCTGCGCGCCGCCGTCGACCTCACGCACGAGAACATGCGCCTGGGCGCGATTCAAGGTGTGGTGGTCGATGCCGATGGCTCCGTGCTCTGGAACTGGTTCGACGCCTTCGGCATTCAGCAGCCAGGCGAGATCGATTTCGACCTCGACGCCGCCAACCCGCAGTCCGGCGCCGTGCGCACGAAGTGCAATCAGGTGGTGCGCAGCATGCAGCGCGCCGCCCAAGGCGCATGGAACCCGCAGACGTCCGTGGTGGGCCTGTGCGGCGATGCGTTCTTCGACCAGCTCACCAGCCACGCCGAGGTCCGCAGTACCTACCTGAACCAGCAGGAGGCTGCCGACCTGCGCGGCGCCGTGGGCCGGGTGTTCAGCTCGTTCACCTATGGCGACATCACCTGGATCAACTACCGGGGCACCGATGACAACGCCACCGTGGCCATCGGCACCGACAAGTGCAAGTTCTTCCCCGTCAACGCGCCGGGCGCCTTCGTGCAGGCGTTCTCGCCCGCTGAATTCCTGCCCTTCGTAAACACGCCCGGCCAAGACGTTTACGCCATCGTGGTCGAGGACAAGGAACGGCAAGCCTGGGTGCGGCCGGAGATCTACAGCTATCCCCTGTTCATGTGCACGCGCCCGGGCATGCTGCTGCGCGCGAAGCGGACCTGAGCGGGCACGGCATCGTGAACATCGTTGCTCCCTTCGCGGGCATCGAGCGCCTGGTGAATGCCGGCGCCGCGGCCCTGCTCGCGAACGCGGTCGCCCAGGTCGACGGCGGCGAGCCCTTCGGCGTCGTCTTCGAGCGCACGCAGGCTGTCTTCGACGGCATGGTCGAGGCGACCGGGCCCACCGCGTCGTTTGACCTCGCAAAGGCGCCGACGCTGGCGATGGACTCGGCCCTCGTGATCGACGGCGTGACGTGGTACGTGGCCGGTGGGCTCACGCCTGATGCCTCGGGCTGGGTCACGGTGCGCTTGAGCGAAGGCCGCTGACATGCACGCCCAGCAACAGATCCTCGAAGCGGTGCGCGCGGGCTTGGTCGGCGTCACCGATGCCGGCGAGAACGTCTTTCTGGACCGGGTCCGTGCCCTCGGCACGAGCCAGCTGCCGGCCATCCTCATTCGCGAGCACGAGCAGGGCGAAGAGGTGGACCCGCCGGTCGCCGGCCGGGCCGAGCAACGGCGCCTCCGCTTGTTGCTGCGCGCCGTGGTTGCCGACGACGCCGACGCACCTGCCAAGGCCCGGGCCCTGGGCCTGCAACTGGAGCGGGTCCTCGGCTCGCCCCAGTTCAAGGCCGTCAAGGCCAACCGCATGCGGCTGCTCGCCAGTCGCCACATGCCCTTCGACGGTGGCGAAACGCCCATGGCCGCACGTGAGCAGTTGTGGACCGTCACCTACTTCCTTCTCCGGCGCGAGGCGCCGGACCAACCATCCTGATCGGAGCGCACATGGACGTGCAAATCTGGGCGGACGTCAGCGTCGCGGTGCAGACCGCGCTCGGCGGCGCCAAGGCCATCACCGGCGTCACCAAGGGCGCCGCCACCCTCATTCAATGCGCCGGCCATGGCTTCGAGGCGGACGCCCCGGTGTTCGTGCGGACGCGAGGCATCGGCGCGCTGGACTATGCCGTGGGCCTGGTGGCCGATCCGACCGCCGACGGCTTCACGCTGCAGGGCGTCGATTCGACGGGCTTTCGCGGTGCCATCGCCGAAGGCTCGACGGTGCAGCTCATCACCTTCGGCGCCGAGGCCGAGACGCTGCAGGAGATCACGCCCAGCGGCGGCGAGGCGCCGGACGTGAACATCGCGACCATCCACCCGCGCCCGGATCACTCGGTGCCCGGCAAGCCGTCGCCCATCGTGTATTCGTTCGGCTCGCTGTGGGTGCCCACGGACCCGGCGCTCGTTGCCCTCAAGGCGGCGGCCCGCACCCGCGCGACCTGTGCCGTGCGCTTTACCTGGGCCGATGGCACCACGCTGCTGTTCGCGGGCATGCCGAGTGCCTCGATGGCCCCGGGCGGCGCCTCGGGCCAGCCGGTGACGACGCCGATCAAGATCAACGTGCGCGGTCCGCTGGCGACCGTGGCCGGCGTGGAGGACTGACGCGATGCGCAAGTCTTCCAACGCGGTCGCAGTAGCCGCCGCAGCGGCGAGCACCTCCGCTCCGGCCTTCGCAGGCGTGCCCGAGGGCGTGCCGGCCGAAGAGGTCGCCTCCGCCACGCTCGGCACCGTCATCGTCCGCGGCGCGCTCTTCACCGAGGTTCTGGCCGACGACGTCATGGCCTCGCGCGAGAAGCCCCGCGCGGGCGAGGACGAGCAAGCCGCGGCCGTTCGGGCAGCGGTTGAAAAGACCGTGCGCACGCTCGCCCGCCAGGTGTTGGATGCGGACGGCCAGCCGCTCAAGACCTACGCCGAATGGAACGTCTTCGGCGTGCGGCACCGGGACGAGGCGCTCCATCTCTTCAACATCGCGCGCCGGCTCAATGGCTCGGCGGAGGACGCGGAAAAAAACTGAGGGAGCACCCCGCACTGCGCGACGCCTACACGCTCGCGCAGCTGCTGGGGTGCACGCTGGCCGGCCTGTTGGGCCGCAATCTGAGTGCACAGGAGTTCGAGCATTGGCGAGTCATCATGAAAGCGGAGCAGCTGCATCCCCGCGTGGCGCAGCTGCGGCATGCCCAGCTGCTGGCAGCGGTCTATCAGGGGCCGTCCATCCGCAAGGGCGTGCGTCGGCCGTGGCTCGCGTCGGACTTCATGGCGCCCGATCCCTGGGCGGATTCGCCGGTGCCTGGTTTGTCCAGCAGCGGCATGGCCACGGGCCCAGTGCGCCGCGTCACGAAGGGGCGGGACGTGCTCGCTCTCGCGCGGGCCAGCCAGGCCGGCAGGCGAAGGTGACCGCGGCTTTAGCAGCGGGGGCGGGCAAGGGAAGGGCGGCGCGATGACCGCTGAAATCTCGATCCTGCTGACGGCCAAGAACGCGACCAAGGGCGTATTCGAGTCCCTCAATCGCGACGTCGACAGTGTCATTTCCGGCATCGGCTCGCTGCAGGCCGTGTTCGCGGGCGCGCTGGCGGGCCTGTCCGTCTCCACCGTCATGACGAAGTTCCTGAACGAAACCCGTGATGCCGAGCAGGAGCAGGCCCAGCTGGCCGCCGTCCTGCGCTCCACCGGCGAGGCCGCCGGCTGGTCGCTCGATCAGCTCAACGACATGGCGTCCGAGCTGCAGAAAAACAGCGTTTTCAGTGACGGCGACATCAACAAGGCGCAGACGCGCCTCCTGAGTTACACGGGCGTGGTCGGCGAGCAGGTGCCCCGCGCGATGCAGGCCGTCATCGACATGTCGGCCCGGCTCGGGATGGACCTCAACCAGTCCGCCGAGACCATCGGCAAGGCGCTCGATGTCCCGAGCCAGGGCCTAACCGCTCTGTCGAAGCAGGGCTTCCGCTTCACCGACGACCAGAAAGAGCTGGTCAAGCAGCTGGAGGCCACGGGCAAGACGGCCGAGGCGCAGGGGATCATCCTGCAGGCGCTGGAATCGAGCTACGGCGGCGCCGCCAAGGCCGCGCGCGACACCTTCGGCGGGGCGATTGCCGCGCTGCGCAACAACATCGACAGCCTCATGACCGGCGACACCGGGTCCATGAAGCAGCTCAAGGACACCGTCGAGGGCCTCAATAAGACCCTCGAATCGGACGAGACGAAGGCGGCATTTCAGACCCTCACGGGCTGGCTCACCGCGGCTTCGACGGCGGCGATTCGCGGCGCGGCCAACCTCATCACCTTCGCGAACGCCAAGAGCCGCATTGCCCTGGTCCTGGGTACCGACGACTTCGGCAAGATGAAGGCCGAGGCGGACGGCGCCGCCGCGCACGTGTCGCGCCTGGTGGAAATGGCCGAGCGCTACCAGACGGCGATTTCCCGCGGCGAGAACGTTGCGCAGAACCAGCGCAACCTCGACAAGCTGCGCCCGCGCATCGCCGAGGCGCAGGCCCGCGCCGCGAAGGCGTCCGGTGCCCTCAAGGGCTTCGCGGACGAGGTTGCCCCCATCGCGTCGATGGCCGAGGCGCCGGCCATCAAGGGGCCCGGCACGGGCGGCGGGGCCAAGGCCGGCAAGACCGAGAAGACGAAGGACCCCGAGGCCGCCGCGAAGCGCTATCTCGAAACGCTCACGAAGCAGGTTGAGAAAGCCCAGCAGCTGAGCCAAGTCGAGCAGACGCTCGCCGAGATCCAGCGCATCCGCAACGACGGCGGCACCGTCACCGAGGGCGCCAAGCAGCAGATGCTCCGCGCCGCGGCCGAGCTTGATGCGGCCGAGGAACGCAAGGACCGCACGAAGCGCGAAGAGAAGGAGCGCACCGAGCGCGAAGCCGCCTGGCAGAAGCAGCTCGACGAGGGCCGCCGGATCATGGAGCAGGTCCGCACGCCCCTGGAGACCTACAGCGCTGAGGTCGAGAGGCTCAATGACCTGCTGGCCTCGGGCGCCCTGGATCAGGAGACGTACACGCGCGCCGTCGCGGGCGCCTGGGGTGCCTATCAGGAGGGCGAAAAAGCCCTCAAGAGCCTCGGCAGCGAGGCCGACGATTTCGCCAAGCGCGCCGCCGGCAACATCCAGGACCAGATCGGCGCCGGCCTCTATGACGCGGTCACCGGCCAGTTCGACAACATCGGCAAGGCGTGGCTCCAGCTGCTGCTGCGCATGGCGGCCGAGGCCGCCGCGGCGAAGCTGTCCCGGGCCATGTTCGGCGACCTTGTGGAGGGTGGTTCGGGCTCGGGCACCTTCGGGACGGCGCTCAAGGCCATCGGCGGCGTGCTGGGCCTGGTCAGCGGCAGCGCCGGCTACAGCGCGGCCACGCAGGCCACGCTCGATGGCGCCGTGGCCGGCCTCGGTGCCTCGAAGGGCTTCGACGTGAGCGCGCTTCTGAACGCCCCGCGCATGGACACGGGCACGAACTACGTGCCGCAGGACATGCTCGCGGTGGTCCACAAGGGCGAAAAGATCACCCCCGCCCGCTACAACCGCGCAGCGGACCCCGATGCAGCGGGAGCAGGCGGGATGGTCTTCGCGCCGGTCCTCACGAACCACATCGATTCGCGCTCGGACCGCGCGTCCATCGTGCAGACCACGCAGCAGATCGTGGGCGAGGCCCTGCGCCAGTTCGCGGAGCAGCTCAAGCGTACGGGAGCGATTCCCGCATGAGCGTCATTGTCGAACTGCCGAGCGACATCAACATCGTCAGCATGGAGTGGGGCCTGATGTCCTTCGACCTGGGCAACACCAACGCAGATACCGGCAGCACGCAGGTTGCCGTGCTCGGGCCCCAGCGGCGCACCTGCGCCATCGTCAGCAACGAGCGCGAGGAAGACCCCGAGGTCATGGCCCGGTGGCGTGCCCTGCTGCATGCCATGCGGGGGCGCGTCGGCCGCATCGCCGTCTGGGACGTGCGCAGCCCGGAGCCACGCGGCACCGCGCGGGGCGTGTGGACCGTGGCGGCCGCAACGCCGGCCGGCGCGACCTCGGTCGCGCTGACGGCTGCAGGCCAGAACGGCCGCACCGTGCTGCTGGGCGACTGGATCGGAGTCCATCAGGAGTCGACCGGCGCGGCCCGCCAGCTGCTGCACGTGCAGGCCGATGCCGTCGTCCAGGGCGGGGCCGTGACGCTGCAGTTCGAGCCGGCCCTGCGCGTGTCCTTGCCTGCCGGCGCCGTGGTGGTGTGGGATCGCCCCACCTGCCTGATGCGGCGCACCAGCAACGAGACACGCTGGAAGGACACGCCCGGCGACTTCCAGGGCGGCTACAGCCTGGACCTCATGGAGAGCTGGGAATGACGGTCGGCATTGACGCAAGTTTTGCTGCCCTGGCCGGTGCCGGCGTCTATGGCGAGCTGGCCCTCGTGGAGCTGCGGGCGACCACGGGCACGCTGAGGCTCACCAACTGGCCGCTGGACGTGGAGGTCATGGGCAGCACATGGTCCGGTGTCGGTTCGCTCGGCCAGATCGGCGAGATGCACGAGGGCGACGACGGGGCCGCCGAGAAGCTCACCCTGTCGCTGTCGCCCGTGCCGCTGGACATGCGGGCCTTCGCGCTGAGCGATCCCCACGAGTACCGCGACCGGCCCGTTCGCATCTGGATCGCCATGGTGGACCCGTACACCATGCAGATCAGCGGCGCGCCGGTCCTGCGCTTCGCGGGCGTGATGGATCAGATGCATGTCGAGCGCAAGGAGCGAGAGGGCGTCATTGGTGTGACTTGTCGCACGGTCAGCTACGACGTGCGCAGCAACCCCTCGGCCCTGCGCATGAACCATGTCCAGCACACGGCGCGGTTTCCCGGCGAACGCGGCTTCGAGTACCTGCAGGGCCTGGTGGGCAACCCCTCGGTGTGGGCCTCGGTCGCCTATCTGGCCTATATGAACATCCGCGGGATGTTGGGGTACCGGTGATGGCGGACCTCGATGCCTTCATCGACGCGCGGCGCGCCGTGCCGTTCGCCTATTTCCGGCATGACTGCGCCCATGTGGCGGCAGACTGGGTGCGCGAAGTGACGGGCGAGGATGCCCTCGGGTCGCTGCGCGGCGACGGCGGCCCGCTCCAGGGCGCAAGCCTGCTCCGAGCGCTGCGCTTCGTGCGCCAGGCCGGAGCCGGCGCACCCGCGCGAGACTGCTTCATCGCTGCCGGCGAATTTCTTCTCGGGCCCTCGGTGGCCGGGCTGTCCGCGCGACGGGGCGACGTCGTCCTCGCCCGCAGCGGCGGGCGCGTCGGCCGGGTGTCGGGCTACAGCTTCGGCGTCTGCACAGGCGCCCACGTGGTCGCGCCCGGGACGGACCGGCTGGAATTCCTGCCGATCACGGCAGCGGAGGCGGCATGGCGCATCTGATCCGCGGCCTAGTCTTCCTGTGCCTGGCGCTGGCGGCGGCACCTGCCCGCGCGGAGGTGGTCTCCGGCGTCATCAGCGCCGTCTACACCTGGCTCGGAACGGCCGCGGTGGGAACGATGACGTGGGGAACCGTCATCACGGCCGGCCTCACCGTGCTCAGTGTCGCCAGCTCGGTCCACAGCACGAATGCGGCGAAGCGCCGGGCCCGCCAGGACGCCGCGCGCAAGCTCGCGCAGGACATCGCGAACCTCGCCGACCGCCGTATCACCCTGCTGCAGAGCGACTCCCCCAATGCGGTGGTCTACGGCTCGCCCGGCCGGATCGGCGGAAGCATCGCGGCAATGGTCACCACGGGCGCGGGTGCGCAGCTCACGCACTTGGTCGTCATCTTTGCAGCTCACCCCTGCGAGGGCATCGACGAGATCTACATTGAGGACGATCCCGTCCAGGCCGGCCCGGATGGCTGGACCACGAACGAGGCTCTGAGCCGCAAGCCCAGCGGCTATCTCGACTTCGACAACGGGCCCATGGTGCACGTGGGGATTCACCTGTCGCCCGGCGGCGTGGACGTCGCGGATCAATGGCTGATCGACCAGTGCAACGCAGCGATCGGTGGCGCGCCGGGCATGTGGACGGCCGAGCACCGCCTCTCGGGCTACACCTATGCGGTGGTCACCGTGAACAAGGTGATGGAGCGCTTCCAGGGTGGGCCGCCGTCGATCACGGCCAAGGTGCGTGGCAAGAACACCATCTATGACCCGCGCACCGCCACGCGCGGCTACACGCGCAACCCGGCCCTGTGCCTGGCGGATTTCCTCATGTCGCGCGAGGGTTACGGCGCGAGCGCCGACCAGATCGAGGCGGGCGCCTGGATCGCGGCGGCGAACGCCTGTGACCATGAGGTCTACGGCTCAGAGGCCGACGACGACGGCGAGAACTACGGATGGTCCCGTGCGCGCTATGTGTGCGATGGGATGTTCCGCAGCGATCAGGACCGGGATTCCACGCGGCAGCAACTCGAAGACAGCATGGCCGGCTTCACGCTGCAGACGGCCGGTGTCTGGCGCATGCAGGCGGGCGCCTGGAGTACGCCGGTGCTGGTGCTGGGCGACACCGACATGCTCGCCCCGACCAGCGTCGTGCAGACGTGCAACCCCGGGGAGCGGGTCTACAACACCGCGCGCGGGACCTACGTCAACGCCGAGCGCAACGGCGTCAGCGAGGACTTCACGGCCTACCAGAACGCGGTGTTCCTGGGCCTGGACCCGCACGAGAAATCGACGGACATGGCGCTGGCGTTCACGGGCTCGCACGTGCGCTGCCATCAGCTGGCCCGCGTGCTGGTCGAGCGCAGTCGCGGTGGGCTGGTGCTCAAGATCCGCCCCAAGATGCTCGCTTGGCACCTGCAGCCTGGCGACCGCGTGCTGTATTCGAGCGCCTTCTACGGCATCGAGAACAAGCCGTTCATCGTGACGGACTGGAGTTACACGCGCGAGGCCCCGCTCACGCTGGAACTGCTGGAGGATGTCCCGGCCTACTACGACACGGCGGACGAGGTCCTGGCCGATGCGGCGCCGAACAGCAACCTGCCGAATCCCTATGAGGTCCCGCCGGCACCGCAGAACCTGCAGGTCGAGAGCGGCCCGGATCAGCTCGCAGTGCAGGGCGGCAGCGTCATCGCACGGGCGCGCGTCAGCTGGAACCGCGCGACGACCAGCTTCGTCCTGAATGGCGGCCTGACCCGCGCGCAGTGGCGCGAGGGTGCCACGGACCCGAACCAGCCCGATCCGCCGGACGTCGCGCCCTGGAAGACGGTCGACCTGCCGGGCGATGCGGTGGAGACGTTCCTGCTCGGCCTGGACGTGGGCAACGAGTACACGGTGCGGCTGCGCTTTCAGACGGCGTTCAATGCCTCGGCCTGGGCCTATGCCGGTCATCTGTTGAACGGCGCCGAGCCGCCGGCCGAGGTGGGCGACCTCACGCTGTCGGTCGAGGGTGACGGGATCTATGCGCGCTGGAGCCCGCCAGCGGGCGTGGACCTGATCGAATGGGACCGCACCCGCATCGGCCGCGGCGACACGGCCGAGGCCGCCGGCGGCGATGTGCGCTTCGACGGCCATGCCACCGGCGCGAACATCGGATGGTTCCCCTCGGGCCTGCAGACGGTGTGGGCGGTGCACTACAGCCGCAGCGGCCAGGGCTCGCAGCCGTCCAGCGCATCGATCAATGTGCTCCTGCCGCTGACCCCCGACGTGAGCGACTCCACGCAGGGCCGGTCGGTGTCGATCAGCTGGAGCGACTGCCGCACCACGCAGCCGCTGCGCGAATACCAGATCCGCAAGGGCGACACCCTGCTGGGCGCCGTGGAGATCGGCCGGACGACATCGCGTGTCTTCACGCGCGTCGAGGAAGAGGCAGGCCTGCACCGCTACTGGGTGCGCGCCGTCGACCTGGCGGGCAATGCCGGCGGCTGGGGCACGACGGAGGCCATGACGCTGCCCGACTTCGATGACGTGCCCGACATCGCTGAATACCTGGGCCGCGTGGATGCCCGCTTGCAGCAGTTCCGCGACCAGTCCGCCGCGGCCGACATGAAGGGCATCCTCCGCGCCGAGGTCAGCGTGAGCGAAATGGGCCGGTCGCTGCGGCGCCTGACCACGATCCTTGAGGCCAAGGTCGACCACAACTATGCGCTGTATGCGCACCAGATCGAGGTCCTCGTCTCGGCTGATGAGGCCATGGCGCAGGAGATCACGCTGCTGTCGGCCGGCCTGGCTGATGCGCAGGCGGACATTCTCGAAGAGTCGACCGTGCGGGCCACGGCCGACGCTGCCCTCGCGAGCGACATCCTCACCATGCGTGCCCGCGTCGATGACATTGAGTCGACCTACGTGTCGGATGTGGAGTTGGAGGCCACGCTCAATTCGGCGTTCGCCTCGTACGACTCCTATCTCAACGCGTCCACGGGGCCGCTGGGTGGCCTATCGGCCACGGTGAGCGAGCAGCAGCTCGCGCTCGCCAGCCTGGACGGCAACGTCGCCGCGCAGCTGATGCTCAAGACGGAGATCTCCACGCCGCTCGGCCGGCGCGTGATCGCTGGCCTCAAGAGCAGCGTCTCCAGCACGAATGGCGGCATCGATGTGCAGTCGGAGGTGGTCATCCTCGCGAACCTGTTCCGGGTCATCAACGATCTCGGCTCGAACTCCGCAGAAGCGCCGTTCAAGGTGCAGGACGGCCGCACGTTCATCGACATGGCCATGATCCGCAATGCGGACATCGACACCCTCAAAGTAGCCGGCGGCGCCATCGTGGCACCGGCGTTCTCGACGGGCACGGGCTCCGCGGCGGTGAGCTTCACTGTGCCAGGCGGGCAGGTGTGGGAAGCGTTCTGCGTGGCCGAGTTCGGGCAGCAGTCGACATGGAGCTCATCCGGGCCCGGCGCCGAGACCCGGACGCTGACGGGCGTCTCGCCCACGACGGTCTACTCGGACTCGCAATGGGTGGACATGGGCATGTCTGGGGCGACGCAGTACCGCTTCCCTGGCAGCGTCATGACCAGCGTCGTGACGTGCACCGCTGGCTCGCACACGATCTGGGCGGTGGGCGGCGAGACGACGCGCCTGGCCGTCTTCATCGGGAAGCGGGGCGCCTGATGGCCCTTGTCGCGTTCTCCATCGTTGATGGCCTGGGCCGCGTGCTGATGCATGGCGAAGGGCTCGAAGTACCGGCGCCCCCGGAAGGCTGCCAGGTCGTCGGGGTCCTGCCGCCCAGTGATCGCCACTGGCGCGACATCGCCGCCGACGTGTGGGTCGACATGGGCGAGCCGCCATCGCCTGCATGTGTCTTCGACTGGCCGTCGCACAGCTGGGTTGATCCGCGGACGCTGGACGACATCCGGGCGGAGCAACTGGCGGCCGTCAATGCTGAGGCGCGCCGACGGGCCTCTGCGCTCACCGCGGGCTATCCCGACTTCGAGCGGCAGACCTGGCCCACGCAGGAGCGCGAGGCTCTCGCCTGGCAGGCCGACGCGTCCGCGCCCACGCCGTACCTCGACGGCATCGCCACCGCGCGCGGCATTGCGCCCGAGGACATGCGCGCCAAGACGCTGGAAGCGGTCTTGGCCTTCCGTGCCGCCAGTCAGTACCTCGTCGGCACCCGTCAAGCGTTGCGCGACGCCATCCACGCAGCCACCACGCCCGCGGCCGTGCTCGCCGTCGTGTGGCCCCCCGAATCTCCCACCACGTGATGACCATGGACGACAACACCGCACCCATCATCGGCCTCGAAAAGGAGGTCGTCGACCCGCGCACGGACGCGCAGCCGAGCTTCCACGTGCTGGCCATCTGCCAGATCGTGTACCCGCTCCAATCCACGGCCGCGACCCTCTACTCGTATCAGTCCCGCGCCTCGAAGGACGCGGGCAAAAAGCACGTCACGCTCATTCAGGTCAAGCTCCCGGGCGTGCCCAGCGGCGCCGTCGACCAATGGGTCTATGAGCAAGTCATCGCCTCGGCCTCGGACGCCAACATCCTGACCGGCGCCACGCCGGTGCGTGAGGTGGCCTGATGGGCTGGTATCGCACGGGCACCATCACGCTCGTCGCGGGCTCGGACGTGGTCCTGGGCGCCGGCACGGCGTGGGTGCGCAATGCGCTGCCGGGCGACATCCTGTCCGTGCCCGGCGCGGTGCTGGAGGTCAAGCGCATCGTCAGTGACGGCGAGCTGCAGCTCGCGACGGCCTACACCGGCGCCGGCGGCGCGGGCCTGAGCTATGCACTTGTGCCGACGCAGGGCTACGTGCCCGAGGCCCTGCAGGCCATGCAGCAGATCCTCGGCGAGTTCGGCGATCTCTGGCAGGCCTGGCAGGCTGGAGACCTGCAGGGGCGGGGGCTGGTGCTCAAGGGCGCCGAAGACGACGTTTCCGACTTGCCGACTGAGGGGAACACGGCTGGCGATGGCTACATCGTTGCCGGCTCGAAGCTGTACGTGTGGAACGGCACTGCGTGGGCCTATGCGGGAGAGATGGTCACCACGCCCGAGCTGATCGCGCTCAAGCAGGCCGCCCTTGATGCACAGGAGCAGGCCGCGCTGTCGGCGGCAGCGGCGGAGGAACTCAAGGGCCAGACGCAAAGCCTTGTTGAGGTCGCGGCAGCCAAGGCCCAGCTTGCCACGACCGCTGCGGCAAGTGCCCAATCGTCGTCCCGTACCCGGGCAACCTGGGCCGGCGAGGAAGGTCTCGCCGCCTTGACGCCTACGGCGGTCGGCCAGGGTGCCGAAGTGCTCGACAGTGACCTCGGCACGCACGTCGATCCGTCCACGTCGGCCGTCGTCCCGAACGCGGGCCGATATACCGCCTTCGCCACCACGGCCGGCGCGTGGAAGCGGATCGACGGCACCGGTCTTGCCGGCAAAGTCAACGTCGCCGATCTGTCGAAGACGCTGCGCGACAACGATCCAGCGCTGACAGGCCTGGCCTTCGCGGTGACGGATGCGGATGGCCGCCGCCTATGGATCGAGGCCGGCATGGACGGCAAGCCGACCGGTCGTGTCCTCGACCTCATCGGTGCGGGCCTGACGCCGAGCCGGGTCCCTGGCCTTGGCCTGGAAGGCTTCACGAAGCCCGAAGAGATCGACCCGGCGCTCAACGACATCGGCTTTGCAATGGTCGACAGCGCCAAGCGGCGACTCTGGCTGGAGGCGGACATGCGGGGCGGGCCCACAGCCCGCGCCCTGGATCTCATTGGCGCGGGACTTACGCGCGCCCGAATGACGGCGCTGGATCTCGCCGACAAGCTGTCGGCCCTCGGCGCCGACGAAGCGCTCAACGACATCGGCATTGCACTGGTCGACGGTGCGAACCGCCGGACCTGGCTCGAATGCGACATGGCGGGCAGGCCCACGGCGCGTGCGCTGCAGCTCATCGCGGTGGGCATTGGAGGCGTTGAACTCAACGCGCCGGCCAGGGCCTATCGCCCCACCTGGTCCAATGTCGAGCGCCCCATTGTGAGTGGGCCCAACATCATCTGTTGGGGGGACTCGCTGACAGCGGGCGCTGGTGGAGGCGGGACCAATTACCCGGGCGTTCTTCAAGCGCTACTGACGACCGCGGGCTTCAACGTCGCGGTGCGCAACGGTGGGGTCGGAGGGGAGTCCTCAGTGACCATCGCGGCGCGCACCGGCGCCAATCCCTTCCTGCTGCTGCCTCAGGGCGGCGCCATTCCTGCAGCGGCCGAGCCGGTGCGGGTCGATCTCCAGAAGATCAACGGTCAAACCCCGGTGCCTCTGTTGCAGGGGACCGGCACGCCGGGGAGCAGCTTCGTGGGGTCGCTCGCCGGAGTGCCCGGACTGATGCAGCTGGTGCAGCCGAATGGTCCAAACATCATCTGGGATCCGGCGAACTACTACGTCTTTACGCGCAACACCGCAGGTGCCGTGGTGACCTGCAATCGGCCGGCCCCTTATCGGACCGACTTCTCCGAGGCCAGGCGCGGCGACATCGTGTGCGGCTGGATCGGCCAGAACGGGCCCAGCAACGCCCGCGCAATTCAGGACGCGCTCGCCATCGAGCGGCATCTGAGCGCGCTCAAGATCCGCACGATCTGGATCAGCAAGCCCGGCGGCACGTCCGCGGCCGATCCCGATGACGCCGAATGGGCGGCCACCTTCGGCCGCCGTCACATCGCCATCCGGCCTTACCTCGTCGCCTACGGCTTGGCCGACGCCGGCCTTGCGCCCACGAGCCAGGACACCGCCGATATGGCGGCGGGCACCGTGCCCAGCTCGCTGCGCGTCGACGGCGTGCATCTGAACGCCGCGGGCTACGCCGTGGTTGCCCAACAAGTTTTCCAACGAATCCTCGAACTGGGGTACATGCAATGAGCAAGATCATCCGTCTCGACGGCCTGACTCTCACCGACACAACCGCGCCCAAGATCATCGAGCGCGACAAGATCGAGTCCGATGGGTCGCTTTTCCTGTTCGATCCGACCCTCGCCCAAGGCGCGTTCACAGCGCTAGGCAATGGCGCGACGATCCCCAATGCCCTGTCGAACAAAGCCGCGGCTTTGCTGGCCGTGCCCGAAATCGACACGCACGGCTTCGTGTCCTCCGTGGCCCTCGCGAACAAGTTCGTGGTCGAAAGGACGGGGAAGGGGGGCGTACACGGCATCATCACGCAGTCTGGCACGCAAGCGGCCTCGGGCAATCTGAACTGGCAGATCCTGTTGCCCGCCGCCATTCGGAACCACATCTTCGCCAATCGGGCGACGCGAAAGTTCTTCTTCAGCGTGTGGTGGAAGACGACGCGGCCGGGCTTGCAGGGAAGTAGCCAGGCGGTGGCTTGGGCGACCGGCCAGACCGGTGCCACGAGCAACTATCTCTTCCACACCGAATCTGGCATTCCCCGGCCCTCGGCCGGCGCTGCCTCGCACCTTGGATCGCGGGCCGTGCCGGCGACGACAGAAACGGTTGCGCCGGTGGGCTCGAACCGGATCGCCAATGTGGGCGTCAACGGCCAGGTGGGCACAGGACTGGCGACCGCCACGGATGTGAACCCGCTCGCATTCGTCGGAACAGGGGGACCGTGGGGCGGCTTGAACTTCGACAAGGCGCCCAGTCGCATCTTGTATCGCGCCTATGTGGAGGACCTCACCGCCAGCGGCCGGGCGTATGCCGACGTCGATGCCATCGACTACGCGCTGTGGCAGGCCGCCTTCGGTAGTGGCGGGAAGTTCAACGGCGATACCTACACCGACCCGGCATCACTCGCCTGGGTGCCGGCTCCCACCTGATCA
The DNA here is from genome assembly GCF_040544975.1 of Pseudacidovorax sp. 1753. Taxonomy (NCBI): domain Bacteria; kingdom Pseudomonadati; phylum Pseudomonadota; class Betaproteobacteria; order Burkholderiales; family Comamonadaceae; genus Pseudacidovorax; species Pseudacidovorax sp. 1753. The sequence continues at coordinate 296,815 of NZ_JBEPKY010000002.1, read as the reverse complement.
GCGCAGCTGCTGCGCACTGAGACCTCTGATGGCAGAACCTACAACTACGGCAGCGATGACGTTCGCTGCTGCGACGGCGACGGTGCCGGTACTCACCGCTTTCGGGGTCCCGCTCGGACTGCGGCCGGACTTCCTGGTGGCCGGCTTCGCCGGGGCCGTGGTCGCGATTGCAATCCTGGACACGGTGCCCACCACGGGCGACACCATCGTGCACCTGGTGCGCACGTCACTGCGGCGGATGGGTGTTGCCTTTGCCAGCAGCCTTGCGGCGGGTTACATGGCACCCGCGGTGCTGTGGGCCACCAACGCCCCCGAGCCCGTCATGCTTGGCATCGCCTTTGCCATTGGTGGCGGCGCGCGCGAGGTGCTCAAGCGGGCCATCAAGCGGGTTGCTGATCGTGTGGAGGCGCAACCATGAAGCTCATGCTCTGGGTCTATGCCGTATGCGGCCTCATCGTTGTTGCCGAGGGCCTCAACAAGCTGGAGCGCTGCCGAGGGTGGCGGCAGTGGCCGCGCAGCGCACGGGCCCGCGCCGTCGAGCTGCTCAAGATGCTCGCTTGGGGCTTGCTCACCATCGGCGGCGCCGGAGCAGTCGCAACCCTGCTCCTGCCGCTGCGCGCGCCCGACCTGCAGGACGTCTTTGTCATCGGCGGCTTTGCCGTGCTCATCGTGCGAACGCGCGTGAAGGAGGGGTGAGATGGTGCTGTCTGAAATGCGCTCGGGCGACGCATGTCACGCCCTGAATCACCACTATGAGGCTTGCCGGCTGCTGGCGTACCCCGATTCCGCCTCGCCGCTCTTTGCCGCGCTGCGCCGCGCTCGCTTCGATCCGTACAACATGTCGGCGGTGCCAACGCCGTTCGCGCGGCTGAGCGGCGCACCGTGGACGATTGGGTGGGGCGACACCCTCAACGTGCGGCCGGGCTTGGTGATTACGCAGGCGGAGGCAGACGGCCGCTATGCGCGCCGCTTGGTGCGTGACTTCGAGCCGCCTGTGCGCGAGGCTGTCAGGGTGCAGCTCTCGCAGTGCCAATGGGATGCCATCGTCTCTACTGTCTACAACACCGGGCCCGGCGGCCGTGGGCGCGATGGCATCCTGTGGCTGGCAGACGGCCGGCCCAGCACGTTCCTCCGCAAGCTCAATGCCGGCGACTACGCGGGCGCGGCCGATGAGCTGCCGAAGTGGGTGAGGGCTGGTGGCCAGGTGCTCAAGGGCCTGCAGCGGCGCCGCCATGCGACGCGCCTGGTGTTCCTCGGCTGGGCCGTGCAGGACGCGATTGCGGCCGGCGAGAGGGCCTTTCCATGATGACGGGGCCCCAGGCGCTGGGCTTGGCCTTGGCGGTAAGCGTGGCGGCGAATGGAGCCCTCGGCGCGGCCTGGCTGCACGCGCGGGACGCTGCAACGCGCACGATGGGAGAGCGTGACTCTGCGCGGGCCGATGCGTCGGCCTGCAGCGACGGGGTCGCCGACCTTCGTGAGCTGGCCGACGAGCGCGGCCGGCGCGCGAAGGCGGCGCAGGCCACCGCGGCGGAGCGGCGCCGGCAGCAAGAGGCCATGGCGCAGCTCATCCTGTCGACGCCTCCCGCGGTGCCGGGCGACGTCTGCGCGAGCGCACAGGCGCGCGTCGACAGCTGGATGCGTGGGAGGGCCGAGCCATGAAGCGAACGGCATTCCTGGGCCTGTCTACGGCCCTGCTGGCGGGATGTGTTGTCGGCCCACCGGTGCGGATCAATGTGCCCGTGCCGGTCGAATGCCGCGCGAATGAGCCGGAGCGGCCTGCCATGCCCACGGAATTGCTGCGCCTGGGCGTGGATGTGGATCGCTGGATCGGCGCGGCTCAGGCCGAACTGCTCTTGCGTGAGGGATATGAGGACGAGATGCGCGCGGTGCTCAGAGAGTGCATCGCGCCGATCACGGGGCCTTGACGGCAGCGAGGCATTCGAGCGCGAACTGCACGGTGTACGGCGCGGCCGAGTGGGTGGACACGTCGAGCGGCGCACAGTAGGAGCGCATCATGCGCTCGCTCACTCCGATTTGGCGGGCCGCTCCCCGCTGCGAGAACCCCGCCTGCTCGATCAGGGTGCGAATGTAGGCGGGGTCCGGGTTGTGCTTATTTGCGTCGGGCAGCATTGGAGATTGCGCGCTCGCGCGCGGCTTCGTAGAGGGGATGGCCTTCGAACAGCACCACGCGCCCGCGGTCGAAGTAGTCGACCATCGAATCGGTGTCGTTCTCGTAGCCGGTGGGGATGATGGCGCGCAGATCGTCGCCGTAGTCGCGGTCATAGATCGTGACGCACGCGCGGCCGTCTGCGCGATTGTCCAGGCTGTAACGGACGCGGGCCTTGAGCTTGCCCTTCGTGACGGCGAAGACGCCGAAGCGCACCCCGACGAACTGGTCCGCAGCGGCCTGCATGCGTGCGGCGTAGGTGGCGACCTCGGCCGTCTTCGCTGCGCTGGCCAGAATGTCGCGAGTGGTCGCGATGGCGACCAGCTCGTCGAGGTAGGGGCGGCCGTGCATCTTGCCATTGATGAGAAACGTCGCGCGCAGGCCGCCGAAGGCGCGGGACAGGCGGTTGTCCCGGATCACGCGGCCGTCTTCGAGGTGTACGACAAACGAGACGTCGCCGGCGACGGCCTCGGCGCTGCTGATGGCGCCGGCATCAGAGGCGCTGCCGTAGAAGCCTTGGAAGTAGACACCGAGGCCGACGAGGCGCTCCGGCTGGGTTGCGAGAGTGCGGACTTCGTCAGCGGTGAGGATCAGTTGCGTCGGGTGCATGGAGGCTCCGGTGGGGTTCGCCGCGCCGGGAATCGGCTGGCATGGGCTCAATTGTATAGGCTAAAATCGCCTAGTTCAACGAAGGCCCTCGAACCCGATCAACCATGCTCGGTGCGGGCACTCGTGCCGCTGCCGCTCGCCATGTGTCGAGCTGAACCGAGAAGTACGCTTCCCCCACGTCGCCCAGCTCGCGCATACCTACAAGGTTGGCCTTGTCGAAAGCCGCAGACGCCGTTCAATACAGCAACATTCAGGCTGGTGTGGAGGTGGGAACGTTGGCTATGGAGCTGGCAGCTGAGCTCCTCACCATCAAGCGAGAGATAGCCAGCCGCATTCAGGACCTGAAGCGCCAAATGGCCACTGCAGTGAAAGAGGTGGTCCAACCGACGCCGCAGCTGGTCTTGTTGGGGTAGGCTATGCCTCGTTGATCTTTACGAACCAGTAGCTGAGGGCGCGGTCATAAAACTGCTTTCCGGTGAAGACGTGGACTTGGCCATCCAAGGGGTCCACGTAGGAAACATGGGCTAGCCTGGTCGTGCCGTTCCCCTCATCGATCATGTTGACCGACGTCACGAGAACGACGTGCCGCATCTGCGGGCTGAGCTGGATCTGGAGAATGAATGGCCGGTTGTTCTTCAGTTCGTAATTGACGTACTGAACTTTCGGCGCCCCCGACCCCGCCAAGCATTTCGCCCTCCAGATCGTGCCGTTGGCGTTGAGCTTGAGCCCGTTGAGAAAGGCGGAAATCTCTCCTGAAGACGCGGTTTCCACGACGAGTTGCCCTTTGATCGCCGCAACGATGTCTTCTTGCTCCCATGGCACGCCGTGGTGCTTGAGCAGCATTTCCAGCACTGCCGCCCAGCACCAGACGGGAGTCTTCTGTATCGCCTTGGTCATGAACATGGAAGGCACGCCCACAGGCTCAGCCAGCACCGGCAACGTGCCTGCCAGCGAAACTAGTGGAACCGACAACAGTATGTCTCGTCGCTTCATTGGGTGCCTCCCTCGATGGCGAATCGATCATGATCGCCACTGCGGTATCTTGCAACCCAGGCAATCCGATACGCCGCTGCTTCGTGGCCTCGACACCCAAAGATGAAAGTCTTCGAGCTTGACCTGCCCCCATCCGCTATGCCAATGATTCTGCAGGAATCCTGGGGTTGAAGGTTACTGGATCTCGTTGCTCGTAGTGGTGGGATGCGCGAGGCCGTGACGGTGCCGCTCTCGCAGTGCCAGCGGGATGCGACCGTGTCCAGGGTCTACAACACCGGCCCGGGCGGCAAAGGGCGCGACGGCATCCTGTGGCTGGCAGACGGCCGGGCCAGCACACTCCTGCGCAAGCTCAACGCTGGCGACTTTGCCGGCGCCGCAGACGAGCTGCCGAACTGGGTGAGGGCGGGCGGCCAGGTCCTCAAGGGCCTGCAGCGGCGTCGCCACGCCACGCGTCTGGTGTTTCTCCGGCGGGGATGTGGGCGCGGCGATCGCGGCCGGCGAATGCGGGCCTCGCGCGGCCTGGCTGCGCGGGCGGGGCGCGATTACACGTACGGCGGGAGAACGCGACTCGGCGCGAGCCGATGCGTCGGCCTGCAGTGACGCAGCGCAGGACCTGCGGGACCTCGCCGACGCACGGGAGAGGCGGGCCAGGACCGCGCAGGCCAGTGCGGCCGAGCTTCGGCGCGGCAGGGAGGCGTTGGCGCAGATCATCCTTTCGATACCGCCGGCCGTGCGAGGCCACGCCTGCGCCAGCGCTCAGGCGCGCGTTGAAGCTTGGGTGAAGGGTAGGGTCGCGCCATGATCAGAGGCGCGTCGCTGGGTGCGCTGGCGGTCTTAGTGTTGGCCTCTGCGGCGGAGCTCTTCGGCCGAGTCAAACTGCCCGTCCCGGTGGAGTGCCGCGTGCGCGTTCCCGAGCGACCATCTATGCCTACCGACGCCCTTCGCCAAGCCGTTGATGTTGACCGTTGGGTTGCAAGCGCTCATGACGAGTTACTTCTAAGAAAGGGTTTGAACGCGAACTGATCGCTGCCCTTGAGGGGTGCACCGAGCCAATCGACGCTCATCGATCTAGATAACTGCCACTAGCCACGGAGCAAAACCCAGCAATCTTCCAGATGCTCTAATTTAGCTTGGAGCCTAGCATTGCGCGCGTTAGCGAGCGGCCACTGCAGCTAAAAGGAAAAATGTGTCGCTCCTTGTCGAAGAGCGGTTCATTGTGACGGAATTGCTCAACCGAGTTTAAGAGACCGGAGCAGCGCCATGCTCAAACCCCGCGTCCCTCACTCGCGCGATACTATTTTACGCCGAGATTATCTACGCGCATCGTTTGACGTGGAATCGGTGTCTTAGCGAGCGCAGACATAAATAGTTGTTGTCGGTGCCAGTATTAGATTAAAGCACTCGACATATACTGAAACCAAAATACGCCAATGCCAAGAGAAGCAATGGCATGCACATGAGCGATATAACGTGTAGCGCTGCTGAGCAATTCGTCCGTTTTATATAAGAATCTGCCTAATTATTTTTGACCTTCCGTTACTTAACAATTTCTCAGTCAGGGTATGACTAGATCGACAGCAGCGCAGCCCTTACGCAAAGGACGCTTTGGGAGACAGCTTTACAGTGCTGCTGAAAGACTCAGCATACATCGTATAAGTTCTTCACAGGTTACGTAATCGTAATGGTAGACCGTGAGAACAGCAACTGCAGTGGCAATCAACGTCGTAGGAAGCCTGTATAGGAATTTTCCAAGCCAAAGGTGTAGCCCCCTCATGTAAGCTGCGGACGTAAAGGAGGTTGCACTGTCGTTTGACCCACGTGCGTGCATAGACATCAGTCGCATGACCGAGTGCATGAACTGCTCGGGCACCGCTGGGCGATGGTTGGAGGAGTCGTTCGTTTCACACTGTGTACCAAACCAGCTATGCTTGCGCCAGCGGCCTCCGGTTGATCAGCGAAGTGAAAAGATGAAGAATCGGCTGCAGAGATACAGTGCCATACAGGGGGCAATTAATTGAAAAGAGACGGATATGAAATTTAAAAATCTTTCGCGTTGGACGATTGATCCCACCCTTGACGGGCTTATTTTTTGCGCTCAAAGATTAGACGAGCTTGTGTGGGATTTTACGCTCGACACCCACAAGCCGCTCTCGCTTAACGCTCCCTATCTGTGCCAAGAGGCTCTAGCAGTGGTGGAGAATGTTGAAAATGAGCTGATTGACGCGGCAAACTTGAAGCATGTACTGGAGGAGCTAATATGGAGCGTTCAAAATGATCCAATAGCTAAATCATTGCTTGATCTACCTATAGAACGCTACGTCAATACAGCCGATGAGGTTAAGCTCACAGATTTAAAGAGGCGACTGAGCGCTCTAAGCAAAACACTGGAGCCATTTCGCTATCTTACAAAGTGCTTCGACAAACTTTCCGAATGCGTTAGAGCTGTTAGGAAAAAGGATATCGATGCAACGGCCCGCACTATTGTTACTACCCTAATAAATATGGGTATGAGCAAAAAGCATCTGCAGGCACAGATAAACTCTTATTTTTTTTCTCAATTTGGGGTTCCTATAAAAAGCGCGGATCAGATTGATGAATTTTTGCAGTCTATCTATCCTTATTCACATGACTGTGATGTATATTTCGTTGCAAGTGATCTAATCCTAACGGTTAGGGAATCATCTCGCGCATTTGGTGTGACAGTATTAGATGAACTTCCCGATGATATTGCTAGGCTGCAAGCGGAGACGCCAGAGTTTGCCCGCGGAAGAGACGAATGTTACGTTGCGGTTTCCTCTGTTAGGGCGTTGGACGTGTTTTCTGCGCAAGAAAAGGCTGCGGGTTCTCTCGATAGGTTAAGCGATCTCTATACGCTCTTTCATCACCAAAACAAGATTACTTGGCGGAGTACGGCATTGGTAAAGCAATGCTGTTTACCCCAACCCGTAGCCGCCGCTTTAAACAACGGCGCGATGGAAAAGCCCTATGATTTCGGGACGGACAAAGCGTCCAAAGAATTAAACCGGCTAATACGAAATTTTGCGATTAGGGGGGCGAGCAAAGTCAGATTTGATCGCGTGGCAGATCTACACGGAATATGCGTGTCGAATGATGTGCTGGACAATCAGCTTGTTACATTATGGACATCGTTGGAAACCCTAATTCCGTCCACTGTAAGCACATCAAAAATCGGAAATGTGCTAAATCAAACGACGCCATTCTTGATGCAGGCATACATCCAACGATTACTTCAGAGATTCACTCATGATCTGATCATCTGGAGAAAATGGTATGTAAAGCGGCTATTAAATCGGGTTCCTGGCGTGGAAGGCAGCAATACGGTTTATAGGGTACTAGCTCTCCTGGCAATACGAGATAACGAGCCTTTGCGCGCAGAACTGTACACCGAACTCAAAGACTTTCACCTGTTGCGATACCGCGCATTTCAGCTTAGCGAAATACTTGCGTCGCCCGCAAAAGTTCAAGCCACGCTAAGCGCGCACCTTAAAAAAGTGGAATGGCAGATTCGGCGAATTTATAGAACTCGGAACATGCTTGTTCATTCCGGCAAAAGACCAAGCTATATTCGTGCGCTGGTCGAAAATGCACACGACTATTTCGATCAGATAATTTTCGATGTAATGCGATTGTCGTGCGGGGAATATAGGGCAGAGAGTCTCGATGACGTATTTGAACTGGTGAAGCTAAGGCATGAGAAATTTATGAGCACGCTTGTATCTATAGATAGATTTGATGTTCACAACTGTGCGTTTCTTTGCGAAGACCTAGACACGCTCCGAGATTTTCAGAACGAAGTTTGGACAGGGGCGTAGCGCATCCATGACATACTCGGCGATCGAAGCGCGAGCCTTTTCCATTTGGGGTCCGCCGTGTACCCAGCGGTGGTCGCCGGCGACATCTCAATACCGGTGAGGATGCCCACCTGCTCCAGGGTCTCGGCCAGCGTGTGGGCTAAATGGGACCTTGGGTGATGCCTATGGGGGCAGAGATGCCTGCAATATAATTTGCGCTTGCAAATTATCAAATTAGGGCAATTGACCGACCGTGACAGAAAGAATCGAACGCTTCCCCTAGGCTGGTCAGAGGAGCAGGAGCCAGGCCGGGCATACATCGAACATGATTCTTTGCCCGATCAAAAAGTACAAAACAAATGGCATCTGTGCTCATCCGAGACGGATATTTGATTCCGTGAGGCTGTGCTGGGTGGTTGTATAAAGAGCTCGACAGTTCCTGAGTCAAGGGATATTCGGCCATTACATCTCCCAAGTTGAGGCCCATGTCTCGCAGGTTCTGGCCTGTGAAATCAACAATACGGAGCTGTGAAAAGTCAACCAACAATACGCTCAAACTTGCCGCTTCATGTCGTGCCCTAAAAACATGATAGCGGTTTACGGCGTCGTCATAGCCGTCGCGGACCAACGCTTCCTCGTAGCATGCGGAAAAAGTGGGCGCAACATACAAAGTCTCGTATCGCCGTTGTGGATCATCAAAGCGACCGCTACCCGCGGCGCGAAAGCCGGGCTCCAAGTGGGAATAAGCAGACCCACAGATGCGCAGTTGTATTCCCTCGGAACGGTCTGCAAATTTCAGATCCGTCTTGTTTGTTATTTTCCCCACTAGCGATTAGCGGCTAAGTCCTCAACGTGCTCCGCTGCCAATAGTAGCACTGCGTCAATCGCACCATCTGCAAGTGCCGCAAGAGGGGCTTTACCGAAGTAGGGATGTGAGTTCACAAAGAAAAAATAGGCTGACCAAGGGTCTGCGCCGCGGATGGCTTTCAGCACCCTTCGGACGGGATCTCTTAAGCCAGACTCAAATTGCCATAGGGGGATTTTGAGTTCTCCAAGCTCGTTGGAAAGCGCAAGAACTTCGCCTTTCCATATTTCCGCCCAAATTTCATTAACTTCCTTATTCATGCGTTGTGAGACTTCGGCCAGCGAAAACATTGTCGGCAATTGCAACTGCGCTGCACGCACGCGATTACCAGCTTCGACGGCCCTCAGATACTCGCGACCTGAATGAGGAGAAACGTTTGGTCTAATATCGACTGCCTCGCGAGGAGCGAAGGCGCCAGATGTGAGATGGCGCAGTTTTGCTTCTAAAGCATTGCTGAATTCGTCCGCGATATCGGGAAACGCGAAATCCTCATAGCCGATTTCGTGTTGCCTGAGTAGGTACTGATGCTTGTACGAGGCTTGATCTGCGATATGACTTCCGAGGGCTTTCAGAGGACCATAAAAATCCTTGTGCTGATATTCTTCTTTATGGTTTTCCCCGTACCAGATACTCGCAGGGTTGAAAGCGTAAGCTGGATGGTTTAAACTGAGGTGCGCCTGCCCCTTCAAAAGGCTCTGCGCTGCGCCAATTTCGCTCCCGTGGTGGATAGCCTGCACGAGTAAGTCATTTCTTACCTCGACAAAGGCATCGTATAAATCTGAGTGCGTACTTAGATCTTGCCACTGTGGGAATTTATTATGGCTAAGATCGATACTGAATTTCTTCATGCTCTCAGCATTGAGAAGAACGGGGCCACTTTTTAGACTCCCCCTTAGCAAACGAATCTTCGCATACAGTTGAGTCAAAAGCCTAAAGTTAAGGCGAGCCTTTTCGACTAGGTCGTGGTGCGTCTGATTATCCTGGTGTTCCTCGTTGTCTTTAGCGCCCAACGTGCGTTTGTGCTCGTGCGGCAAACCCGGCTGGGAGACATCTTTGGTCATGACTGGATACTAGCGCGTCTGTCATTTGGGTCAACGAGTGAGGGACTGGTCATGCAACCTCGTGCTGCGGGGTGAGCTGCGTCGGAATCCTTGGAGGGAGACCGCTAGCAAGCCGCATCTTTATCCTTGGGCAGGCCCCCGCACTGCAGTCAGGCTGGCTCTACCGCACCTAGTGCGGGCGCATGGGCATCGCCGATGCATGCGCTTAAGTTGGCCCAGGACGCGCCCTCCGGGTGGCGCAACATGCCGGCCGGGGTGCCGGACGTTGCGTCGCCAAGGTGTGCAGATACTGGCATTGAACCTCCGATCAGAAAGAGGCGGGCGCCCGGACTCATCAGCTATGACAGAGTGGGCTTGCTCAGACTGTACGGAGTGGATCGCCTTTGGTGCCAGAGTGGTGGTCGCGTGCGTAAGTATCTGATTTTCTTTGGATTAATTCGATCTTGTACCCATCCGGGTCCGTCACGAACGCGATGACCGTCGTGCCGCCCTTCACCGGCCCCGGTTCGCGCGTCACGTTGCCGCCGGCCAGCTTGATCTTGTCGCAGGCCGCGTAGGCGTCCGGCACGCCCAGGGCGATGTGGCCGTAGGCGGTGCCCATCTCGTAGCTGTCGGTGCCCCAGTTGTAGGTCAGCTCGATCTCGGCCTGCTCGGGGTTGCCGTTGCCGAAGCCCAGGAAGGCCAGGCTGTACTTGTATTCGGGGTTGTCGCTGGTGCGCAGCAGGTTCATGCCGAGCACCTGGGTGTAGAAGTCGATGGAGCGCTGGAGGTTGCCAACGCGCAGCATGGTGTGCAGCAGTCGCATGGTGTCGTGGGTGAGAGAACGAAAGCCCGGATTCTCCGGTGTGACCGGTTCCCCGTCGCGGCTCGCTGCAAAAGCCCGCCGTCACCGCCGGCGCTCAGACGGGCCGCGCCATCTCCCGCCACTGCGCCAACCGGCCGTTGTGCATCACGCCGATGCGGTCGGCCATGGTGTGGGCCTCGGCCTCGTGGTGCGTGACGAGGATGGCGGTCTGCCCCGCGGCGCGCAGGATGTCGCGCACCTGCACCGTCAGGTGCTGGCGGGTGGCGCCGTCGAGGTTGGAGAAGGGTTCGTCCATCAGCAGCAGCGCGGGCGCAGGCGCCAGCGCGCGGGCCAGGGCGATGCGCTGCTGCTGGCCGCCGGACAGTTCATGCGGATAGCGGCTGGCAGCCTCAGCCAGTCCCACCACACCCAGCAGCTCGCGCACGCGCGCCTCCTGCGCGGGCCGCGGTTGCCGGCGCAGGCCGAAGGCCACGTTCTGTGCGGCCGTGAGGTGCGGAAAGAGCGCGTATTCCTGGAACACCATGCCCACCTGTCGCCGCTCCGGCGCCAGATGCACGCCGGGTGCCGACAGCAGCTGGTCGCCCAGCCGGATGTGCCCACCGCGCACCGGCTCGAAGCCGGCCACGGCGCGCAGCACGGTGGTCTTGCCGCAGCCCGAGGGACCGAGCAGGCAGCCGATGTGGCCACCCTCGAGCGTCAGAGAGAAGCCGTCCACCACGGTGTGCAGGCCCCGCGGCGTGTCGTAGCCGAGGTGGAGGTGGTCGATGTGCAGGGCGGCAGCGGTCGTCATGGATGGGGCGTGATGTCGTCGGCCTGCACCGCCGTGCCGCTGACGGGCGTGCGGGCCAGCAGTGCCACGGGCAGCAGGCCGGCCAGCACGATCAGCAAGGCGGCGATGGCGCCTTCCTCGTAGGTGCCGCGGGCGGCCTCGGCATAGAGCCAGGTGGCCAGGGTGTCGAAGTCGGCGGGGCGCAGCAGCAGCGTGGCGGGCAGTTCCTTCATGGCGTCCACGAAGACCAGCAACGCGCCGGCCGACAGGGCAGGGCGCAGCAGTGGCAGGTGCACGCGGCGCAACGTGCCCAGCGGGCTTTCGCCCAGCAGGCGCGAGGCCTGTTCGAGCGCGGCGGGAATGCGCGACAGCCCAGCCTCGATGCCGCCCACCGGCATGGCCAGGAAGCGGATCGTGCAGGCCACCACCAGCACCACGCCCAGACCCATCAACGGCAGGCCGGGCAGGCCGAACAGGGTGGCGATGCCGGCATCGGCCGCCAGTGCCGGCGTGAGCAGGCCGATGGCCAGCACGGTGCCGGGCAACGCATAGCCCAGGCTGGCGGCGCGGGCCGGCCAGCGGCGCGGCGTCATGGCGCCGGGCGGCTGGCGCGTGGCCCAGGCCACCACCAGGCCGGCGGCCACGGCCAGCACCGTCACGCCCAGCGCGACCGCCAGCGTGTTGCCCAGGCTGCCGATGAGCGCCGGCGAGACGCCGCCGCCCAGCCGCAGGCGCTTGATGGTTTCCCACACCAGGTAGGCGGCCGGTGCCGCGAAGCCGATCAGCACCGGCAGCAGCGCGGCCAGCGTGGCGCCCAGGGCGGCCGGCCCCTGCAGGCGCCGCGGCGTCACCGCGCGCATGCGCTGCGCGGAGCCGAAGCGCTGGTGCCGGCGGCCGTGGCGCTCCAGCAGCACCAGCGCGACCACCATCGCCAGCATGGCGCAGGCGATCTGTGCGGCGCCGGCCAGGTCGGAGCGGGTGATCCAGGTGGTGTAGACCGCCACAGTGAGCGTGTTGACGCCCAGGAATTCCGAGGCGCCGATGTCGTTGAGCGTCTCCAGCAGCGCCAGGCTCAGGCCCACCGCCAGGGCCGGGCGGGCCAGCGGCAGCGCCACGCGCCGGAAGGCGCCCCAGCGGCCTTCGCCCAGCAGTCGCGCGGCCTCCATCAGGTGCGCGGGCTGGGTCACGAACATGGCCCGCGCCGTCATGTAGACGTAGGGGTACAGCACCATGCCCAGCACGAAGATGGCGCCGCCCATGGAGCGCAGGTCGGGCAGGCGGAACTGCCGCGGGCTGTCGTAGCCAAGAGCCCAGCGGATGGCGCCCTGCACCGGCCCGAGCGGATGCAGCAGGTCGAGGTAGGCGAAGGCCACGATGTAGGTCGGCATGGCCAGCGGCAGCAGCAGCGCCCACTGCAGCCAGCGATGGCCCGGGAAATCCGTGGTGGCCACCAGCCAGGCGCAGCCGGTACCCACGATCAGCGTGAGTGCACCCACGCCCGCCAGCAGCAGGGCGGTGTTGAGCGCGGCCTCGGGCAGCACATGGGCGGCCAGGTGCGTCCAGTGCGTCAGGTCGGCGCCCAGGGCCAGCCAGACGAGGCTGAGCACCGGCGCCAGCACGCCCAGCGCGATGGCGACCGTGGCCGCATGCCAAAGCCGCCCGACGGGACGCAGGCCCGCGGGGCGGCGCATGAACGGCACGAAGTGCAGCGGCTTACTTGTCGAAGCCAACCTTGTCCACCAGCAGGCTGGCCTGCTTGCGGTGCTTGGCGATCTCGGTCAGCGGCAGCGGGTCGACCTTCAGCTCGCCGATGGTCTGGCCGATGATCGGGTCGAGCGCCACGCCCTTGCGGACCGGGTACTCGTAGTTGGCCTGGGCGTACATGGCCTGCGCCGGCTCCGAGACCAGGAACTCCAGCAGCTTGACCGCATTGGCCTTCTGCGGCGCATGCTTGGCCACGGCGGCGCCACTGATGTTGACGTGCGTGCCGCCCGGCTGCGTGCCGCCGAACACCGGCCGCACGACCTGGATGCCGTCACCCCACTTGCGGGCGTCGCTGCCTTCCTTGGAGCCCTTCATCTGGCCCACGTAGTAGGAGTTGGCCAGGCCCACGTCGCAGATGCCGCCCAGGATGTCGCGGGCCACGTCGCGATCGCCTCCGGTGGGCTTGCGCGCCAGATTGGCCTTGACGCCACTGAGCCACTGCTCGGTCTTCGCCTCGCCGTGGTGGGCGATCATGGCCGCCACCAGGGCCGTGTTGTAGGGATGCTGGCCGGCGCGGATGCAGACCTTGCCCTTCCACTTGGCGTCGGCCAGATCCTCGTAGCGGAAGGTGGGCAGCTTCAGGCCCTTGTCCGCATACAGCACGCGGGCGCGCATCGACAGGGCATACCACTGGCCGTCGCTGCCGCGCAGATTGGCCGGTATGGCGGCATTCAGCGCGGCCGACTGCACGGGCTGCGTGGTGCCGGCCTCGACCAAGTCGAGCAGGTTGCCCACGTCCACCGTCATCAGCACGTCGGCCGGCGAGCGCTGGCCCTCGGCCTTGACCCGCTCGACCAGGCCGTCCTTGACGAAAACGGTCTTGACCTGGATCTGCGTCTGCTGCGTGAAGGCGGCCAGCAGCGGCTGGATCAGCCCGGGCTCGCGGGTGGTGTAGACGGTGACTTCGCCCTGGGCCTGCGCAGCGACGGCTGCGGTGCCGACGAGGCCGGCGAGCAAGGCGCGGCGCGCCCAGGCGCCACGGGGCGCGATCGATGCTTTCATTGGGATTCCCACTCCAGGTTTTTTGAACAGGTCGACCGGTCAGCCGACGGGCGCCGCGCTTCTCGTCGTTGTTGTGCTTGCGGGCTGAGAAGCATTATCAACGCCGGCCTGCGGCGTCTTCATCAAACCTGGATGGAACGTCGGGTTGCTCCGGCGCTGAGCTCAGCGCGGACGCAGGTCGAACACGAGGCAAGTGGTCGTGGCATGCGCGTAGAGCGTGCCGTCGGGGCCCACCAGCCGTGCCTCGGCCGTGGCCAATTGCCGGCCGCAGTGGATGACCTGGCCGATGGCTCGCACGCGCGGCACCTGCGGCGTGATCGCGCGGACCATGTTGATGCCCAGCTCCGCGGTCGTGTAGCTGCGGCCGGCCGGCAGGCTGGTGTGCACGGCGCAGCCCAGGGCGGAGTCGAGCAGGGTGGCGAACCAGCCGCCATGCACCGTGCCCAGCGGGTTCAGGTGGCGCGCCTGCGGCTGGCCCTGGAAGACGGCACGGCCGGCCACGGCCTCGATCAGCACGAAGTCCAGCGTGCGGGCGATCTCGGCATAGGGCAGCTCGCCGGCCAGCATCGCCTGCATCACCTCCAGCCCGCTGCGGCCCATCACCTGTTCGGGCCTTGCCACGCCGGGGCCGGCACCGGCATCCATCCGCGCGCGGACCGTGGCCTCGTCGTCCAGCCAGCGCTGCAGTTCGTTCGTGCTGTCGCTCATCGCATCTCCTTTGATTGCATATGCAATAGTTGCAGCTACAATCATAGGCCGTGAGCACCATCGTCAAGCCGCAGGGCTGCACCAACTTCAAGCTGCGCCAGCTAGGGCGGCGCGTTTCGCGCCTGTACGACGCCGAGCTGGCGCAGGTCGGCCTCAAGACCACGCAGTACTCGCTGCTGTCGCATGTGCTCAAGCTGGGGCCGCTGCGGCCGGTCGACCTGGCGCGTGCCATGGGCCTCACCGCCTCGACGCTGACGCGCAACCTGCAGCCGCTGCTGGCCGCCGGCTGGATCGAGCAGGCCGAGGGGCCCGATGCGCGCAGCCGGCTGCTGCACATCACCGACGCCGGCCGCGAGAAGCGGACCGAGGCGCAGCGCCGCTGGCGCGCCGCGCAGGAACGATTGAACGATCTGCTGGGCCTGGACCGGGTGCTGGCCCTGCATGCGCTGCTCGACGAGGCCATCGACCTGCTGCGCGCCAACGAGGACGGCGATGCCGACGAAGGAGAAGAGCATGAGTGATTCCACCCCGGCCGCCGGCGCGGTGCGCCTGCCCGCCCTGTGGCTGGTGCTGCTGGCCGCCGCCGGCACTTTCGCGCTGACGATGGGCGTGCGCCAGACCATGGGCCTGTACCTGCCCTCGCTCAACACCGCCACGCATCTGGGGCTGGGCAGCATCAGCCTGGCCTTCGCCTTCGGCCAGCTGTGGTGGGGCCTGACGCAGCCCTTCGCCGGCGCCCTGGCCGACCGCGTCGGCACCGCGCGCACCGTCTTGCTCGGCGTGGTGCTGGTGGCCATCGGCACCTTCATCACGCCGTACATGACGAGCACGCTGGGGCTGATCCTGGCCGTGGGTGTGCTGGCGGCGGGCGGGGCGGGCATGGCGGGTCCCTCGGTCATGATGGGCGCGACCATGCGGCTGGTGCCCCCGGCCCGTCGCGGGTTGGCGACCGGCGTGGTGAATGCGGGCGGCTCCTTCGGCCAGTTCGCGCTGGCGCCGGTGGCCATCGGTTTGACGGCGGCGGTGGGGTGGGCCGCGTCGATGCAGTGGCTGGGCGTGCTGGTGCTGCTGGCCCTGCCGGCGGCCTGGGTGCTTCGGGGCAATTCGCGCGCGCTGGTGGCGCAGCAGGCGGCGGCCGGTGGGCCTCGCGCCCTGACGGTGCGCGAGGCCATCGGCCAGGCGCTGGCCACCCCCAGCTACCGCTACCTGGCCGCGGGCTTTCTGGTCTGCGGCTTCCATGTGGCCTTCCTGGCCACGCATCTGCCCAGCGTGGTGGCGGCCTGCGGCCTGCCGCCGGCGGTGGGCGGCTGGTCGCTGGCGGTGATCGGCCTGTTCAACATCGTCGGCAGCCTGGCCATGGGCTGGGCCGTGGGGCGCTGGCGCATGAAGTCGCTGCTGTCGCTGGTGTATGCGACGCGGGCGGTGGCGGTGCTGGTCTTCCTGCTGGCGCCCAAGACCGTGGCCGTGATGCTGGTCTTTGCGGCAGTGATGGGCGTGAGCTTTCTCTCCACCGTGCCGCCGACAGCGGGACTGGTCGCCAAGATGTTCGGGCCGGCCAACATGGCCATGCTCTTCGGCCTCGTGATGCTGTCGCATCAGATCGGCGGCTTCCTGGGTGCGTGGATGGGCGGCTGGGTGTTCGAGCGCACCGGCAGCTACGACCTCATGTGGTGGATCGACATCGCGCTGGCGGCCGGCGCCGCGCTGGTCAACCTGCCGATCCGCGAGTCGCCACCCGCGCGCGCCATGGCGCCGGCCTGAGCCTCCGTCTTCTTCGCACCCCACCGCGTCACGGCGGCCGCAGCAATGCGCCGCCGCCGCTTGCCGCATCCAGGACCTCGCCATGACCTCATCGACTCCCCGGCTCGACCCGCGCACCCGCATGCTGCTGGAGGCGCCCATCACGCCCACGCTGCTGCGCCTGGCCGTGCCCAACATCGCCGTGATGTTCGCGCAGGCGGCCATCGGCCTGGTGGAGACCTACTTCGTCGGCCGTCTCGGCACCGATGCGCTGGCTGGCATGGCGCTGGTCTTTCCGCTGGTGATGCTGATGCAGATGAGCTCGGCCGGCGCGATGGGCGGCGGCATCGCTTCGGCCATTGCACGCGCCCTGGGCGCGGGCCGGCGCGACGACGCGCATCGGCTGGTGTGGCAGGCGGTGGCCATCGCGCTGGGCTTCGGCTTGGCCTGCATGGGGGTCATGTGGCTCGCGGGCGGCTGGCTCTATGCCCGCATGGGCGGGGAGGGCCCGGTGCTGGCCGCGGCGCTGACCTATTCGCACTGGGTCTTCGGCGGCGCCGTGCTGGTGTGGCTGTTCAACTCGCTGGCGGCGGTGGTGCGCGGCACCGGCAACATGGCGCTGCCGGCGCTGGTGACCATCGTGGGCGTGGTGGTGGCCGTGCCGCTGTCGCCCATGCTCATTTCCGGCTGGGGCCCGATTCCGGCGCTGGGCATCGCGGGCGGGGCCATCGCGCTGCTGCTGTACTACCTGGGCGGCACGGTGGCGCTGGCGCTGTACCTGCGTTCGAGGCGCAGCCTGCTGCAACCGGCATGGTCGCAGGCGCAATGGAGCTGGCCCCTGATGCGCGGCGTGCTGCGCGTGGGCCTGCTGGGCGCGGTATCGACCGCAGCGACCAACCTCAGCATCGGCATCGCCACCGGACTGGCGGGCCACTGGGGCGCGGGCGCCATCGCCGGCTATGGCACCGGTGCGCGACTGGAGTACCTGCTGGTGCCGCTGGTCTTCGGCCTGGGCGCGCCGCTGGTCGCGATGGTGGGCACGAGCATGGGCGCCGGTCGCCCGGAGCGTGCACTGCGCGCGGCGGCCATCGGCGCCGCCCTGGCCTTCGGCATGACGACGGTGATCGGCGTGGCGGCTGCGCTCTGGCCGCTGGCCTGGCTGCGGCTGTTCGGCCAAGACGCGGCGATGCTGGAGGCGGGCACCTCGTACCTGCGCGCCGTGGGGCCCTTCTACGGCTTCTTCGGGGTCGGGCTGGTGCTGTATTTCGCCTCGCAGGGCGCGGGCCGGTTGATGTGGCCCGTGC
Organism: Pseudacidovorax sp. 1753; assembly: GCF_040544975.1. Lineage (NCBI taxonomy): Bacteria > Pseudomonadati > Pseudomonadota > Betaproteobacteria > Burkholderiales > Comamonadaceae > Pseudacidovorax > Pseudacidovorax sp. 1753. The sequence goes on along the minus strand of NZ_JBEPKY010000002.1, from coordinate 279,216 downwards.
TGGGCAACCTGCTGCGCCTGCTGGTGGCGGGCGTTGGCGGGCTGGTCGTGGTCGCATTGGGTGGCACGCTGGCCCAGGTGTTCGCGGCGCAGGCGGCCGCCCTGGTCGTCTACGGCCTGGTTATCGCCTGGAGCATCGCTGGCGGCGCCTGGTTCGGCCGGGTAGGCTGGCCACGCTGGCCCGGACGTGAAAACGCCACCCTGGGTGGGATGGCGCTTCGGTCAGACCGTTGACCGGTCAGTAACGATAGGGGTTGTGCGGCCGGCGGTCGTAGCGGTTGGGCACGCCGTCCCGGTCGGCATCACCCCAGCCGCGACGGTGGTGCGGGGGGCGGTGGTAGTGGTGCGGCGGCGGACCGTAATACCGCGGCGGCGGGCCGTAGTAATGGCGCGGCGGCGGCGGGTAGTACACCGGTGCGGGCACCGGCACGTAGGCGGGGGCCGGCGGCGGGCCTCCCAGGTACACCTGCGCCTGGATGCTCGGGCCGCTGGCTTGCGCGAGGGCCGGGACGGCGAGTCCGGCCAGCGCCAGCGCACCTGCCGAGAAGGCCATGGTCAACTTGTTCATCACGACTCCTTGCTTCCTGTCGGTTGTTGGTGAAGCAATGGTCGCCGCCGCTTGTCAATGCCATGTAAGCGGCCCGAGAAGCGTGGAAAGAAGTTGTGAGCATTTGGCTGCCCTCGTGAAACGAAGGCCTGCCGAATGCGACAGCCGTGTCAGGGTGTGACGGTCGCGGGCGCCGGCAGCATGCGCCGCAGCGCCTCGAAGAACAGGTCGGACTGCTCCCTTTCGCCCTGCACCTGGGCCGCGACGCGCGCAGCGATCCCGGGTGCCACCGGCGCCAGGGGCCGGCCGGTGCTCTGCGCCAGCACCTGGTGCAGGCAGGCGCGCTCCAGGTAATAGAGGTCGTCGTAGGCATGGGCCACCGTGGCGCCCGCCACGATGACGCCGTGGTTGGCCAGGAAGGCGACGTCCTTGCCCTGGTCGGCGGCCATGGTGCGCGCGATGCGCTCGCCTTCGGCATCGTCCAGCGCCAGACCGTTGTAGTGCGGGTCGATGGCGATGCGGTCCATGTAGCGCATCGCGTTCTGGCTCAGCGTGGGGTCCAGCGCGCGGTCGGCCGTGAGCGTGAGGGCGGTGGCGTAGGGCGCGTGCACATGCATGACCACGGCGTGGCCGGTCAGCCGATGGATGGCGCCATGGATGAACAACGCCGTGGGCTCGACGCGATGCCGGCCGGCCAGCACCTGGCCGTGCACGTCGATCATCACGATGTCGTCCGGGCCGACCTCGCTCCAGTGCAGGCCGCGCGGGTTGATGAGGTAGCGCGCCGGCTCGCCGGGCAGCATCACGCTGAAGTGGTTGCAGACGCCTTCGCCCAGGCCGTGGTGCGCCGCGGCGCGCAGGGCCAGGGCGAGGTCCTCGCGCAGCTGGCGCACGGCGGGGCTGTGGAAGTCGGTGTGGGCGTCGAGGGTCATCTGAAAAGCTTGGTGCAGGAGGGGGCAGGAAGGCAGGCCGGGCGGCCCGCGGGCATTGTGGCGCGCAGACGGTTGCAACCGCGGGGTGCGCCACTGCCTTCAACCAACCGCTGGCGCGGCACGCGCTGACGCGGGCGGGAAATCCTCCAGGATCATCCGCAGCAGAAGGGCCGCCGCCGGCGGCAACACACGCCCGTGGCGCGACACCACATGCACCCGCCCCTGCGACAGCAGGGCGTTGCGCATCGGCAGGGCCACCATGCGGCCGCCATCCGGCGCCGCGGGCATGGGCAGGCGAGCCGACAGCGCGTAACCCAGGCCCGCCATCACGAACTGGCCCAGCGCATGGAAGGAGGTGGTGCTCAGCTGCGTGGGCAGCCGCACGCCTTCGCTGATCTCGGTGGCCTCGATGTGCTGACGCACGCCGAAGTCGCGATGCAGCGTGGCGCCGCGGTAGGGCAGCAGGTCCGCCAGCCGCAGCGGCCGGCCGAGTTGCGCGAGCGGATGCGTCTGCAGCACCAGCGTGAGGATCGGCTCCGGGTGCGAATGGTGCGAGCGCAGCCGCTCGTCGCGCGGCGGCTGGAAGAGCATGCCGATGTGGGCCCGCTCCTCCACGATCTCTCGCACGACGGCGTCGGTGCTGCCCACCGACAGGTCCACCGTGATGCCCGGATGCGCCGCCATGAAGCGCTGCAGGCTGTGGCGCATGAGCCAGTCGACGAAGCCTTCGCCGGCCACGATGTCGATGTGGCCCCGCTCCACCTTCTGGATGTCGTCGAGCTGGGCCAGCAGTTGCTGCTTCTGGGTGTGCTGGCGCCGCACGTAGGTGGCCAGCAGCTCGCCCGCATCGGTGGGCACGACCCCCCGGCCCCGGCGTTCCAGCAACCGTGCGCCGCACTCTTCCTCCAGCACGCCGATGGCCCGGCTCACGGCCGACGGGTCCATGCCCAGCACCTCGGCCGCACCGCGGACCGAACCGCTGTCGAGCACCTGCATGAAGTAGCGCATGCGACGGGCGTCGAGGCGGTCGTCCATCGCATTCATCGGGCGACCGCCTTCCAAGTGTTGCATTCCATGCAACGAATATCCCATTCGTCGGTCATTGATGCAACGTCGGCAAGTGCGGAGACTGGCGGCCGCCGCTGGAGGAGCGGTGTTTTCTTCAACCCATATCCGACCCCGGCGAGGGCGTCGAAGCCGATGAATCCAGCCATGCCACCTTCCACGGCCATGCCGGCCGCTGTCTTCATATCCACCGCGAGCGACAAGCTGCGCCTGGTGGTCGTCATCCTGGCCGTCGTGGCCGCGGCCGAGTGGATCGGTGCGGCACAGTTCAAGCTGGGACCGGGCAAGGTGGTGTTGCTGCCCATGCTGTGGGCGCTGCTCATCGCCGCGGCACTCGGCATCGCGCAGGCCCGACTGCCCCGGCTGATGCGTGTGGACCGCGGCCTGCAGGGGCTGGCGAGCGGACTGCTCAACGCGGGCCTGCTGCTCTTCGTCGTCAAGCTGGGCCTGACCGTGGGTGCCGCGCTGCCGATGGTGCGGCAGGCTGGCTGGGCCTTGCTCTTCCAGGAGTTCGGTCATGCCTTCGGCACCCTCGTGCTGGGATTGCCGTTGGCGCTGCTGCTGGGCATCAAGCGTGAAGCCGTGGGCGCCACCTTCTCGGTGGGCCGCGAAGGCAACCTGGTCATCATCGGGGAGAAATACGGCATGGCCTCGCCCGAGGGCCGCGGTGTGCTGGCCGAATACGTCACCGGCACCGTGCTCGGCGCGGTGTTCATCGCGGTGCTGGCGGGGTTCATCGCCAGCCTGCACATCTTCGATCCGCGCTCGCTGGCCATGGGGGCAGGCGTGGGTTCGGGCAGCCTGATGGCGGCGGCGCTGGGCGCGATCACAGCGCAGCAACCGGCCGAGCTGGTGCCCCAGCTCACCGCCATTGCCGCCGCCTCCAATTTGCTGACCTCGGTGGTGGGCTTCTACTTCACGCTCTTCCTGTCGCTGCCGGCCTGTTCCTGGCTCTATGGGCGGCTCGAACCGCTGCTCGGTCGTGCGACGGCGCGCGGGCGCCGCCCGGCCGTGGAAGCGCAGGCAGATCCCGCGCAAGCCGCCATGCCGGCCCACGCCGCACTTGGCTTGCGCGACACCGCACTGGCCTGGGTGGTGATGACCGGCGGTGTGATGGTGGGCAACCTGTTGTCGTACAAAGTGCCATTGCTGACTTCGCTGGAGGGCATGCTGGTGGTGGTGCTGATCGTCGCCGTCGTCGAAGCGCTCAAGCGCCTGATGCCGCGGTTGCCCATGGTTCTCGCGCTGTCGGTGCTGGCCACCATGATCGGCGTGCCCGGACTCCTTCCCTTTTCCGACACCGTGCTGGCCCTGACCGGCAAGCTCAACTTCCTGGCCTTCACCACGCCCGTGCTGGCCATGGCCGGCTTCTCGGTTGCGAAGGACCTGCCGCTGTTCCGCCAGCTGGGCTGGCGCATCGTGGTGGTGTCGCTGACGGCGACGGCCGGCACCTTCCTCGGCGCGACGCTGATCGCCGAGCTCTTCCACTGACCCACGCTCCCACCATGTACCGAAATCCCGAGATCGCCGACGACATCCGCCAGAGCATGGTCGCCTGGCGCCGCGACATCCATGCCAATCCCGAGACCGCCTTCGAGGAGCACCGCACCGCCAACGTGGTGGCGCAGGCTTTGGCGCTGATGGGCCTGCCCGTGCATCGTGGCCTGGCCGTGACGGGTGTGGTCGCCACGCTCCGTAACGGCGATGGCCCCAGCATCGCGCTGCGTGCCGACCTGGACGCACTCAACATGCAGGAGCTGGGCCGCCAGCCGCATGCCTCGCGCTGCAACGGCAAGATGCACGCTTGCGGCCATGACGGCCACACCGCCATGCTGCTGGGCGCGGCGGCCCATCTGGCACGGCACAAGCCCTTCCGCGGGACGGTGCACTTCGTCTTCCAGCCCGGCGAGGAGAACGAGGGCGGCGGCCGCGTGATGGTGGAGGAGGGGCTGTTCGACCAGTTCCCGGCCGACGCCGTCTACGGCATGCACAACTTTCCGCAACTGCCGCGCGGGCACTTCGCCATCCGCAGCGGCACCATGACGGCCTTTCTCGACACGTTCGAGATCGTCGTCACCGGCAAGGGCAGCCACGGCGCCATGCCCGAGACCGGCATCGACTCGGTGGTGGTGGCGGCCCAGCTGATCAATGCATTGCAGACCATCGTGAGCCGCCGCACCGCCGCTACCCAGTCGGCCGTGGTCAGCGTCACGCAGATCCATGGCGGCGACACGTGGAACGTGATCCCCGAAGAGGTCGTGCTGCGCGGCACCGTGCGCACGCTGGACGCGGCCGTGCAGGACCGCACCGAGGCCGCCATGCGCCAGATCTGCGAGGGCGTGGCCCGTACGCACGGCGCGACGGTGTCGCTCAAGTACATGCGCGGCTATCCCGGCGTGGTCAACACGCCGGCCGAGACGCAGGCGGCCATCGCCGCCGCAGCCAGCCTGGTCGGTGAGGGGCAGGTGCACACGGACATTGCGCCGGCCATGGGCTCGGAGGACTTCGCCTTCATGCTGCAGAAGCGACCCGGCGCCTACATCGGCATCGGCGCGGGCGAGGGCGCCGACGATCCGCCGGTGCACAACCCTTACTACGATTTCAACGACAACATCCTGCCGCTGGGCGCCGCCTACTGGGTTGCCCTGGTGCGGCAGCAATTGCCCGCGGCATGATCGGCCGATGCTTTCCGTCTTCGACATCTTCAAGATCGGGATCGGTCCCTCCAGCTCGCACACCGTCGGGCCCATGCGTGCGGCGCTTCTGTTCGCGCGCGGACTGCAGGCCGCCGGGCTGCTGAATGCGCTGGCGCGGTTGCAGGTCGATCTCTATGGCTCGCTCGGTGCCACCGGCCGAGGGCATGACACCGACATCGGCGTCATGCTCGGCCTGATGGGCGAGGCGCCCGACTCGGTCGAGCCGCAACAGGTCGCCCCACGTCTGGCCGCAGTGCGGCGCGAGGGCCTGCTGCATGTGCTCGGCCTGCAGCCGATCCGCTTCGACGCCTTGCAGGACATCGCCTTCCTGGGCGAGCGGTCGCTGCCCGAGCATCCCAATGCCCTGCGTCTGGCGGCCTTCGACGCCCATGGCGGCCTGCTGCGCGATGCGCACTACTTTTCGGTGGGCGGCGGCTTCGTGGTCGAGGCTGGGGCGGATGGTCCGCGTGCGGACGCGCTGGCGCCCGTGCCGTATCCCTTCGCCAGCGCTGAGCAACTGCTGGGGCAGGCACGGTCGCAGAGCATCGCCGCCCTGGTCATGGCCAACGAATGTGCCTGGCGGCCGGAGGCCGAGGTGCGCAAGGGGCTGCTGCGCATCTGGCGCGTGATGCAGGACTGCGTGGCCCGCGGCCTGGGCATCGGCCACGAGTCAGCCGGCCAGCCGCTGCCCGGACCTCTGCGCCTGCGCCGTCGGGCGCCGGAGCTCTACCGGCGCCTCATGCAGGAGCAGCGCGACCAGGATCCACTCGCTGCCATCGACTGGGTCAATGCCTTCGCCATGGCCGTCAACGAAGAGAACGCCGCAGGCGGTCGCGTGGTGACGGCGCCCACCAACGGAGCGGCCGGCATCGTGCCCGCTGTCCTGCACTACTACTGGCGCTTCGTGCCGCGGGCGACGGAGCAGGGCGTCATCGACTTCCTGCTCACCGCGGCAGCCATCGGCATGCTCTATAAGACCAATGCCTCGATCTCCGGGGCGGAGGTCGGTTGCCAGGGCGAAGTGGGCGTCGCCTGCTCGATGGCCGCCGGCGCACTGGCCGCGGTACAGGGCGGCACGCCCCAGCAGGTGGAGAACGCGGCCGAGATCGGCATGGAACACAACCTGGGCCTCACCTGCGACCCGGTGGGGGGCCGGGTGCAGATCCCCTGCGTGGAGCGCAACGCCATGGGTGCGGTCAAGGCCATCAATGCGGCACGCATGGCACTGTGCGGCGACGGCCAGCACTGCGTGTCGCTCGACACGGTCATCCGCACCATGAAGCAGACCGGCGAGGACATGAAGTCCACCTACAAGGAAACCTCGCTGGGCGGTCTGGCGGTGAATGTGGTCGAGTGCTGACCGCCAGCCACCGTGCAGTCGTCAGCGGTGGGCGAGGGCGGGATGCACGCCACCGCCGCTGGCCGGAGTGAGGGGCGCCTGCACGCCCATGTCCACGCCGCGGTGCTCGCGGCTGAACAGGATCAGGCCGGCGATGACCACCGCGACCGTGCCCGCCACCACCGCCATTGCAAACGCATAGTCATTGCCGCGTGAGGTCGCGAGCGATGCCTGCATCGTCGCGTTGACAGAAGCCAGCAGGTTGCCCAGTTGGTAGACCAGGCCCGGGAAGGTGGCGCGCAGTGCGGGCGGCGAGATCTCGTTGAGGTGCACCGGGATCACGCCCCAGGCGCCCTGTACGCTCAGCTGCATCAGGAAGGCGCCCGCAGCCAGCGCGGCCGCCGAGTGCGAATAGGCCCACAGCGGCAGCACGGGCAGCGCGAAGAGGGCGGCGCCGAAGATGGTCCACCGGCGGCCGATGCGCTCCGACAGCGTGCCGCAGGCCAGTCCGCCCACGATGGCGCCGATGTTGAGCACGATGGTCACGAGCGACACGGTGTGCGCGTCGAAGCCGTGCTGCACGCGCAGGAAGGTGGGGTACAGGTCCTGCGTACCGTGCGAGAAGAAGTTGAAGGCGGTCATCAGCACCACGGCGTACAGCGCGAGCTTCCACTGCTGGCGCAGGCCGGCCAGCAGACTCGGCCGCGGCTGGCTGGCCATCTGCTTCCATGCGGGCGATTCGGGCACATGCGAACGCACGTAGATGACCAGCAGCGCGGGCAGGATGCCGACGAAGAACATGCCGCGCCAGCCGATGTGCGAATAGAACAGGCCGAACACCAGCGAGGCCAGCAGGAAGCCGGTGGGATAGCCCGCCTGCAGCAGCCCCGAGACGAAGCCGCGCGAGCGCGCCGGCACCGTCTCCATGGTGAGGGCCGAGCCCACGCCCCATTCGCCGCCCATGGCGATGCCGAACAGCGCGCGCAGCACGATCAGCGTCGCCAGGTTGGGCGAGAAGCCCGACAGCAGCTCCAGCACCGCATAGCAGAGGATGTTGGCCATCATGGTCGGCCGGCGACCGAAGCGGTCGGCCAGCCGCCCGAAGATCAGCGCGCCCACCGGCCGCATGGCCAGCGTGAGCGTGATGGCGAGCGCCACGGAGGGCAGCGGCGCGTGGAACTCGGCGGCGATGTCCTTCAGGATGAAGACCATCAGGAAGAAGTCGAAGGCGTCCAGGGTCCAGCCGAGGTAGCTGGCGGTGGTCACGTGGATCTGCTCGCGGGTCCAGGTCATGGGGTGTTCTCCTTGGGTTGTGCAAGCGTTGCGCCTGGCACGGAGGAGGAACGACCGCCGGTGTCGGTGTGCAGCGTGGAGCCACTCTAGGCCGATGGCGCGGGCGATACCAGTCGGACGCGGCCTTCTGGTGGGCCGCTTAAGGCTGGCCTAAGGATGCGCCCCGTGTCGCCGGGGAATGCCTTCCTGTGCGCAGGTCGATCATCTCGACCGCGTGCAGGGCCTCATGACCGCTTTCGCCGAAGCACCGCGACATGGACCGGCGTGCGCACGACGAAGCCGAGGTCCTCGTACAGCGAGATCGCGGCGGTGTTCGTCGTCCACGCATGCAGGAAGGGCAGGTCGCCGCGCTGCTGGATGTCGGCTGCCACGGCGGCCGACAGGCGGCGCGCCAGGCCCTGTCCGCGGAAGTCCGGATGCGTGCAGACGCCACTGATCTCCACATGCCCGGGAAAGCGCATGCGCTCGCCGGCCATTGCGGCCAGACGGCCGCCGATGCGCACGCCGATGAAACGCCCCAGCGTGTGCGTGCGGGCGAAGAAGGGGCCGGGCTCGGTGAGCCGGGCCAGGGCCAGCATCTCGTCAACATCCGCATCGCCCAGCACCACCACGTTGTCATCGGCGTGGAGGCGGCGTGTGGCCACCATCTGCACGCCTGCGGCTGCTTTCACGACTTCAAGGCCCGGAGGAACGGCGATGGCCGGCACCTGCAGCAGATACACGCTGTCGCCAGCGGGGCCGAGAAGGCCGACGAGTGCGTCGAGGCTGGCCGCACTTTCATCCGCCGTGGCGGCAAAGCCGTGGAGATCGGGCACGAAGCGTCGTGCACGCTCACCCCCGAGTGCCCAATGCGGTTGATGCTGCAGGCTGGCCCAGACGGGCCGGTCGAGTGCGGACATGGTCAGGCCTCCTGGATGCGCTGCAACAGAGCGGTGGTGGCCAGCGCGTCTTCGAGTGCGGCGAGCTGCGAGAGCAGATCGCCCCGGCTTCGGGCGCAGGCCTGCGCGACAGCGGACTCGATGGCCGGCCAGGCTTCGCGCCGGGCACGCTGCACAAGGCTTCTGCCCTTGCGGCTCAAGGTCACGCGGCGCACGCGGCGGTCTTCGTCGCCCGTCTCCGACTGCACGAGGCCTTCGTCCTCCAGCCCCTTGAGCGAGCGGGTGACCACGGGCTGGCTCACGCCCACGGCCTGGCTCAGCTCGCCGACGCTCAAGGCGCCCAACCGGTCCAGCGCCGCCAGCAGCGGGAAGTGCGCTGCCGGCTGTTCGAAACCGTAGCTCGCGAGCACGGTCTGCGTCTGCGCCTGCAGCAACTCGCCGGTACGCTTCAGGCGGGTGCCGAGCGTCAGGTGGCCCAGCTCCTTGACGACGTCCTCGATCATGCGGTCTCCATCATGGCTATTTCCATATCATGCTATGTAAATGGCTTGGCCGCGTCAATCGAGCAGCCAAAGAAAAAGCGGCCCGATGGGCCGCTTCGTTCTTCGCCAGTGCAGGCAGGACTCGATCAGTAGCGCTTGCCGCCGCCGGAGTAGCCGCCACCGCCACCGCCGGAGTAGCCACCGCCACCGCCGCCACGACGGCGATTGCCACCACCACCACCACCACCACCGCCGTTGCCGCCACCACCGCCGCCGCCATTGCGACGGCCGCGGCCGAAGGTCGCCTCGACGCTGGTGCGCAGCGGATCGGGCTGGCCCGACGGGCCGCCGTAGGCTTCGGCGCGGCGGTGCGCGACCACGTCCGCATGCGAGGGGCTGGTCGTGTTGCCGTAGTGCTTGGGCTGGCGCTCCGGACGGTCCTCGTACAGGGCATGGGCCGGCGCGTTGCCGCCGCCGTGGCCGCCCGCGCCGCCATGGTGGCGCTTGGGCCCGTTGTTCTGACGCGGCGGGCGCGGACCGCCATTGCCGCCACCCGAGGGCTGGCCGCCGGCGCGTTGCTGCTGGGGTTGCTGGCCACGGCCGCCCTGGCCCTGACCGCCACCGGCCTTCTTCTGGCCGCGCTCGCCGCCCTGGCCCGCCTTGTTCTCGCGGATGCGGGTCATCATCTCCTGGCGCGCAGCACGTGCCGCGGCGGCCATCACCTCGCGGCTCGGCGGCTTGCCGGCGCCGCCCCACAGGGTCTGGCGACCCATGGCGATGGGCTCGGCGATCTCGCCTTCGTCGGGGCCGAAGCCTTCGAGCGTTTCAGAGGGGATCTGCTGCTTGGTGAAGCGCTCGATCTCCTGCATGAAGCCTTCCTCGTCCAGGCAGACCAGGCTCACGGCCTGGCCTTCCTTGCCCGCGCGGCCGGTGCGGCCGATGCGGTGGACATAGTCCTCGGGCACGTTGGGGATCTCGTAGTTCACCACGTGCGGCAGGTCGTCGATGTCGATGCCGCGGGCCGCGATGTCGGTGGCCACCAGGGCGCGGATCTCGCCGCTCTTGAAGCCGGCCAGCGCCTGCGTGCGGGCGCTCTGGCTCTTGTTGCCGTGCAGCGCCATGGCGGTGATGCCGTTCTTCTCCAGGAACTCGGCCACATGGTTGGCGCCGAACTTGGTGCGCGTGAACACCAGCACCTGGCTCCAGTCGTGCTGCTGGATGATGTGCGCCAGCAGCTGCTTCTTCTTGCCACGGCCCACCGGGTGGACCACCTGCGTGATGCGCTGCACCGTGGTGTTGCGCGGCGTGACCTGGATGCTCTGCGGATTGCGCAGCAGGCTGTTGGCCAGCTCGCGGATGTCGTCGCTGAAGGTGGCCGAGAACAGCAGGCTCTGCTTGTCCTTGGGCACCAGGGCCAGCACCTTCTTCACGTCGTGGATGAAGCCCATGTCGAGCATGCGGTCGGCTTCGTCGAGCACCAGGATCTCGACTGTGGACAGGTCCAGGTGGCCTTGCTGCTGCAGGTCGAGCAGGCGGCCCGGCGTGGCCACCAGGATGTCCACGCCGCGCTTGATGCGCTCGATCTGGGGGTTCATGCCCACGCCGCCGAAGATGACGGTGGAGCTCAGCGGCAGGTACTTGCCGTAGGTACGCACGGATTCCTCGACCTGGGCGGCGAGTTCGCGCGTGGGGGTCAGCACCAGGGCGGCGATGCCGTCCTTGCCGAACTTGTTGATCTTGCCCTCGCCCTTGGACAGGCGGTGCAGCATGGGCAGGGTGAAGGCGGCCGTCTTGCCGGTGCCGGTCTGCGCACCGGCGAGGAGGTCATGGCCTTCGAGGACGGCCGGGATGGCCTGGGCCTGGATGGGGGTGGGGGTTTCGTAGCCTTGCTCGCGCACGGCCTTGAGGATGGCGGGGGCCAGCTTCAGTTCGTCGAAGTTCATTCGGTAGTTACTTACGGGCGCCATGCACGGCGCGGTGTTCTTCTTGCGTCCACCCGCCGCGATGGCGCTGCTTGGGCGCGAACCGGGCCAGTCGAGGTGGAAAGGGAGGTAAGGCGGGAGCCTGGAAGGATGCGAATCCGTCGTCCCCGGCGAAGAGCCGTGTTGCGGGTGACTGTGCCCGGCAACGCCCCGATTGTGGCATGAGTTCAGCGCTGGCGCGCCCGTGGGCCGCGTCGAGGAGGGATAATCGATGGTTTTCGCGCTCGCCCGGCACCGGGCCCCTCCCTCATCCGAGCGCGTTCCCCACCCCGCACCGACAAGAAGCCATGGCCCAGTACGTCTACACCATGAATCATGTCTCCAAGACCGTGCCGCCCAAGCGGCAGATCTTGAAGGACATCTCCCTCTCGTTCTTTCCCGGCGCCAAGATCGGCGTGCTCGGCCTCAACGGCTCGGGCAAGTCCTCGCTGCTGAAGATCATGGCCGGCGTGGACAAGGAGATCGAGGGCGAGGCCCTGCCGATGCCCGGCCTGTCCATCGGCTACCTCGAGCAGGAACCCAAGCTCAATCCCGAGCACACCGTGCGCGAGGCCATCGAAGAGGCGATGAGCGAGGTCAACAACGCCAAGAAGCGCCTCGAAGAGATCTACGCTGCCTACGCCGAACCCGATGCCGACTTCGACGCGCTGGCCGCCGAGCAGGGCGAGCTGGAGGCGGTGATCGCCGCCGCCGGCACCGACAGCGAGCACCAGATCGAGATCGCCGCCGACGCGCTGCGCCTGCCGCCCTGGGATGCCAAGGTCGGCATGCTCTCCGGCGGCGAGAAGCGCCGCGTGGCCCTGTGCCAGCTGCTGCTGTCCAAGCCCGACATGCTGCTGCTCGACGAACCCACCAACCACCTGGACGCCGAATCCGTCGAGTGGCTGGAGATCTTCCTGCAGCGCTTCACCGGCACCGTGGTGGCCATCACCCATGATCGCTACTTCCTCGACAACGCCGCCGAGTGGATTCTTGAGCTGGACCGCGGTCGCGGCATTCCCTACAAGGGCAACTACTCCGAGTGGCTGCTGCAGAAGCAGACCCGCCTGGAGGCCGAGCAGAAGGGCGAGGAAGCCCGTGCCAAGGCCCTCAAGAAGGAACTGGAGTGGGTGCGCCAGAACGCCAAGGGCCGCCAGGCCAAGAGCAAGGCCCGCATCCAGCGCTTCGAGGAACTGAGCGACTACGAATACCAGCGTCGCAACGAGACGCAGGAAATCTTCATTCCCGTGGCCGACCGCCTGGGCAGCCAGGTCATCGAGTTCAAGGGTGTGAGCAAGAGCTTCGGCGACCGCGTGCTGATCGACAACCTGTCGTTCAACGTCCCGGCCGGCGCCATCGTCGGCATCATCGGCCCGAACGGCGCGGGTAAATCCACGCTGTTCAAGCTGATCGCCGGCCGCGAGCAGCCCGACAGCGGCGAGGTCGTGATCGGCCAGACCGTCAAGATGGCCTTCGTCGACCAGTCGCGCGACGCGCTGGCCAACGAGGCGACCGTGTGGGAAGACATCTCCGGCGGCCTCGACATCATCAACGTCGGCAAGTTCCAGATGGCCAGCCGGGCCTACGCCGGCCGCTTCAACTTCAACGGCCAGGACCAGCAGAAGAAGGTCGGCAACCTGTCGGGCGGTGAGCGCGGCCGCCTGCACCTGGCCAAGACGCTGATCCAGGGCGGCAACGTGCTGCTGCTGGACGAACCGTCGAACGACCTGGACGTGGAAACCCTGCGCGCGCTGGAAGACGCCCTGCTGGAGTACGCCGGCACCGTGCTGGTCATCTCCCACGACCGCTGGTTCCTGGACCGCATCGCCACCCACATCCTGGCCGCCGAAGGCGACTCGCAGTGGGTGTTCTTCGACGGCAACTACCAGGAGTACGAGGCCGACAAGAAGAAGCGCCTGGGCGAAGAGGGCGCTGCCCCCAAGCGGGTGCGCTTCAAGGCGCTCAAGTAAGCTGGCGCCCCGCTCGCCGGGCCCTGCGGCCTGGCGGGCCCGTTGGCATGCTGCGGGCCGGGCGTGCCCGTATCCGCGTCGACGCTCAGACCGTCGCCACCGCCAGCGTGCGCAGCAGCGAGCGGTTGATTTCCTCGGCACCCATGTCGAAGCGCGCGCGGGTGGCGCGCACCACGGCCGGGTTGTCCTGGCCGAGGGCCTGGGCCACCTGCAGCACGCTGGCGTAGGGCCCGGTGCCGCGCAGCACCGCCTCCACCAGTCGCTCGGGCAGCGCCACCCGACCGACCGCCGTGCGCATGGGCTCGTCCATCACCAGGTCGAGCTGGGCGAACAGCCCGCACAGATAGACCTCCCGCCGCAACTCCTCTTCCACGCCCGCTTCCATCAGTTGCGAGGTGAGGTGCGCCCGCAGCACCATGGTGGCATTGGCGGGCTGCAGGTTGCGGTCGTCGCTGGTGTGGGGCAACTGCTCGGCCAGCCAGGCGTCGAGTGTGCGGTAGCCCAGCATCATCACGCCGTGGCGCAGCGAGGTGATGCGGCGCCGCAGGCCCAGGCTCGCCGAGTTGAGATGCAGCAGCAGGCGATAGGCCAGTGCCGGCTCCTGGCCGAACTGCAGCTCCAGCTGATCCAGCGACTGTTCGGATTCGAGCGCCTGCATGGTGCGCACCACGCCGCGGCGCGTGGGCGGCAGCGGCTGGCCCTTGTTGCGGTGGAGCACGTCCTCGATGGGCCAGCCGGCCACGGCCCAGGCCGCGCGCTGGTCCAGCGCATGTTCGACCAGCGCCATGCTGGCGGCACCCACCACGATCTGCTCGGGCTCGATGGGGCTGGCGGCCAGTTGCGCCTGTGCCGCCGCCCGCTGCGCGGGATGGCGCGGATCGGCCTCGCGCGCGCGCAGCACGGCCTGCAGGGCGGCGGCCGCATGGTCGACCTCCAGCTCCATCACGCGGGGCGAGCTGCGGCCCGGGAAGTCCGTGCGCCGCGGTCCGGGACCGGCCGAGGCGATGAGTGCGGCGCCGCGGCGGCGGGCCTCGGTGGCGGCCAGGGCCAGGGCTTCGTCGGCCAGCCAGTCGACCGGCACCTCGACCATCGGCGACTCGCCATCGGCCTGCTCCAGCACGCCGTGCAGCAGCCGGGGCGAGCGCGGCGCCACCAGCAGCTTGGGCGATTCGGCCATCCACATCTCGGTGAGGCTGCGCAGCAGATGGCCGCCGTCGGCATGTTCACCGTCCTCGTAGGCCAGCAGCCGTATCCCCGCCATGTCGCGCCTGCGATTCCAAAGAAGCTGGTAGCAAAGGGTGAGACTGCCGAGAACGGATTGGGCCACGATGCGGAAGAGGGAGGAAGCCTGGCGACAGGCCTCAGCTCAGGTAGTTGAAGAGAGAGAGCTTCTGGATCTGGGCATAGGTGCCCAGGGCGGCAGAGTACATCGTCTGCTGGCTGCTGATATCCGAGAGAACCTTGACAGGGTCGGCATCCTCGGCGTCGGCACGCACCTTCTCGAGCTGGTCGCTGCGGGTGGTCAGCCGGTCGCCGATGGTATCGGCCCGGTTGAGCAACTCGCCGGCCTGGCTGCGCGCGGCGGACAGCTTGGCCAGGCCTGAATCCACCTGCGCCAGCCCGCGCGAGACGGCCTGCGTGACCTGGCCATTGGCCGCGCTGCGCACACCCGCGATGGCCTGGTCCATGACCGCGAAGAGGCTCTGGCTGCCTGAGGGTTTGACCTCCAGCGTGTCGCCACTGGCCGGCGTGCCGCTGGCCGTGAAGGACATGCCGCCGAAGCTGATCGCCTGGCCGCTTTTGTACGCGGCGCCGGAGACCACCGCCTGCTGGGTGTTGGTGTCGAGCACGTCGTAGGTGGTCGTGCCGTCGGTGGCGACGGAGAACTTCACCTGGTACCCGTGGCCGGTGAGCGCGCCCGGGTCCAGCACCTGGCCGGTGTCGGTGTGCACCTGGGTCGTGCCGGTGGCCTGGTTCACCTCGAACACGCCGTTGCCGGTGGGCACATCCATCCAGGTCGCGAAGCCATCGAGCACGCCGGGCACGCTGCTGTCCGAGGCGGCGGCCTGGCCCGACACGCCCTGGTAGCTCACCGTGCCGCCGGCATCGGTGAAGGGCCGGGCGGTGCTGCCCAGGCCGCCGAAGAGCGGCAGGCCGTCGGCATTGGTGGTGTTGGCATACGACAGCAACTGGTCGCGCAGCGCCGTCATCTGCTGGGCGATGGACTGGCGGTCGGTCTCCGAGAGCGCGCCGCCGCCAGCCTGCACCAGCAGCGAGCGGAAGGACTGCAGGGCGGTCACCGAATCGCCGAGCGTCGACTCCACGCTGGTCATCGAGGCCGTCTGGGCCTGCAGCGCGCGCTGCTGCGTCTCGACGCGTGCCACGCGGGTGGTGGCGCGCTCGGCCTGCGCCGCGGCCAGCGGGTCGTCGCTGAGGCGGTTGATCTTCTTGCCGGTGTTGACCTGCTCCTGCAGGTCGGCCAGTTGGGCCTGGCGTTCGGCCAGGCGCTGGATGGCCGTCTCGCGCAGGTTGGGGGTGGAAATGCGTTGGATGGTCATGCGGTGGCCCCTTGCCCTCAGCGCACGCTGGACAGCAGCGAGTCGAAGATGTTCTGCGCGATCTGGATCACCCGTGCCGAGGCCTGGTAGGCCTGCTGGTAGGCCAGCAGCTTGGTGGCTTCCTCGTCCAGGTTCACGCCGGTGCTGTTGGCCCGTGCCGTCTCGGTGCTCGTGGCGATGGCCGAGGACACCTGCGCCGCGTACTTGGCGCCCTGGGCCCGCACGCCCACGCGCGCGATCAGGCCGGCATAGCCGTCCGACAGCGGCGAGCCGTCGATCACCTTCTCGTCGGCCAGCCCCTGCAGGGCCTTGGCATTGCCGCTGTTCTGCGCCGTCATCGACGCGGTGGCCGCCTGCACGGTCACTGTGTCGCCCGCCCTGGGCACGCCGGTGAGCGTCAGCGACCAGCCGTTGACCGAGATCGCCTCGCCCGCGGTGTAGGGCTGGTTGCTCAGGTTGCCCGTGCCGGTGCCGCTGATGTTGTAGGTGCCGTCGGCATTGAAGGTCAGGGTGGCCGTGGCGGTGAGGTTGGCGTTCTGCGCGCTGGCATACACGCCCGACACGGCCAGGCTGCCCGCGTTTGCGGTGCCGGTGCTGGCCTGCACCGGGCTGCCGGCCGCCACCGCGCTGGCCGAGCCCAGCGCCACCGCCACCTTGCCCGCGGCCTGCGCGAAGGGCTCGATGCGGTAGACGTCCCCCGGTGCGCCGGCGCCCGACTGCAGATCGAGCGACAGCCCGTCGATCTGCGCGGGCAGGCTGGCGAAGCTGCTCACCGTGTTGTCCGACAGGCGACGCACCTGGTAGCTGCCGTCGGGCTGCACGCTCAGCGCATAGGACGAGGGCACGAGCGCCGACACGTCGCTCACAGTCGCCGCGAACACCGCGTTGCCGGTGTTGGTGGCGGCCGGCGTCGAAGCGGGCACGCCGATGTCGCCGAAGAGCTTGTTGCCGGTCTCGCCGTTCAGGCCGACGCCCAGCGAATGCTGGGCATTGACCGTGCTGGTCATCGTGAGGGCCAGCCGGCCCAGCAGGTTGCGCGTGTCGGGCAGGTCCTCGTTCAGGAAGCGCAACTGGCCCGCTGCGGCGCCACCGCCGAGGGTGTCCGCGTCCAGGTGGGCCACCACGCTGCCACGCGCGATGTCGAGCGTGGTGCTGCCGTCGGCCGCCGTGCCCACCGACACCTGCCCGGTGCTGCTGCCCAGCACCAGCGCCTGGTTGCCGACGAAGACCGACAGCGTGCCGTCGTCGGCCTGCACGGTGCTGGTCTGCACCTGGGCGTTGAGCTGTGTGACGAGCGCGTCGCGCTGGTCGAGCAGGTCGTTGGGCTCCTGCCCGGTGCCGCGGGCGCGCTGGATCTGGCCGTTGATCTTGGCGATGGACGCGGCCAGGCGGTTGACCGTGTCGGCCGCCGTGCCCAGCTGCTCCAGCGTGGACTTGCCCATCTCGTCGAGCTGGCTCTGCGCGCTGGAGAAGCGCGAGGCCAGGGCGCCCGCCTGGGTCAGCACCACCGTGCGCGCCGACAGGTCGGTCGGGGCGCTCGCCACGTTAGTGAAGGCATTGAGCAGCGAGTTCATCGCCGCACCCAGGCCCGCGCTGCCGGTCTGGAACACCGACTCGAGCGAGGCCAGTTGGTCCGAGCGGGCCGAGTCCGCCGCCGAGACCGCCGCCGTCTGGTTGGCCTGCTGCGTGAGGTAGCTGCTGTACGCGCGCTCCACCGTGACGACGCGCACGCCGTTGCCCAGGTAGCCGCTGCCGGTGGGTGTGGTGATGGCCTGCTGCTGCACCACCGACTGGCGCGAGTAGCCCACGCTGCCCGCGTTGGCCACGTTGTTGCCGGTGGTGGTCAGCGCCGCCTGGTTGGCCTGCAGCGCGGACAGGCCGATGTTGAGGAGGGAGCTCATGTGGTCTGCAGCCGCTGCTGAAGGGCCTGCGTCGCCTGGATGGCGCGGCCCAGCTTGCGGGCATAGGCCGGGTCGGTGGCATAGCCGGCCTTCTGCAGCTGCGCCGCATAGGCCTGGGCGGAATGGGTGTTGGCGCGGGCCTGCGCGTAGCGCGGGTTCTCGCCGATCAGGCGCGCATAGTCGCGGAAGGATTCCTCGGGCGAGTCGTAGGCGCGGAACTTCGCCTTCACCTTGCGCGGCTCGCCGTGGATGTACTCGGTGGTGGTCACGGTGGCGACCTTGCCCGTCCAGCCGGCCGTGGCCTTGATGCCGAACAGGTTGTTGGCGCTGCTGCCGTCGGCGTTGCGGATCTCGCTGCGACCCCAGCCGGTCTCGTGGCCGGCCTGGCCGATCATGAAGGCCGCGGGGATGCCCGTCTCCTGCGCCACGCGTTCGGCCGCGTCCTGGTGGCGGGCGACGAAGTTGCCCTGGGTGGCGGTCGTGCCGACGGGTGCCTTGCCGATGCCGCCCATCGCGGCCAACGAAAGCGTGGAGGGCGTCTGCCTGCCCTGGATCTGCTGCGTCAGCTGCCGCGTGATGGCGTCCGACAGCCCGCCGGGCAGGCCCGAGAGCTGCACCGACAGTTGCTGGTCCAGCAGGTCGGTGCCCAGCTTCTCGCCGTCGCTGTCGAGCAGGCCCGACTTGGTGGTCGCCTCGCGCATGCTCTTGATCAGCTCGCGCATGAAGAGGGACTCGAACTGCTTGGCGGCTTCGCGCACCGCCTTCGGGTCGTTGCCCGTGGCGTACTTCAACGCGTCCAGCGAGCGCGCGTCGGCGGCCAGGCTGTTGGAGGTGGAGGTGCCGATGCTCATGGCGATGCGGGCCGCGTCAGATCACTTCCAGCTCGGCATTGAGCGCGCCCGAGGCCTTGATGGCCTGCAGGATGGCCAGCAGGTCCTGCGGCGTGGCGCCCAGTGC
Source organism: Pseudacidovorax sp. 1753 (assembly GCF_040544975.1). Taxonomy (NCBI): domain Bacteria; kingdom Pseudomonadati; phylum Pseudomonadota; class Betaproteobacteria; order Burkholderiales; family Comamonadaceae; genus Pseudacidovorax; species Pseudacidovorax sp. 1753. The sequence continues at coordinate 260,638 of NZ_JBEPKY010000002.1, read as the reverse complement.
ATTGAGCGCGCGCACCACGTCGGCGAGTTGCGGCGAGGCCGGCACCTGGTAGAGGATGCCCGGCTCCTGCTTGATCTGGATGGCGGCCTGCTGGGCCACCACCGTCTGGCCGCCCGACAGCGGCGCCGGCTGGCTCACCACCGGCTGCGAGCTGATGGTCACCGACAGGTTGCCATGGGCGATGGCGCAGGGGTTGAGCGTCACCGCCTGGTTCAGCACGATGGAGCCCGTGCGCGCGTTGATCACCACCTTGGCCGCGGGCGCGGCCTGCTCCAGCGTCAACTCTTCGAGCTGGGCGATGAAGCTCACGCGTGCATCCGAGTCGCCGGGCGCACGCACCTGCACCGTGCGGCCGTCCATGGCGCGGGCCATGCCGCTGCCCATGCGGCGGTTGATGGCCTCGGCCACGCGGCTGGCGGTCTGGAAGTCGGCCGCGTTCAGGCCCAGGTTGATGGTGTCGCCATCGAGCAGGGGCGTGGGCACGGCCCGTTCCACCTGCGCGCCCTCGGGCACGCGGCCGGCGCTCAGGTGGTTGATCTGCACCTTGCTGCCGGCGGCCGCGGCACCGGCGCCACCCACCACCACGTTGCCCTGGGCGATGGCGTAGATCTCGCCGTCGGCACCGCGCAGCGGCGTGGCCACCAGCATGCCGCCCTTGAGCGAGCGGGCATTGCCCATGGAGGCGACCGTCACGTCCACCGCCTGGCCCGGCTGCGCGAAGGCCGGCAGCTGGGCCGTGACGATCACGGCCGCCACGTTCTTGAGCTGCAGCTGGCTGGCCCGGTTGTCGGGCAGCGTGATGCCCAACTGCTGCAGGTAGTTGGCCACGCTCTGCGTGGTGAAGGGCATCTGCGTGGTCTGGTCGCCGGTGCCATCCAGGCCCACCACCAGGCCGTAGCCGGTCAACTGGTTGCTGCGCACGCCCTGCACGGCGGCCACTTCCTTGATGCGCACCGCCTGCGCCGGCGCCAGCAGGGCCAGGCCCAGTGCGGCACCCGCCAGCAGGCGGTGGATGGTCTTTGTCGTGTTGTTCATTTCCCCTCGATCCTGTCGTGCGTCGCGGCTGCCGCTAGAAGGGCATCACGTTCATGAAGAAGCGGCTGAGCCAGGGCATGACCTGGGCCTCGCCCTGGGCGCCGCGGCCGCGCGACTCGATGCGCACATTGGCCACCTGCGTCGAGTTGACGACGCTGCCCGGGCCGATGGCGCGCGGGTCCACCGTGCCCGAGAAGCGCAGCACGTCCACGTTCTGGTTCACGCCGATCTGCTTTTCGCCCACCACCACCAGGTGGCCGTTGGGCAGCACGTCCACCACCGTCGAGGTGATGGTTCCGTAGAAGGTGTTGGCGGCCTCGGTGCCGCCCTTGCCGGCGAAGTCGGTGGCGGAGTTGCCGGCCGCGCTGGCGCGGGTGAAGGAGTTGGCGCTGATGAAGGGCAGGGCGGTGACGCCCGCGCTCAGGCTGTCCTTCTTGTTCACCGTCGACGTGGACTTCTGGCTGGCGGTCAGCGTCTCCACGATGTTGATGGTGACCGTGTCGCCGGCCATGCGTGCGCGCCGGTCCTCGAACAGCGGCCGGTAGCTCGCGTTGTGGTACAGGCTGCCCGTGGCCGCGCGGGGTGTCTGCAACTGCGTGGGATAGGTGATCTGCGGGCGCGTGTCGGGAATGTCCACCTGCGGCGTGTTGGCCAGGGTGGAGCAGCCAACGAACACGATGGGTGAGAACGCCAGCGCTGCAAAGCGCGCAATGCGCAGGCACCCGCGGAGCCGGCTTTGCTGGGCCGCCGGGTGCGCCCCCTTGAGGGGGGATTCGGCTACATGAAATGAGCAAGAAACGGTGGGGGTCATAGTTGCCCCAATTTCTGCAGCATCTGGTCGCTGGTCTGGATCGCCTTCGAATTCATCTCGTAGGCGCGCTGCGTCTGGATCATCGACACCAGCTCGGTGACCACGTTGACGTTCGAGGTCTCCAGCATGCCCTGCACCACCGTGCCCAGGCCATTGGTGCCCGCGGTGCCGCCATTGGGCTGGCCCGAGGCCGCCGTCTCGGCGAAGAGGTTGTCGCCACGCGGCTCCAGGCCGGCCGGGTTGATGAAGTTGACCAGCGCGATGGTGCCGATGTTCTGCGGCGTCGCGTTGTTGGGCAGCGTTGCCGTGACGGTGCCGTCCGTGGCCACGCTCACGCTGGTGGCGGTGGTCGGCACGGTGATGCCGTTGGCGATCGGCAGGCCCGAGGAGGTGACGATGCGACCCTGCGCATCCACCTGGAAGGAGCCGTCGCGCGTGTAGCCGGTGCTGCCGTCGGGCATGGTCACCTGGAAGAAGCCGTTGCCCTTGATCGCCATGTCCAGCTGGTTGGTGGTGGACTGCAGGCTGCCCTGGGTGAAGGAGCGGCTGGTGGCGATGGTGCGCACGCCCAGGCCCAGCTGCAGGCCGGTGGGCAGCTGCGTCTGCTCGTTGGCATTGGCGCCCACCTGCCGCAGGTTCTGGTACATCAGGTCCTGGAACACCGCGTTGGCGCGCTTGTAGCCGGTGGTCGAGACGTTGGCCAGGTTGTGGGAGATGACGTCCAGCTGGGTCTGCTGGGCCTCCATGCCGGTCTTCGAGATCCAGAGCGAATTGATCATGGCGGTGTGCCTGCGGTGTAAAGTGGAATCAGCCCTGCACGCTCAGCAGCTGGGCGGCGGACTTGTCGGCGGTTTCGGTGGTCTGCAGCAGGCGCATCTGCTGCTCGAACTGGCGGGCGGCGGCGATCATGCCGACCATGGTCTCGACCGGGTTCACGTTCGAGCCTTCGAGCGCGCCGGTCTCCAGGCGCGCATTGGCATCGGCGGGCAGCACATCGCCCTCGCCGGGGCGGAACAGGCCGTCGGTGCCGCGGGTGAGCGGCGTCTCGGACGTGGCGAGTTTGATGCGGCCCAGCACCGCGGCCGGCTGGCCGGTCTGCTGCGCGCTGATCGTGCCGTCGGTGCCCACGGTGAGGCTGGCGCCGGCCGGCACGTCGATGGGCGAGCCACCGTCGGAGAGCACCAGCAGCCCGCCGCTCGTGGTCAGCGCGCCCTCGGGCGAGATCTGGAAGGCACCGCTGCGGGTGTAGGCCTCGGTGCCGTCCAGGCCCTGAACGGCGAACCAGGCGTTGCCCTGGGCCGTCATATCCAGGTCGCGGCCGGTGCGCTGCAGCGCGCCGGGGCGGCTGTCGTAGCCGGTGGTGGTCTCCATGGCGAACACGCGCGTGGTGGCGCCGTCGCCGCGCAGCGGCACCGCGCGGAAGTTGGCCAGTTCGGCGCGAAAGCCCGGCGTCGAGGCATTGGCCAGGTTGTTCGCGAGCACGGACTGGCGCTGCGCCGCGGCGCTGGCGCCGGTCATCGCGGTGTAGATCAGGCGGTCCATGCGTGCTCAGCCCGTCCGTCGATCAGCGGAGGTTGACCAGCGTCTGCAGGACCTGGTCCTGCGTCTTGATCGTCTGGGCATTGGCCTGGTAGGCGCGCTGCGTGGTCATCATGTCGACCAGCGCGGCGGTCAGGTCGACGTTGGAGTCTTCCAGCGCCTTGCTCTGGATCGAGCCGAACACGCCTTCGCCCGGCGCGCCCAGCAGCGGCTGACCCGAGGCGGTGGTCTCGAACCAATAGCCGGAATCGGTGATGCCCAGGCCCTGCGGATTGCGGAAGTCCGCCAGTGCGACCTGGCCGGCCGCCTGCGTCTGGTTGTTGGAATAGGTCGCCATCAGCGTGCCGGTGTCGTCGATGGTCAGGCTGGTGAGCTGGCCGGCGGTGTAGCCGTCCTGCGTCAGGTCGTTGACCGTGAAGCTGGAGCTGACCTGCTTGAGCTTGCTCAGGTCCAGCGAGGCGGTGAAGGTCTGCGTGGGATCGTTGGGCGACGACAGCGTGAGCGTCTGCGTGCCGCCGCTGGTCAGGTTGCCCGAGGCGTCGAAGCCGATCTGGAAGGGGGTGGAGGCCGACGGCGTGCTGCCGTTGACGCTGGTGTAGACGTTCCAGGTGTTGTTCGCCGTCTTCTGGAAATACATGCCCACCTCCACCTTGAGGCCCTGGGCGTCGTACGCGGTCATCGAGGTGCTGTACTTGGACAGGTCGGCGGTGCTGGTGGACACGGCGGCCGATGCGTCCAGCGTGATGTCGGCGCTGACGGCCGAGGTGCGCTTGGCCGGCACGGTGCCGGTGGGCACCACCAGCGTCTGGAGGGTGGAGCTGGTGCGGTTGCCCTTGGCATCCGTCGGATAGCCCATCAGCTTGGCGCCGGTGGCCGTCACGATGGTGCCGGAGGCGTCCTTCTTGAAGTTGCCCGCGCGGGTGTAGGCGGCGCTGCCGTCGGGCATCGTCACCTCGAAGAAGCCGTTGCCGTTGATGGCCAGGTCGAGCGCGTTGTTGGTGGCGTTGATGTTGCCCTGCGTGAACTGCTGGGACACGTTGCCCACCATCACGCCCATGCCGCCGGTCACGCTGTTGGTGCCGGCCGCGGCGGCCGCATACACCTCGGCGAACTCGACCCGGGAGGACTTCATGCCGGTGGTGCCGGCATTGGCGATGTTGTGCCCGATCACGTCGAGGCTGCGGCTGGCGGCGTTGAGTCCGGCGATGGCCTGCTGAAAGCTCATGGAAGGCTCCTGGGTCAGAGAATCGAGTAGATGGCGGAATACGGCTTGCTGCCGTTGCGGCTGAGGTTGAGCGTCAGCCCGTCGCTGGTGGTGCTCACCGAGGTCACGCTGTCGTACATCAGCGTGGTGCTGCCCACGGCATCGCCCTTGTTGGTGGCGGTGACGCTGAAGCTCAGCTCCTGGTCGCTGGGATAGCCCGAGGCGTCGAGCGTGATGTCGTGCTCGCCGGCCGGCAGCGCGCCCAGCGACTTGGTATCGATCACCTGGCCGGCGGCGTTGGTGACCTTGACCGTGACCTCGGTGGCGGCCGCGTCCAGCACGACGGCCCCCATGGCCGTCTTGCCGTCGCTGCTGTAGGCCAGCGTCTTGCCTTCGGTGAGCACGTTCTTGCCCACCACGGCGGCGGCCTGCAGGGTCTGCGTGGTCGAGGCCTGGGTGGCCAGGCCGCTGACGGTGCTGTTGAGCTTCTCGATGCCGGTGACGGTGTTGATCTGCGCGATCTGCGAGGTCAGCTGTGCGTTGTCCATCGGGTTCATCGGGTCCTGGTTGCTCAGCTGGGCGACCAGCAGCTTCAGGAAGCGGTCCTGCAGGTCCGCGGCCGAGGTGGAGGCGAGCGACGAGGCGCCGCCCGTGCTGCCGGTGGTGCTGTTGCTGGCGGTGGTGCCGGTGACGGTGCTCATGCGGAGGTTCCTGCGGCGGTGGCGATGTCGGGGATGCGGGTCACTGGCCCAGCTGCAGCGTCTTGAGCAGCAGGCTCTTGGCCGTGTTCATCACTTCGACGTTGTTCTGGTAGGAACGCGAGGCCGAGATCATGTTGACCATCTCCTCCACCGCGTTGACGTTGGAATAGGTGACATAGCCGTCGGCGTCGGCCAGCGGATTGCCGGGCTCGTGCACGCGCCGGCCCGGGTCCTGCCGTTCGGTGACGGCGTCGACGCGCACGCCGGCCGAATAGCTCTTGCCCGCGGTCGTGGGGTCGCCCTCGGCGCCGGCATCGCCCAGGTCCACGGTCTGGAAGACCACCTGCCTCGCCTTGTAGGCCTTGCCGTCCGGCCCGGCCGTGGCGTCCGCATTGGCCAGGTTGCTGGCCACGACGTTCAGGCGCTGCGACTGCGCGCTCACCGCGCTGCCGGAGATGCCGAAGATGGAGAACATGGACATGGCGGCCGCGCCCTATCTTTCGTGGTCTGTCGGGTGGATCGAGCGGCCGCGGAGCAGGCCATGCCAGAGCGTCCGCGGAACCGGCTTTGCCGGGCCGCCGGGCGCGCCCCTTCGAGGGGGTCGGCGGAGCGCGAAGCGCGCAGATTGGGGGTGTTCCATGTCATTGCCCCTGGATGGCGGACAGAAGCGTCTTGCCCTGGCCATTGAGGAAGCGCAGCGTGGCCTCGTAGCGCACGGCGTTGTCGGCGAAGGCGGCGCGCTCGCGGTCCAGGTCCACGCTGTTGCCGTCCATGGCGGGCTGCACCTGGGCGGTGTAGGCCAGGCTGCCGCCGGCATCGCTGGTGCGCGGCGCCAGCCGGAAGTGCCGGCCGTCGCTGCGGCCATCGTCGGCCGCGGTCGCCTGCGCCGGGCTGCCCGCGGCGCCGCTGCGGTCGCCGGCGGTGGCCTCGGACAGCGCGGCGGCAAAGTCCAGCTCGCGCGCGGCGTAGCCGGGCGTGTCGGCATTGGCGATGTTCCCGGCGATCACGCGCTGGCGCTCGGCGCGCAGCATCAGTGCCTGGCCCTGGAAGTCCATCGACTGCGTCAGCTTGTCCAGCATGCGTGATCCTTGGTGTGGCGAAGGGAGGAGGGCGGTGTGCCACCCCGTGAAGGGACGGACGCCACCGTGCGGAAATTGTGGGCGGGAGGCCCCGGGGCGAATGGCGGGAACAAAGGCGGCTTTTCCGGGCTGTTTCCGGCTTTGGCACGGCGGGCCCCTGTCTACAGTGCATCGCATCCCGCCAATGGCCGGCCTGCGCGCCGAGCCATGGCGCCATGCCGCCGGTGCCCGTGCACCCGGTCGGCGCCTTTCTTGCCCCCGGCCCCGGCCGACCCTTGCCGCCGTCCTGCCATGTCCCGCTCGCACCGCTGCTTCCTGAAGAACCTGGCCGCCGCCCTGGGTCTCGCCCTGGCCGCCCTGGCTCCGGCGCTCGCCCAGACCCCCGGCGGCGCCGGTACGCTGCCGGGCATCGGCGGCGAGATGGGCGCCGATTTCGTGGCCGCCGCCCAGCACTGGGTGGACGATGCCGTGGCCCAGGGCCGCGGCGCCGCCGGCACCGACATGGCGCCCCTGCGCATGGAGGTGAGCGTTGGCACGCTGGACAGCCGGCTGCGCCTGGCGCCCTGCGCCAGCGTCGAGCCCTACCTGCCACCCGGCCAGCGCCTGTGGGGCCGCAGCCGGCTCGGCCTGCGCTGCGTGGACGGCGCCGTGCGCTGGAACGTCTTCCTGCCCGTGACGGTCAAGGCCATCGGCCCGGCCTGGGTGCTGCGCGACGGCGTGGCGCCGGGGGCGGTGCTGCAGGCGGGCGACGCCGTGCAGGCCGAGGCCGACTGGGCCGCGGATGCGTCGCCGGTGGTGGCCGATCCGGCCCAGTGGGTGGGGCGCGTCGCCACCCGGGCGCTGGCGGCCGGCCAGCCGATCCGCCAGGCCATGGTGCGCACGCAGCAGGTGCTGCAGGCGGGCGCCTCGGTCCGCATCCTGGCGGGTGGGCGCGGCTTCGAGGTCAGCACCGAGGGCCAGGCCCTCAGTGCGGGCGGGGTGGGCGAGGCGGTGCGCGTGCGCATGCCCAACGGACGCATCGCCACCGGACAGGTGGTCGACGCCGGGACGGTGCGCATGGCGCTCTAGGAATGCGCTTCACGAACGCGCGCGTGGTGGGCATCTGCGGACGCGGGCGATCGAAGAAAGTCGAAAAAAAGTCCTCAAGTTCCCCGGGAGGCCGCCGAAAAACAGTGACGCCGCCCTTCCAAGGGCGCATGGAGTCCAGTCATGAAAGTCGGTGCAAGCAATGAAGTCGGCCTGATCGCCACCGGTGCGGTGCGGTCGGACCGCGCCGCCACCACCGCGGCGGAGTCGGGTGGCGCCCGGGCCGAGGCCGGGGTGTCGGTCGACGTGTCGTCCACGGTGCAGTCGCTCGGCCGCACCGGTTCGGGCTCGGGCATCGACGAGGCCAAGGTCGCCTCGATGCGCGAAGCCATCGCCAACGGCACTTTCACCGTCGATGCCGGCGCCGTGGCCGACAAGATGCTCGCCAACGCTCAGGAAATGCTGAGCCGCACAAGAGGTTGAACGCCATGCATGCCCCCCTGATGATCGACACCCGCGAGTCCACCGAAGAGCTGTTGCAGGAAGTCGAGCGCCAGCTCGACGCCGTGGATGCCCGCCTGCTCGAAGGCGACGCCCCGGCGCTGGAGGCCGCCTGCAACGGCATGCGCCAGGTTGCCAGCGGTTTCAGCAACGTGCTGGAGTCGGCGCTGTCGGCCGAGGTGTTCGACGCCGACTTCCGCGACCGCATCGAAGGCGTCGCCCAGCGGCTGCGCGTGATGCGTGCCGGCATCGCCCGCCGCGCCGCCGCCGTGGAGCGCAGCCTGTCGGCCCTGCTGGGCACACAGGACATGCCCACCTACGGCGCCGGCCTGGGCCAGCGCGCCATGTTCGGCGCCGCGGCGCGCGGTGCCTCGGCCGGCATGCACTGAGCCGGTCCGCGCGCCCGTCCGGCGCGCCCCATGAAAAAGCCCCGGCCGGATGGCGCGGGGCTTTTTCATGTGCGTCCGGTTCAGGTCGGCCGCAGCGACTGGTGGCCCAGCCGCCGTGACACCGCGGCCCCGCAGGCCTTGGCAGCCTTGGCCTGGGTGCCGTTCCAGTCGGTGTCGAAGGAGCGCGAGCGCCCCATCAGCGTGATGCCCAGGACGATGTTGCCCGAATAGTCGAACACCGGCGCCGCGAAAGAGCACACCCCCGGCGTGGGGTTGTTGACGGCGCGGGAGACGCCGTGCTCGCGCACCTCCTGCAGCAGGGCCTGCAGGTTGTCGGGTTCGGCGGGCTGGGCGATGTCCGGGCCCAGGCGGCGCGCATCCTCCAGCAGCGATTCCTCGATCAGCCGCGCCGGCAGGTAGGCCGCGAACAGCCGGCCGGTGGCCGTGGAGGCCAGCGACATCACCGTGCCGGTGCGGATGTTGGTGTGCAGCGGGTAGATGGCGTCAAACAGGAACACGATGGTCGGCCCCTGGTTGCCCCATACCGACAGCGCCACGCTGTGCCCCGTCTCGCGGGCCAGGTCTTCGGCGAAGGGCACCGCCTCGCGCACCGGATTGAGCATGCGCAGCGTCACCAGGCCCAGCTGCATGGCCGTGGGCCCCAGCCAGTAATGGCCGGTGGAGGCCTCCTGCGTCACCAGCCCCAGCTTGGAGAAGCTCACGAGGTAGGGGTGCGCCTTGCCCGGCGCCATGTCGGCCGCCTTGGCCAGTTCGCGCAGCGGCATGGGCCGGCCATGTGCGCCCAGCGCCAGCAACAGCTGGCCGCCGGCCTCCACCGACTGGATGCCCCGCCGTTCCTTTTCCGCGTTCGATTCGCCCGGGTCGTTGTCCGAAAGGCCCATGGATGTCTCCTAACGCTTCGATCTTATCAAACACATTATCCCAGGGTAAACGATTAGATTGAGAAAGATGCGTTAGCTCAATACTAACGACACGGCAACGCGTTCCTCCTGAACCGTGTGGGCCGAGGAGACATGGCGAATGACTGAAGGACAAGAGATCTACGACGTGCTGGTGGTCGGCACCGGCGCGTCCGGCATGTCCGCCGCAGTGACGGCGGCGCACCAGGGGCTCAAGGTGCTGGTGGTGGACAAGGCCCCGCTGTATGGCGGCACCACGGCACGGTCGGGAGGCTGGCTGTGGATTCCCGGCACCCGGCTGGCCACGGAGCAGGGCATCCACGAACCGCCCGGCGCCGCACGGACCTACCTGCAGCACGAGGCGACCACCCATTTCGACGCGGCCCGCGTCGACGCCTTCCTGGAGAACGGCCCGAAGGCCATCGATTTCTTCACCCGCAACACCTGCGTGCAGTTCGACATGCCGCCGGTGTTCCCCGACTACCACGCCGAGGCGCCCGGCGGCCAGCCGGGCGGGCGCTCCATGGTCACCCGTCCCTTCGACGCCCGCGAGCTGGGCGAGCGCGTGGCGCAACTGGCGCCCCCGGTGCCCGAGCTCACGGTGTTCGGGATGATGCTGGGCTCGGGCAAGGAGCTGTGGCACTTCCTGCGGGCCTTCAAGTCGCTCGAATCCTTCCTGTATGTGGCACGGCGCTTCGGCGGCCACTTGCTGGACGTGCTGCGCCATGGCCGCGGCATGACGCTGACCAACGGCAATGCGCTGGCCGGCCGGCTGGCCAAGGCCGGCATGGACCTGGGCATTCCCGTGTGGCTGAACGCGCCGGTCAGCAAGCTGCTCGTGGAGGGCGACGCCGTGGTCGGCGCCACCGTCGTGCGCGACGGCGTGCCTACCGAGGTGCGGGTGCGCCGTGGCGTCGTGCTGGCCTGCGGCGGCTTTCCCTACGACGTGGAGCGCCGCAAGCAGCTCTTTCCGCATGCGCCCACAGGGCGGGAGCATTTCACGCCCTCGCCACCGCTCAACACCGGCGACGGCCTGCGCCTGGGCGAATCGGTGGGTGGCTGGGTCGATCCGACCATCCCGAACGCGGCGGCCTGGTGCCCCACCTCGGTCCTGCAGCGCAAGGACGGCTCGCAGGGCGTGATGCCCCACTTCATCGACCGGGCCAAGCCGGGCGTCATCGCCGTCACGCCCGACGGTCGCCGCTTCGCCAACGAGGCGCTGTCGTACCACGACTTCGTGCAGCGCCTGGTCAAGGCCTGCGCGGGCCTGCCGGCGGTGAGCTGCTGGCTCGTCTGCGACCACAAACACTTGCGCGAATACGGCATGGGTGCGGTGGCGCCGTTCCCGCTGCCCATCGGCAAATACCTGCGCAACGGCTACCTGCGCCGTGGTCGCACGCTGGAGGAACTGGCCCGTGTCATCGAGGTGCCGCCCGCGGCCCTGCAGGAGGAGGTACAGGCCTTCAACCGTGACGCCGCCAGCGGCAACGACAGCCGCTTCCAGAAGGGCAGCACCGCCTACAACCGCTACCAGGGCGACTCGCTGGTCAAGCCCAATCCCTGCATGGCGCCGATCCAGAACGGGCCCTTCTACGCGATCCGGCTGGTGGTCGGCGAGATCGGCACCTTCGCGGGGCTGGCCACCGATGCCAGCTGCCGCGTGCTGAGCCAGCAGGGCCGGCCGATTCCGGGCCTGTTCGCGGTCGGCAACGACGCGGCCAGCGTCATGGGCGGCAACTACCCCGGTGCGGGCATCACGCTGGGCCCGGCGCTGACCTTCGGCTACGTGGTGGGCAATGTGCTGGCCCGGCAGGGCGAGCTGGGTGCGCCCGCCGCCACGCCCGCGCTGGCGCCCGCCTTCGCACAGTTCGACACGCTGCCGGCCTGAGCACGGCGGCTGCACTTTCCCTCGACGCTTCCTTCCTTCACTCCATGGACATCTCAGAACTCACGGCACCGCGTGTGCTGGCGGGCCGGACCGCGCTCGTCACCGGGGCCGGGCAGGGCAACGGCCGGGCCATCGCCTGCGGCCTGGCCCGGGCCGGCGCCACCGTGGTCGTCACCGACCTGCACGAAGGCAATGCGCAGGCCGTCGCGGCCGAGATCGAGGCCGCAGGCGGCCGGGCCTGCGCCTATGGGCTCGACGTCACCTCGCCCGAGGCCTGCGCCGCGCTGGCCGCCACGGTGTCGGCCCAGGTGGCGGACCTGGACATCCTGGTCAACAACGCCGGCATCCTGGTGCGCGAGGGCATGGACAGCGCGCAGGCCGCGTCGAACCTGTCGCGCACGCTGGACGTGAACGTCATGGGCACCTTCCATCCCACCCAGGCCTGGCTGCCGGCGCTGCGGCGCACCCGCGGGGTCGTCATCAACGTGGCGTCGATCGCCGCCAGCGTCGGCATCCCGGGCGTGGTGGGCTATTCGCCCTCCAAGGGCGCGGTACGGCTCATGACCCAGGCGCTGGCCGTCGAACTGGCGCGCGACGGCGTGCGCGTGAACGCCATCGCGCCCGGTGTCATCGAGACGCCGATGACGGCCTACACCCGCGAGGCGCCCGAGCGGCTCGAGCGCTTCATGCAGCGCACGCCCATGGGCCGCGTCGGGCAGCCCGAGGAACTGGTGGGGCCCGTCGTGTTCCTGGCCTCGCCCATGGCCAGCTACGTCACCGGCGTCACGCTGCCGGTGGACGGCGGCTTCCTCGCGGCCTGATCGCACACCGGCATCACGCGGGAACACGCCGGGTTCCCTTTCCCTTCGAACAACACAGCAGGAGACAGACATGCGCCTTCCGACCTTCTTCAAGCGGGCCTTGCTCGCCGCCGGCCTGGCCGCCGCTGCCGCGGCCGCCAGCGCGCAGGACATCAAGCTGGGCTACAACGGCGACCTCTCGGCCTCGCCCTCCGCGCAGAGCGGCCAGGCCGCGGTGCTGGGCATGGAGGCGGCCATCGCCGACATCAACGCGGCCGGCGGCGTGCTCGGCCGCAAGCTGGTGCTGGTGACGCGCGACGACACCTCGGCGCCACCCAAGTCCATCCAGAACATGAGCGAGCTGGTCGACAACGAGAAGGTGGCGGCGGTGTTCGGCCCCACCAATTCCGGCAATGCCATGGCCTGGAAGCACATCGCCAACCAGAAGAAGGTGCCGGTGATCGGCAACGTGGGCTCGGGCACCGACATCACCAAGCCCATGAGCCCCGGCGCCGACAACTACATGTTCCGCGTCTCGATGGTGGACCGCGAGCAGGTGGCGGCGCTGATGGCCTATGTGAAGAAGAACGCCGAGAAGTCCAGGGTGGTGGGCCTGATGGCCGAGACCACCGGCTACGGCCAGGGCGGCCTGAAGGACATGGAGGAGATCGCCAAGCTGCAGGGCATCAAGGTCGCGGCCACCGAGCGCTTCGGCGTCGGCGACACCGACATGACCTCGCAGTTGGGCAAGATGAAGTCGGCTGGCGTGGACACCGTCGTGGTCTGGGCCCAGGGCACGCCCATCGCGCAGCTGGTGCGCAGCATGGAGAAGATCGACTACTTCCCGCTGGTGCTCACCTCGTGGGCGGCTGACAACATCACCTTCTACGACGCGGCGGGCAAGGCGCTGGCCGAGAAGCCCATCTTCATGCGCACGGTGAGCGAAACCCGCACGCCGGTGCAGCAGAAGCTGTTCGACCGCATCGGCGCGCGGCTGAAGGCGCCGGGCTCCTTCTCCTTCGCGCTGCATGGCTACGACTCGGTCATGCTGTATGCCGCGGCGGCGAAGCAGGCCGGCAGCGTCGACGGTCCGGCCGTGCGCGCCGCGCTGGAGGATCTCAAGGCACCGGTTCAAGGCGTGCTCAAGACCTACGACAAGCCCTTCAGCAAGACCAACCACGAGGCCCTGACCGCCAAGGACCTGGTCTGGATCCGCTGGAAGGACGGCAAGCTGATGCCCTACACCGACCCCGTGATCGGCGGCCTGGCCCAGGCGGACTTCAAGCAGTAAGGCGCTGCCGTCGGGCGGCATCGCGGTCCGGCCACGGCCGGACCGGCTCTTTCTTCGGAGGCAGACATGACAGAGGCGCTCCTGCAGGCGATTCTCAGCGGCCTGGCCGTGGGCGGTGCCTACGCGCTGGTGGCGCTGGGCTTCAGCATCACCTTCACGACCACCAAGACGCTCAACTTCTCGCACGGGGAGTTCGTCTCCGCCGGCGCCTTCATCGGCATGAGCGCGCTCTTCCTGGTGCTGGGGCTGCCGGTGAGCTCCACCAGCTTCGGCAGCGCGCAGCCCGGGGCCAGTGCGCAGCTGCTGGCCCTGGCCGGCGCACTGGGTGTGATGGGCGTGCTGGGGTGGCTGCTGTACATGGTGGGCGTGCGACCCTTTGCCGGCCGGCCGGGCATGGCCTGGGTGATGAGCACGCTGGGCTTCGGCGTCATCCTGCAGAGCATCGGCCTGGCCATCTGGGGGCCCAAGCCGGTGGTGGTGCCGGGCCCGGTGGGCGACTCGGTGATCCGCATCCTGGGCGTGGGCGTGCGCCCGCAGGAGCTGCTCACGCTGGGCGTGGCGGCGGTGGTGATGCTGGGCTTCGACTGGGTGATGAACCGCACCATGATCGGCAAGGCCATGCGCGCGGTGGCGGCCAACGGCAACGTCGCGAGCCTCATGGGCATCAATACGCAGGCCGTGATGATCGGCGCCTTCGTCGCCAGCTCGGCGCTGGCGGGCCTGTCGGGCTTCCTGCTGGCGCCCATCGCGCAGGCCTCGCTCTTCATGGGCCTGACGGTGGGACTCAAGGGCTTTTCGGGCGCCATGATCGGCGGCCTGGGCAATCCGCGCGGCTGCGTCATCGGCGGCTTTGCGCTGGGCGTGCTGGAGTCGCTGGTCAACCTGTGGCAGGCGCAGTGGCGCGAGGTGGCGGTGTTCGCGCTGGTCATCCTGGTGCTGGCTTTCCGGCCCACGGGCCTGTTCGGCAAGCCGGTGGTGGAGAAGGTATGAACGCCCGGCATTTGGTCGGCGTGCTGCTGGCGGCCGCCGCCGTCATCGGCGCCACGGCACTGGTCGACAACGACTACTACCTGCGCATCGTGTTCATGATGTGCGTCTACTACCTGTGCGCGGCGGGCATGAACGTGCTGGTCGGCTTTGCCGGGCAGAAGTCGCTGGGCCAGGCTGGACTGTTCGCCGCGGGCGCCTACGCCGTGGCATTGCTCACCAGCCGCACCGAGATCAGTCCCTGGCTGGCGCTGCTGGCCGCCGCGGCCGTCTCGGCCCTGTGCGGCGTGTTGATCGCGCTGCCGTCGCTGCGCGTCAAGGGCCCCTACCTGGCGATGGTGACCCTGGCCTTCGGCATCGTGGTCGAGAAGCTGGTGGGGGAGTGGACCGACGTCTTCGGCGGCGCGCAGGGCATCTACGGTATCCGCCCGGTCACCTGGAACGGTCAGCCGCTCAGCTCGGCGCAGTGGGTGTGGTTCGGCGTGGTGCTGTGCGCGCTGACGCACCTGCTGCTGCGCAACCTGCTGGCGGGCCGCTTCGGGCGGGCGCTGCTGTCGCTGCAGGCGGACGAGATCGCGTCCTCGTCGGTGGGTGTGCGGGTGTACCGGGCCAAGGTGATCGCCTTCGTGGTGGCCGCGGTCACCTGCGGCGTGGCGGGTGCGCTCGTGGCGCAGCAGAACCAGTACATCAACTCCGACTTCATCACCTTCCACCTGTCCATCTTCATCCTGCTGCTGGTGCTGTTCGGCGGGGCGGGCTCCACCTATGGGCCGCTGGTGGGCACGGTGGTGCTGACGGCAGTGGATGCCGCGCTGTCGCGCTGGCCGTCGGCGCAGCATTTCCTCTACGGCTTCCTGCTGCTGTTCGCGCTCTATGCCATGCCGGGCGGGGTCACGGGCCTGTTCCGGCGCAAGGTCGGCCGCGGTGCCGCCCTGTCACCGGCGCAGGCGCCCGCCCCGACGGGCCCTGCGGCGGTTCCACGCATCGGGCCGCAGGCCGACGGCGAGCTGCTGGTGGTGCACGGGCTGACCAAGGCCTATGGCGGCGTCAAGCCGGCGCAGGACGTGTCGTTCCGGCTGCAGCGCGGTCACATCCATGCCCTCATTGGGCCCAATGGCGCCGGCAAGAGCACGATGATCAACATGCTCACCGGCGTCGTAGAGCCCAGCGCCGGATCGATCCGCTTCCTGGGCCGCGAGATCGCGGGCCGCCCGGTGCACGAGATCTGCGGCCTCGGCATGGGCCGCACCTTCCAGAACCTGCGGCTGTTCTCCGAGCTGTCCGTGCTCGACAACGTGATGCTGGGCCGGCACAGCCGCATGCACAACGGCTTCTTCGCCTCGCTCCTGGGCATGCCGGCGGCACGGCGCGAGGAGACGGCTACGCGCGAGCGTGCCCTGCAGCTGCTGGCGCTGGTGGACCTGGCCCACCTGGCCCACCAGCCGGCCGGCAGCCTGCCCTACGGCCTGCAGCGGCGCGCCGAGCTGGCGCGGGCGCTGGCCACCGAGCCGCAGCTGCTGCTGCTCGACGAGCCGGCCGCGGGCCTCAACCCGCAGGAGACCGCCGAGCTGGGCCAGCTGCTGCTGCGCATCGGCCGCTGCGGCGTCAGCATCCTGATGGTGGAGCACCACATGGACCTGGTGATGGCCGTGTCGGACCATGTCATCGTGCTGGACTACGGCATCAAGATCGCCGAAGGCACGCCGGCCGAGGTGCAGTGCAATCCGCGCGTGGTCGAGGCCTACCTCGGCACCGATGAACCGGAACCCGAGGCGCAGCCGGAGCCCGTCCCCGCGCCGGAACGCTGCGCCGCCTGAGGAGCCCGCCATGTTGAAGATCGAATCCGTCCAGGTGTCCTACGGCGCCATCGAGGCCGTCAAGGGCGTCAGCATGGAGGTACGCGCCGGCGAGGTCGTGGCCATCATCGGTGCCAACGGCGCGGGCAAGAGCACGCTGCTCAAGAGCATCTGCGGCCTGGAGCCTGTGGCCGGCGGTCGAATCCTGCTCGACGGCGAGGACCTGGCCCGCGTGCCGCCGCACCGGCGCGTGGCCATGGGCGTGGCCATGTCGCCCGAAGGCCGGGGCGTGTTCGCCGACCAGACGGTGCGCGAGAACCTGATGCTGGGCGCCTATGGCCGGCGCAAGGACCCGGTGTCCGTCGAGGCTGCCATCGCCCGCGAGTTCCAGCGCTTTCCGCGGCTGGCCGAGCGGCAGCACCAGCTGTCGGGCACGCTGTCCGGCGGCGAGCAGCAGATGCTGGCCATCTCCCGCGCACTGATGAGCGAGCCGCGCCTGCTGCTGCTGGACGAGCCCTCGCTCGGCCTGGCGCCGCTGATCATCAAGGACATCTTCGAGGCCATCCGGCAGCTGCGCCGCTCGGGCCTGACCATCCTGCTGGTCGAGCAGATGGCGCGGCAGGCGCTGGGCGTGGCCGACCGCGCCTACGTGCTGGAAACCGGCCGCATCACGCTCGAAGGCGCTGGCCGCGCGCTGCTGGGCGACGCCAAGGTGCGGGCCGCCTACCTGGGCGCGCACTGACCTTCCGCCCCGTCCCATTCCCCTTCATCCAAGGACCCCCATGACCGCCACCAAGACATTCGCCAGCCAGGCCGACCTGGAAGAAAAGAAGATCAGCTTCACCCAGATCTCCGAACATGCCTGGGCCTACACCGCCGAGGGCGACCCCAACACCGGCGTGATCATCGGCGACGACGCCGTGCTGGTGGCCGACACCCAGGCCACGCCCGCGATGGCGCAGGACGTGATCCGTCGCATCCGCGAGGTCACCGACAAGCCCATCCGCTACGTGCTGCTCACCCACTACCACGCGGTGCGTGTGCTGGGCGCCAGTGCCTACGGGGCCGAGCAGATCATCGCCAGCCAGGACACCTACGACCTCATCGTCGAACGCGGCGAGGCCGACAAGGCCAGCGAGATCGGCCGCTTCCCTCGCCTGTTCAGCAACGTCGAGACCGTGCCGCCCGGCATGACCTGGCCCACGATGACCTTCACCGGCCGCATGACCCTGTGGCTGGGCAAGCTGGAGGTGCAACTGCTGCAGCTGGGCCGCGGCCACACCAAGGGCGACACCGTCGCCTGGCTGCCGAGCGAGGGGGCGCTGCTGTCGGGCGACCTGGTCGAGTTCGGCGCCACGCCCTATGCGGGCGACGCCTATTTCAAGGACTGGCCCGAGACCCTGCGCCGCGTGGAGGCACTGAAGCCCCAGGTGCTGGTGCCGGGCCGTGGCGCCGCGCTCACCACGCCGCAGGAAGTGGCCCAGGGCCTGGCCGAGACGCGGCAGTTCATCGCCGACGTGTACGCCAGCGTGCAGGCCGGCGTGGCGGCGGGGCAGGACCTGAATGCCGTCTACCGCGCCACCTATGCCGCGCTCAAGCCCAAGTACGGGCACTGGGTGATCTTCGACCACTGCATGCCCTTCGACGTGACCCGCTGCTACGACGAGGCCACGCAGTACGCCGACCCGCGCATCTGGACCGCCGAGCGCGACCTCGAGATGTGGAAGGCGCTGGAAGGTTGAGCGGCGCCACCATGGACGCTGGTGCCGGGACGCCGGACGCGTCGGGGCCTCGGCTCTTTCAGCCCCTCCAGCTGCGCGGCCTCACCCTGGCCAACCGGGTGGTGATCTCGCCCATGTGCCAGCACGCCGCCCAGGACGGGCAGGCCGGGGCCTGGCATCTGGTGCACCTGGGCAAGTTCGCGCTGGGCGGTGCCGGCCTCATCCTGACCGAGAGCACGGCGGTGGACCCGCGCGGGCGCATCGGCACGGCCGACCTGGGGCTGTGGTCCGACAGCCAGATCGCGCCCCTCCAGGCCGTGGTGGATTTCGTGCACGACAACGGCGCAGCCATCGGCGTGCAGCTGGCCCATGCCGGCCGCAAGGCCGGCAGCCAGCCGCTGTGGGAGGGTGGCGCCGCGCTCGGCGATGCGCAGATGCAGGCCGACCGTCTGCCCTGGACCCGTCTGGGCCCGAGCGCCTTGCCGGCGGGACCGGGCTGGTCGGCGCCCGAGGCCATGGACGAGGCACAGATCGAGGCGGTGGTCGAGGCCTTCGTGCAGGCCGCCGTGCGCGCCGACCGCGCGGGCTTCGACGTGGTGGAACTGCACTTCGGCCATGGCTACCTGGTCGCCGCCTTCCTCTCGCCCCACGCCAACCAGCGGCAGGACGCCTGGGGCGGCGGCCTGCAGGGGCGCATGAAGCTGGCCCTGGACATCGCCGCGCGGGTGCGCGCCGTGTGGCCCGCCGCCAAGCCGCTGTTCTGCCGCCTGTCGGCGGTCGATGGCAGCGTGGGTGGCTGGGGGCTGGAGGACTCGGTCCTGCTCGCCCGCGCCCTGGCCGAGCGTGGCGTGGACGTGATCGACTGCTCCTCGGGTGGCCTCACCGAAGAGACGAAGGCGCTGCCCGTGCCGCGTGGGCTGGGCTTCCAGGTGCCCTTCGCCGCACGCATCCGCGAGGCTGCCGGTGTGAGGACGCAGGCCGTGGGCATGATCGTGGACGCACAGCAGGCGGAGGCGGTGCTGCGCGACGGCCAGGCCGACCTGGTCGCGCTCGGCCGCGAGGCGCTGTGGGACCCGTACTGGGCCCACCACGCGGCCCAGGCCCTGGGGGCCGATCCGCAGTTCCGGCGCTGGCCGGTGCGGCACGGCGTCTGGTTGGCCAAGCGCGCGCCAGCGTTGGCGCGCGCGCGATCCGAGGAAGCTGCCGGATCTCAGCACGCTGGCTGAGAGGCCACGCGGCGCTCTTCAGGCGCTCGCGTCGTCAGTGCCCGCGCATCTTGGCGCGCAACCGCGCGACGGCTTGACTATGAAGCTGGCACACCCGCGATTCGGTGATGCTGAGCACGGCCGCGATCTCCTTGAGGTTCATGTCGTGCTCGTAGTACATGCCCATGATGTAGCGCTCGCGCTCGGGCAGCGACTCGATGGCCGCGACCAGCGCGCTGCGCAGGCGCTGGTCCTTGAGCACGCTCATGGGGTCGGCCTCGTTGTCGGCCACATGGCGTTCGAGGAAGGCCTCCTCGTCGTCGCGGCCCTCGCCGCCCATGTCCTCCAGGTACAGCAGCTGGGTGCCGCGCACGCGGCCCAGCAGCGACTGGTATTCGGCCAGCGGCATGTTCAGCTCGGCGGCGATCTCGGATTCGTGCGGGGCGCGGCCCAGCTTGTGCTCCAGCCGCACCACGGCCTGCTCGATCTGCTTCTGGCTCTTGCGGGAGCCGCGCGACATCCAGTCGCCATCGCGCAGTTCGTCGAGCATGGCGCCGCGGATGCGCTGCGTGGCGAAGGTCTCGAACTGCACGCCCTGCGTGGCGTCGAAGCGCGAGAGGGCGTCGACCAGCCCGATCATGCCGACCTGGATCAGGTCGTCCACCTCGACGTTGGGCGGCAGCTTGGCCACCATGTGGTGGGCGAGGCGCTGCACCAGCGGCACATACTGGCGGATCAATGCGTCGCGGTCGAGGCGGCCCTTGGCGGTGTACATCTTCTGGAGAGCGGCGGCGGCGAGCATGGCGGGTCTGTCCCCGTGGTTCAGCGCCGAGTGCTGCATTGTGCCGGGGAAAGCAGAAGGTCGAGGTCGTCCACGCATCGGGGCTCGAAGGCACCACGCAACGGGGCGTTGAAGGTCTCGCGCAGCAGTTCGGCCGTGCGCGGCATGCGCCAGTCGTCCGGCACCACCTGGCCGCAGCCCAGGCCGCGCAACTGCAGGCCATGGCGCATCAGCACGTCCAGCGCGGGGCCGAGCTTGACCGCCTCGTCGACCTTGGTGAGCAGCGCGTGGCGCGCGCCATCTTCGCGGAAGGCCTGGGCCACTTCGTCCAGTGCGTCGCCCTGGGCGCCGGCATTGAGCACGACCAGCGGCTTCACGCCGGGCAGGTCCAGTTGCGCCATCTGCTGCTGGCGGCGCGGATCGTGCGAGGCATGGCCCGCGGTGTCGATCAGCACCATCCGCTTGTGCGCCAGCAGGGCCAGCAGCTCCTGCAGCGCGGCGGTGTCATGGGCCTGGTGGGCCACCACGTCGATGCTGCGGCCGAAGGCGCGCAGTTGCTCATGGGCGCCAGCGCGCTGGGTGTCGAGCGTGATCAGGCCCACGCTGGCGGCGCCATGGTTGCGCGCGCACAGTGTGGCGAGCTTGGCGATGGCGGTGGTCTTGCCCACGCCGGTCGCGCCCACCAGCGCCAGGATGCCGCCTTCGTCCTCCAGCGGCACGGCCTGCTCGTCGATGGCCAGCAGGCGCGTGAAGGTGGCCAGCACATGGGCCTCAGCCGCGGCGGCGTCGGTGCCGGCAGCAATGGGTTGCAGCACGGCGCGCACCAGCGGTGCCGAGAAGCCCGCGCGCACCAGGCGCAGCATCAGATCGGCCAGCGCCGGGTCCTGGCGCGCGCGGCCCAGCCAGGAGAGCGCCTCGAAGCGGGTCTCGACCATCTGGCGCAGGGCGCGCAGTTCGGCCATCACCTCGGAGAGGGCCTGGGCGGGAACCATCGCCCCGGCCGGCGCGGGTTCGGCGGCGGCAGCAACAGCCGGGCGCTGCGCGGACAAGGGCATGCCGGTCAGCGGCGCGGGTCGCTGTGCGGCGGCGGGGTTCCAGGGCATCGCGGCCACGGGAGCTGCCCCACGCGCGACGGCGGCCTGGCTGGGCGCGGCCACCGCGGCCGGGCCGGCGGGCAGGGCGGCGGCAGTCGATGCGGCCGCGTCGCCCAGTTGCTTGCGCAGCATGCGTTCGCGCACGAAGTCCTGGAAGGAGAGGGTGCTCATCGCCAGGCGGTTGGCGTCTTCCTCGACCGAGGTCTCCGCGAGGTTGGGCGTGCGTGGGGGCACGACGGCCGCTGCAGCAGGCGTCACCGGGGCGGCCGGCGCGGACGCCGTCGCAGGACGCGCGGAGGCGGCCTCCTGCAGGCCGGCCAGAGACTCCTCGGACGCGGCCATCACCTCCACGCCCTGCTCGGTCTGCTTGTTCGACAGGATGAGCGCGTCGTCGCCGAAGGCAGCCCGGGCCATGGCCATGGCTTCGCGTGCGGTCGGGGCCAGAAAGCGTTGGATGTTCATGATTCAGGCGGGCAGCGGCTGAAGGCGGACGATGGGGGCGATGCGGGGGGCACGGCGCGCGTCAGGCGGCCGCGCCGCCACCGCGCAGGATGGGCCCGATGCGGATGGTGTGGGTCTCGGGGATCTCGCTGTGCGAGAGCACCGCCAGCCGAGGCGCCGTGCGGCGTACCAGGCGGGCGATGGCGCCGCGGATGGCGTCGGGCACCAGCAGGCAGGCGGGCACGCCGCGCTCTTCCTGCCGGTTGGCGATGTCGGCCGCGCTGCGGGTGAAGGTGTCGGCCACGCCGGGGTCCAGTGCCGGGCCCTGTGCGTTGCCCAGGGCCTGCATCAGCAGGCGCTCGAAGCCGGGCTCGATGGCGATCACGTCCAGCTCCTTCACCGGGCCGTAGATCTGCTGCACGATGGCCGGTGCCAGCGCCACGCGCACGCGGCGGGCCAGCTCCACGGCATCGGTCACCACGGCCGCATGCTCGGCCAGGGTCTCGACGATGGTGCGGATGTCGCGGATGTGCACGCCTTCCTCCAGCAGCAGCTGGAGCACCTTCTGGAAGGTGGCGATCGGGATGAGCTTGGGCACCACTTCCTCGATCAGCTTGGGGCTGTACTGGCTGACGTGTTCCACGAGTTGCTGTGTTTCGGATCGGCTGAGCAGGCGTCCTGCCTGGGTCTGCATCAAATGTGACAGATGGGTGGCCATCACGGTCTCTGGATCAACGACCGTGAAACCCGCCATTTGTGCGCTGTCGCGGTAACGCGCCTCGATCCAGGTGGCGGGCAGGCCGAAGGCCGGGTCGGTGGTGGCGGTGCCGATCAGCGGCGTGCCGATGCCGCCGGGGTTGATGGCCAGGAACATGCCCGGGAAGGCCTCGCCCTCGGCCACCACCACGCCGCGCAGCGTCACGCGGTAGGCGCTGGGCTTGAGCTCCAGGTTGTCGCGCACATGCACGGCCGGCGGCAGGAAGCCCACCTCCTGCGCGAACTTGCGGCGCACGCCCTTGATGCGGGTGAGCAGGTCGCCCTGGCGGTTCTTGTCGACCAGCGTGATCAGGCGGTAGCCCAGCTCCAGGCCCAGCAGCGACACCGGCTGCAGGTCGGCCCAGGTGGCGTCGGCCTCGGGCGGTGGCTCGCTGGGCTTGGGCGTCTCGGCCTCGATGCGGCGGCGGCGCGCCATCGTCCATGCGCCCCAGCCCAGCAGCGCGGCCATGCTCAGGAACACCACATGCGGCATGCCGGGCACGCTGCCCAGCAGCAGCAGGATGGCGGCCGTCAGGCCCAGCGCGCGCGGCGAGGTGAAGACCTGCTGCACGATCTGCCGGCCCACGTCGTCTTCCTTGCCCACGCGCGAGACCACCATGGCCGCGGCCACCGAGATCAGGAGCCCCGGGATCTGCGCCACCAGCGCGTCGCCCACGGCCAGCAGCACATAGCTGTTGGCCGCCTCGCCGGCCGGCATGCCGTGCTGAAGCACGCCGACGGTGAAGCCGCCCACGACGCTGATGACCAGGATCAGGATGCCGGCCATCGCGTCGCCGCGCACGAACTTGGAGGCGCCGTCCATGGCGCCGAAGAAGTTGGCCTCTTCCGCCACTTCGGCGCGGCGGCGGCGGGCCTCCTTCTCGTTGATCGTGCCGGCATTGAGGTCGGCATCCACCGCCATCTGCTTGCCGGGCATGGCGTCCAGCGTGAAGCGGGCCGACACCTCGGCGATCCGTTCCGCGCCCTTGGTCACCACCACGAAGTTGATGACCACCAGGATGGCGAACACGATCAGGCCGACCGCGAAGTTGCCGCCGATCAGGAAGTGGCCGAAGGCCTCGATCACCGCGCCGGCCGCGCCCGGGCCGGTGTGGCCTTCGAGCAGTACCACGCGGGTGGAAGCCACGTTGAGCGACAGGCGCATCAGCGTGGTCAGCAGCAGCACCGTGGGGAAGGCGGCGAAGTCCAGCGGCTTCGTCATATAGGCCGCCACCATCATCACCATCAGGGCGGCGGCGATGTTGAGGGTGAAGAAGCCGTCCAGCATCCACGCCGGAATGGGCAGCACCATCAGCGCCAGGATGGCGATGACCAGCAGCGGCGCGGCCAGTCGCTGCAGGCCGGCGGAGTCGGGGCCGTCGCCGAACAGGCCCTGCATGGTGCGCTGGAGGGCGTTCATGCCTCATCCTCCAGGTCGGCAAGGGCCTTGGGGTCGTTGAGCGGATCGAGCTCGGCCGGCACCACCGGTTCGGGCACGGTCTGCGGCCAGGCGCCACGGCCGGCGATGGCGGCCTTCAGGCGGTACACATAGGCGAGGATCTGCGCCACGGCGGTGAAGAGCTGGCTGGGGATGGGCTGGTCGATCTCGGCATGGGCATACAGCGCGCGGGCCAGCATCGGCGACTGGATGACCGGGATGTCGTGCGACTTGGCGATGTCGCGGATCTTCATGGCCAGCAGGTCTGAGCCCTTGGAGATCACGTGCGGCGCGGCCATGTTGGTCTCGTCGTAGCGCAAGGCCACGGCGAAGTGGGTCGGGTTCATCACCACGAAGTCGGCGCGCGGCACCGCCGTGATGCTGGCGCGCTGGAGGATCGCGCGCGCGGCCTTGCGCTGCTGGCCCTTGACGTGCGGGTTGCCGTCGGTCTCCTTGTGCTCCTGCTTCACCTCCTCGTGCGACATGCGCAGGCGTGAGCGGTGCAGCCAGCCCTGCAGCGGCACGTCGGCGACGGCGGCGGCCACCAGCACCAGCATCGCCAGCGCGGTGCCCTGCACCAGCCAGTCGGCGAAGTAGGGCAGGGCACCGGGGGCGGGCATCAGCACCATGCGCGCCAGCGCGTCCATGGACCCGCGCACGTACACGAAGCCCACGCAGGCCAGGATGGCCGACAGTAGCACCAGCTTGAGCACGGTGCTCGCCTGCTGCTTGCTGAAGAGGCGGCCGAGGCCGGAGAAGGGGTTGAGCCGATCGAGGTCCGGCGTGATGGCCTTGGCGCTCATCACCCAGCCGCCGGTGGCCAGCGTGGCGATCACCGAGGCCGCGATGACGATGGCGGCAAAGCCCACGCAGGCCGCGATGCCGAGCAGGCCCAGCTGCGTCAGCCGCTCGCCCATGGCGGCGGGGCGCATGGCATCGGCGGCATTGAAATGCAGGGCCGCGGCCAGCGCGTCGCGCAGCGCACCGAAGGCGGTGGGGGCCAGCAGCAGCAGCGCCACCGCG
Organism: Pseudacidovorax sp. 1753; assembly: GCF_040544975.1. Classification (NCBI taxonomy): domain Bacteria; kingdom Pseudomonadati; phylum Pseudomonadota; class Betaproteobacteria; order Burkholderiales; family Comamonadaceae; genus Pseudacidovorax; species Pseudacidovorax sp. 1753. The sequence goes on along the minus strand of NZ_JBEPKY010000002.1, from coordinate 236,212 downwards.
CCGGTGCCCACCACGGCCAGGTGGGTCAGGTCGCGCGAGCGGGGCACCTGCCCGTCGCGGCGGGCCTGGTCCAGGCGCCGCTGCGTGGCGGGGAGCTTCTTGTCCTGGCTGCTGGATGACATGGGCGCGAACGGCGGTGGGCGGTTCGGGGCATTCTCGGCAGCGGGTGATGTTTCAAAAGCCGGATAAGGGGCGGCCCGTGCCCCTTATTCAGCCGCCCCAGCGCTGGAGCAGCCGGTCCACGCGCTGGTCGAAGCCGCCGTCCAGCGGCCGTTCGAACTGCGACAGGTGCGCCGCAAGGCGGCCGGCCGCGGGTGCCAGCGCGTCGCCATGGAGATCGAGCAGCGCCTGCGCCTGCCAGTGCGCCAGGCGCTGCAGCAGCCGCTGTTGCGTGGCCGGCCAGGCCGCGGTGTCGCGCAGCAGGCCCAGGAAGTCCTGGGCCTGTGCGGCCTCGCGCATCCAGGGCATGCCCTCCACCGGGGCGAGCAGGCTGCGCGCCAGCAGGCCGACGGGCTTGCCGGTGAAGACGGCGTCGAACTGCAGCGTGCTGAGCGTGAAGAGCAGGGCGTCAGCCGCACCGAATACGGTGGCCGTGCTCTGCTGCACGCGCAGGATGCGCGGATGGGCCGGCAAGGCCAGCACGCGTCCGGCGGCGAGGTTGAAGGGATGCTCCTGCACCAGCAGCCAGTGACCGTCGGCCATCACGCGTTCGCACAGGGCGTCCACGCGCGCCTGCAGGCTGGCGTGGCTGCAATCGTGCAGGTCGGCCAGGCAGTCCTGGTCACGGCCGTGCAGGCTGGGCTCGCCGTGCGTGAAGAAGGCGAGCACCCAGTCCTCGTCGCCGATGCCCCAGGCGCTTCTTGCGGCCGCCCGGTCGAGTTCGGCGGGCGCGTCGTAGCGGTCGGGCGAGTCGATGGCCCGCGTGCGCTCGACCAGTGCGGCAACCTGGCCTGGCTCTTCGGCGCAGGTGGCGACGGCACGGCCCAGCGCCAGGCTGGTGGTCTGCTCGCTCAGGCCGTTGTTTTCGCCCGTGTCGACCATGAGCGTGTACTTGAGCCAACCGCGCTCCACCGACCAGAAGGGGATGTCGCGCGCACGGCTCAGGTGGCGCAGGCGGCGCGTCACCGGGTTCAGGCTCTGCCAGCCCAGCACGGCGCAGGGCCGCAGCTGGTCCAGCACATCGCCCAGGAACTCATGGGCCACGCGCTGCGCGTCTTCGGCCTCGGCATAGCTGCAGCGGTACCAGGCCACGGTGTCGAGGATGTCCTGCTCTTCGATGGCGATGCCCTGAGAGGGCTGGCCGCGCCAGCGGGCGAAGTCGATGAGCGCGAAGGGGATGGGCAGGGCGTCCAGCCCTGGCGTCTCGATGGCCGTGGTGGCCAGGAGCACGAGGCGCAGGCCCTGGCTGGCCAACTGCTCTGCCAGCGCCAGCCAGAAGGCTTCGATGCGCGGGTCCACGCTGGCAGGCACGCAGTGCATGGCCAGCACCAAGCCGCGGGCGATGGGGGCCTGGGCCGCGCCGGCCACGCGCCGCCAGGGACGCTGGGCCGTGGCATAGCTGATGTGCGACAGGTCGACCGCCGGCTGCAGTGCCGGCTTGTGGCCACCCATGATCCACCATTCGCTGTCCGGTGGCATGCGCGTCTCGGCCGGCAGTTCGCGCCAGGTGCGCGGCATGCGCATCCACTGGCCCCCGTTGAGGCCGGACTTGCAGCCGCTGGCGATCTGCTGCACCAGCCGGTCGCGCACGAAATGCGTCGAGAACTCGCGCCGCAGCCGGTCCAGGGTGTAGACATGCAGGTGGTGCGGGTTGGGGTCTTCGCCGGTCTCGTCGCTCCAGTCGTTGGGCACGCTGACCACGATGCGGCCGCCCGGCGCCAGCAGGCGCTCGAAGGCGGCCAGCGTCTGCTGCGGCTCCTCCACATGCTCCAGGGTCTCGAAGGACACGATGAGCTCGAAGCTGGCGTCGGGCAGTTGCGCCAGGTCGCGCGGCAGGTAGCCGGCGTGGAAGGCCAGGCGCTGGTCCTGCGTGGCGAAGTTCTGCCGCGCATAGTCGATGGCATAGGCGCTGCCGTCGATGCCGGTGACGCTGGCGCAGGTGCTGTGCCGGGCCAGGATGTAGCTGCCATAGCCCAGGCCGCAGGCGGCATCGAGCACGCGGTCGCCGGCACGGGCCAGGCTGGCGGCCCACTGGTAGCGGATGAGGTGGGCATCGGCGCGCTCGCCGGTCTCGCGCAGCATGTCCATGTGCAGGTCGCGCTCGGCCAGCAGCTGGTCCTGCGGATACGCCGCCAAGGCCGCATCGGGAATGCGCTGCAGCGGCACGACGAGCGGCCACGCGTCGGCGTCCAGTGCCTCGTAGGGCAGGCACAGGTGGTAGGCCGGATGCTTGCGGAAGCCCGCGGCGAAGGCCTGGCGCTCGATGTGCGCGCGGGCGGCGGCGGCCGGCAGTCCGGCGGGCGGTTCGGCCACGAGGGCCAGCAGATCCTGCGCGCCCGCGGCGCGCAGTGCATCGAGCTGGGCCCGCAGGCCGGGGCCGTCCGCGTCCGCCCAGCGCAGTGCCCAGGCGATGCCAGGGGTGCTAGCGCCGCGCGCGCGCGGCCATTCACCCAGTGCACTGCGAATTGCCTGCACGTCCATCGCAGCGTCGGCGCCCACGAGCCGCGGGGCGCCGGCATCGGCAGGGCCCAGCAGCTCGGCGAGCAGTTCGGCCGAGCTGCCGAGGCACAGCGGCGCGGTCGGGCCCAGGCAGAGCTGCGCGGCGCGCCGGGCGAACAAGGGCGCGGGCAAGGCGGCGAGCGGGGCGTTCACGAAACGAGCTCCGGTGCCGCGGCATCGGCCGCGGGGGAGGGATGGGCGGCCGGCACGGTGCCGCGCTCGACGAGGGGTCGGTAGACGATGCGCAGCACGGTGCCCGGTACCACGGGGGCGCGGGCGGCGGGGACGTACATCATTCCGCCCGGTTCCAGGCGCAGCAGGCCGTCGTCGTCGAAGGCGGCCTGGTCCAGCAGCACATCGCGGCCCAGCTGCAAGTCGACCGGCGCATCCTGCAGGGTGCCGAGGGTCAGGCGCTGGATGGCGTCGAGCTGGATGCAGCGCAGATGGCGGCCCCAGAGCACGCTCATGTCGAAGCTGGCACTGAGGGGCAGCACCAGCTGGTGGTAGCCGTCATGGGTGGCGATGGCGGTCACTTCCTGCAGGGCATGCTGCGTGCGGTTGGCCAGCAGGACGGCCAGTTGCTGCCGACGCTGGCCACCGCGGCCGGCGTCCAGCGCAAAGCCGAAGCGCACGGCGTCGAGCAGCAGGTTGGACAGTCCCGCATCCAGGTGCCGCAATTCGGCGGGATGCCCCACGCGGAGATCGCGGAAGTCGTGCGTCAGCATGGCGAAGCCCTCCCGGCGGAACTCCTGCGCTGCCGCCGCCAGGTCGATCACCGGATGGGCGAGCGACGAGCCGAGGTTCATGTCGAACTGCAGGCCGGCCAGGCATTCGGTCTCTTCGGGCGAGGGAAAGTAGACGAGCCGCCCCAGGTCGGCTGCGGCATTGATGCCCAGCTCCACCAGGTCCGCCGGGCCGCGGCAGGCTGCAGGCCAATCGCGCCACTGTGCGACGAAGCGCAGGCAGGCCGCCTGCATCGCCTCGACCTGCGGCGATGCCACCCGCGGGCGCGCCCCGGCCGCCGCCCGCGGCGTGCCGTCGTCGTCGTAGTCCTCCGTGCTGGGGGCCGTCAGGGCGCAGATCTTCTCGAAGATGCCGATGAACGTGGTGAGCGCGACCACCAGCCGTTCGTCCGCCCAGTGCGCATCGATGAGGGCGCGGCGGTCCGATCCATGCAGCGTGGCATTGCGTGCGAGCAGGTAGGCACCGAAGAGCTCCACGCCCAGGGCTTCCTTCAGCACGGGCGCCAGCGCGGTCTGCACCGTGCCCGCATAGCCCAGGTCCACCAGCATCAGCCGCTCGCCCGGTTGCACGCCGGTGCGGCTGCGGACATGGGCGACGAGCCGGCGGCCGTAGGTCTGCGATTGCGCAAAGATGGTGCGCAACACGGCCGGCTGCTGCACGGCATTGGCGAAGGCGCGGGCCGGGTCTGGCTGCCGCCTGGCCTGGGCCACCAGCTGGCGCGCCATGTCGGGCGGCAGCAGCAGCTGGCGCGCGAGGATGTCCAGCGTGTGCACGCTGAGCGAACTGGCCAGCACGCCCAGCACGTCGTCCTGCGTGCGCAGCGAGGCGGCGATGGCCGCGAAGCGCGAGATGTGCAGCGCACTGGCGTCCAGCACGCCCGGCGCCAGGGCCTCGCAGGCCCGCTGCGGCAGGTGCCCGTCGCGCATCAGGAAGGCCGTGCGCACCTGCGGCCCGCGTGCGGCCAGGGCCTGTTGCTGCTGGAGGATGAATTCGGCGAAGGCCGCGAGGATCGGTCCGACGGCGCCATGGCCGATGCGATCGGCCACCGTGGCCGCCTGCTCGTCCCCCAGCGAGAGGACGCCGTGGAAGAGGCTGGGCACGGGGCGTTCCGCACGCAGCTGCGGCATCAGCTGCAGCGCGGCCTGCAGGCGGTCGCCCGCCTGGGCCGTGGTGGTCTCGTCGAGCGGCAGCAACTGGGCCGCGCCGATGCCGGCCTGGCGTGCGGCCTCGGCATCGGCCACCGGATGGTCGCCCACATGGAAGAGATGGGCGGGGTTGCCGCCTTCGCGCCGCAGCACCTCCTTCCAGCCGCCGGCGCTCTTGCCGCGGCCCAGTTCGCTGGAGCAGTGGATGGCGTCGATGCCCGCGCAGTCGGGGTCGTCCATCACCCGGCACAGCAGGCGGCGCAGCTCGGCGGCGCTCCAGTAGGTGTCGCTCACGATGATCACGCGCAGGCCGCGGGCCTTGGCCTCGCGGATCAGTGCCAGCGTGCGTGGATGGATGAAGCCCGCCTCGGCCTCGCAGTCGAACTCGGCGTCGCACAGCGCCTGGCGATGCGCGGTCGTGGCCTGGGGCAAGGCCTGCCGGTAGATCTCGTCGATCGTCACCTCGGGCAGGCCGGTGCGCAGCTCCTTGCGGCGCCGGGCCTGGGTTTCGCTGATGGCGCGCCAGGCGGCCGTCAGGCCCGCTGCCTGGGCCGCAGGCCGCTGCTGCAGGGCATGGAACACGTCGATGGGCTGCGCGACGCGGCGCCACAGCAGCGTGTCGAAGCAGTCCAGCGACAGCGTGCGCACGCCGGGCGGCAGCAGCGCCAGCAGTGCGGGCAACTCGGAGGGCCGGAGGGTGGAAGGAGGCATGGTCGCTTTCGACGCAATCGGGGCCTTGCCACTGTAGGGGCGGCATCCGTGCGCCGAAGGGCCGATATGCGGCGGCGTGGCGTGGCTGTTCGGGCCTTCGGCGGGCCGTCCGGCGCACGCGTGCGCCGGTTCAGGGCTTGGCGTCCGCCACGTTCTGCCGGGGCGTTGCCGCCGGCGCGCTGGCCGCGGCGGCCGGCGCGGGCGTCGCCTGCTCCTGCAACGCCTTCACGGCATCGCCGGCCTCCATGCTCCGGCGCCCGTCCATGCGGGCCTCGGCCTCGCGGGTGAGCACGGTGATGCTGATGCGCCGGTTGATGGCGGCGGTGCGGTCGTTCTTGTCCAGCGGGTCGCTGGCGGCCAAGCCCACCACGCGGATCAGCTTGTCCTCGGGCATGCCGGCGGCCACCAGTTCGCGGCGCGAGGCGTTGGCGCGGTCGGCCGACAGCTCCCAGTTGCTGTAGCCGCGCTCGCCGTTGCCGTAGGGGGTGGAATCGGTGTGGCCGGCCAGGCTCACCTTGTTGTCGATGCCCTTGAGCGAGCCGCCGATGGCGCCCAGGATGTCGCGCATGTAGGGCTTCACCAGCGCGCTGCCGGTGTCGAACATCGGCCGCTGCTGGGCATCGACGATCTGGATCTCCAGGCCGTCGGGCGTGGTCTCCAGGCGGATCTGCGAGCGGAACTCGCGCAGCTTCACGTCGCTGGTGATCAGCACCTCGATGCGGCCGCGCAGGGCTTCGAGCTTGCGTGCGTCCTCGCGCGCGGCCTGGGCGCGGGCCTCGGCCGTGTGCGAGCGGGTCGGGTCCTTGCCCACCTCGGTGCTGCGGCGCATCTCGCCGGTGGTGCGGGTGAGGTCGTTGCCGCCGCCGGTCACGATGCTGGAGCTGCTGCCGGTGCCCGGTCCACCTGCCATTTCCACCTTGAGCGGCGAGTTGAAGTAGTTGGCGATGCCCTGCAGGTCGCCCTTGGTGGTCGAGCCCAGCAGCCACATCAGCAGGAAGAAGGCCATCATGGCCGTCACGAAGTCGGCGTACGCGATCTTCCAGGCGCCGCCATGGCTCGCATGCACCGTCTTCTTGACGCGCTTGACGATGATGGGCTGGAGCTTGCGCCCCGACGAGCCGGTGGCCATGGTTGCGTTCGTGCTTCAGTGACGGGGCGGCGCGGCGTTCAGGGGCCTCAAGCTGGCTTCTTCTTGACGTGGTTTTCCAGTTCGCTGAAGGTCGGCCGCTCCGTGGAGAACAGCACCTTGCGGCCGAACTCGATGGCCGTCGTCGGGTTGTAGCCCTGCATGCTGGCCAGCAGCGTGGTCTTGATGCACTGCAGCTCCTTGCCCGCGTCCTCGGCCTTCTGCTCCAGCAGGCCCGCGAGCGGCTCCACCACGCCGTAGGCCAGCAGGATGCCCAGGAAGGTGCCCACCAGCGCCGAGCCGATCATGGCGCCGAGCACGGCCGGGGGCTGGCCCACTGAGCCCATGGTGTTCACCACGCCCAGCACGGCGGCCACGATGCCGAAGGCCGGCAGGCCGCCAGCCAGGCGGGTGAGGGCGGCCACGGGGCCATGGGCCTCCTGGTGGTGGGTCTCGATCTCGCTGTCCATCAGGGACTCGATCTCGTGCGCGTTGAGGTTGCCCGAGACCATCATGCGCAGGTAGTCGGTGGTGAACTCCACCACGTGGTGGTCGCTGCCCACCTTGGGATAGGCCTGGAAGATGGGCGACTCGGCCGGCGACTCCACGTCCTTCTCGATGGACATCAGCCCGTCCTTGCGGGCCTTCTGGAGGATGTCGTAGAGCAGCGCCATCAGCTCCATGTACCGCGCCTTGGTGTACTTGGAGCCCTTGAGCGAGGCGGGCAGGGCCTTCATCGTGGCCTTGAGCACCTTGGGCTGGTTGTTGACCACGAAGGCGCCGATGGCGCCGCCGCCGATCACCAGGATCTCGTTGGGCAGGGCATGCAGCACCACGCCGATGTTGCCGCCGTGCGCGATGAAGCCGCCGAAGATGCAGCCCAGGGCGACCAGGTAACCGAGGATGACGAACATGGTGGAGATCGAAGATCAGGTGGTGCTATTGGGCCTGACGGCGGGCTGAACCGGTCCCGCAAAAAGGGCCCGATCACGGGCCCATATCGACAGTTCGGAGGCAGGGTGCCTGGGGTTCAATTCACTGAAGATGCACACCATTGGCCGCACCTGCACCCGCCCCCTTGCCCGCCCGAGCCGGCGGCTCGCACAGGCCGCACACGAAGTGGCGGGGGTTCTCGTAGGCATCGGCGACGAAGTGGCCGCCGCAGCGCGTGCAGGGCACCATCTTGAGCATGTTGTTCTTGACGAAGCGCACCAGGCGCCACGCGCGGGTGATGGTCAGCAGCGGCTCCAGGCCCTGCGCACCGACCTGCTCGGAATAGAGGCCATAGGCCTTGATCATCACGTCGACGTTCTCCAGGTCGGCGCTGGAGCGGCTGAGGTAGGCGTGGATGTTCTGGAACAGCGAGGCGTGGATGTTCGGCTGCCAGGTGAGGAACCAGTCCGTCGAGAAGGGCAACTGCCCCTTGGACGGCGAGCGGCCGGCCACTTCCTTGTACAGGCGCAGCAGGCGCTCGTAGGACAGATCGGTTTCGCTTTCGAGCACCTGCAGCCGGGCGCCCATCTCGATCAGGCTGACGGCCCGGTCGATCTGGCGCGACTCGTCGAGCACGCTCTTGGGGGTAGGCATCTTCTTGCTATCCACGAGGTGACAGGTTCAGAGACCCTGCTCCGCGATGCGGCTGGACATGACGATGTTGGCATGTAGCCGGGCCGTGGCCTCGTTGATGGTGCGGTGGCCGACGTTGTGGTTGGTCAGCAGGCTCCAGACCATGTCGTCGTCCGCGCGGAAGGTGCACAGCAGCATGTTGCCCGACGCGATCTTCATCAGCTGGGCCGGCGACAGCGCCGCGATCAGGTCGGCCGATTCGCCGGAGATGCCAAGGCGGTAGAGCGCCTGCGCGCGGTCCTCGCGGATGAGGCTCTGGGCCAGCATCAGGTAGGTGAGGTTGGCTTCCTTGATCTCGGAAAGGATCTGGTCGCTGGTCATGGTGGGCCCCCAAGGAACTGTGTCAGTCGATGGAAGTAATTGTGAGATTGGTAACAAAAAACTTAATGCGAAGCAGGCGGTACTTGGTGTCATCCAAGCTGCAACTTCGCGAGATTTTTGGTTACACGGAAAGTATTCATTCCAAGACTTGGTGCCAGCAATCCGGTGCATCTAGTGCCTACGCATTAACTTTGTCACACCAGGTGTCAGCGTTCCCGCGATGGATGGCGCTGTCAAGGACACTGTGGGGTTTTGGCGTCGAGTCAGCGAAAGTTCTAGCGAGTTACAGCTGTCGCGGGCAATGCGTTAGAACAGTAACAGGTCGTATCGGTGTTGGGCAGGCCGCCGCCGACTGCCGGACAACGGGCCGGGTGTCTTGCGCAGGGCCGGAATCTTTAGGGTCTGCACCGAAAAATAAAGTGCTCAAGTCGAGCCCCGCGAGACCCGAAATCCAGGCAACGGGCCTCACCGGTCCGTCTGGCAGCCAGTGTCGGCACTGGCAGACATTGGCAACGGATGCCGGATCCACCGGCTTGCAACAGGAGTAGTCACCATGGCCTCGATCATCAACACCAACATCGGTTCGCTCAACGCCCAGCGCAACCTGGCCGCGAGCCAGAACTCGCTGGCGACCTCGATCCAGCGTTTGTCGTCCGGCCTGCGCGTCAACAGCGCCAAGGACGACGCCGCCGGCCTCGCCATCGCCTCCCGCCTGGACGCCCAGGCCCGCGGCATGAACGTGGCGGCCCGCAATGCCAACGACGGCATCTCGCTGGCGCAGACGGCCGAAGGCGCGCTGGCCCAGATCGGCAACAACCTGCAGCGCATGCGCGAACTGGCCGTGCAGTCGGCCAACGACACCAACACCAGCACCGACCGCACGGCCCTGGACAACGAGTTCAAGCAGCTCGCCCAGGAAAACTCGCGGATCATCACCAACACCAAGTTCAACGGCCAGTCGCTGCTGACCGGCACGGGGGGCTCCAGCGGCACGTTCACCTTCCAGGTGGGCGCCAACACGTCGGCGGACAACCAGATCTCCGTCGCCACCACCGACGTGGCAGGCGCGATGACCACCGCCACCCAGGGCGCCTCGGCAACCCTGGGCACGACCGCCGCCAGTGCACGCACCGCCATGACGGCGATCGATTCGGCCATCGACAGCATCTCGAACTCGCGCTCCACCTTCGGTGCCGCCCAGAACCGTTTCGAGGCCACCATCACCAACCTGCAGACCGCGGCCGAGAACACCAGCTCCGCCAAGAGCCGGATCACCGATGCCGACTTCGCCGTCGAGACGGCCAACCTGTCGCGCGCGCAGATCCTGCAGCAGGCCGGCACCTCGATGGTGGCGCAGGCCAACCAGATGCCCCAGACCGTGCTGAAGCTGCTGGGCTGATCGTTCGCAGGACGAGGGGCGCGCTGCCGCCCGGCAGGGCGTCTCCATCGAGGCGGCTGGCGATTCTTCGCCCGCCGCCTTCAACCATTGAGGAGCACCGCACATGGCCAGCACCGGCACCGTGACGTCGAGCGGCACCAACATCGACATCGACTCCATCGTCAGCAAGCTGATGTCGATCGAGCAGACCTCGGTCACCAAGCTGCAGAACCAGGCGAGCACCATCCAGAGCCAGGTGTCGGCGGTGGGCACGGTCAAGTCGATGCTGTCCACGCTGTCGGATTCGGCCACCGCGCTGACCAAGGCGACGCTGTGGGCCACGAAGACGGCCAGTTCTTCTTCCGCGGCGGTGGGCGTGAAGGTGTTGGACTCCAGCCTGGCGGCCGCCGGCAGCTTCCAGGTGAGCGTGTCGCAACTGGCGCGCTCGCAGTCGGTGTCGTCCTCGGCGGTGGCCGCCACCGATGGCTTCCAGGCGGGCACGCTGTCGATCCAGGTCGGCACCTGGAGCGGCACCTCGGGCACGAGCCCCAGCTTCGCGGCCGGCAGTGCCGCTGCCGTGGACGTCGCCATCAGCGAAGGCGACACGCTCTCCACCGTCGCCTCCAAGATCAACGCGGCCGGCGCCGGGGTGACGGCCAGCGTGGTCACCGACCTGAGCGGCCAGCGGCTCGTGATGCGCTCGGCCACCACCGGCGAGGCCGCGGGCTTCCAGGTCTCGGCCAGCGGCTCGGGCACTGGCACCGCCCTGAGCGGCCTGGCCTTCGACGCGCCGGGCTCGGGCGCCGGCATGGCGGCCAACAGCGTGCAGTGGGCGGCCAACTCCGTCGCGACGGTGGACGGCGTGACCGTCACCTCGGCCACCAACACCGTCACGGGCGCCGTCCCGGGCCTGTCGCTGACGCTGTCGCAGCTGAGTGCCGATCCGGTCACCGTCACCGCCAGCACCGACACCAATGCGCTCACCAACGCGATCCAGGGCTTCGTCAACGCCTACAACAACATCAACAGCCAGATCAACTCGCTGACCTCGTACGACGCGGCCAGCAAGAAGGCGGGGCTGATGCAGGGCGACAGCATGGTGACCGGCCTGCAGACCATGATGCGGCGGCTGGTAGGGACCGCGAATGCGAGCGGCACCTTCACCACCTTGTCGCAGCTGGGCATCTCCATCGGCAAGAGCGCGGACGGCGGCCTCACGCTGGACAGCACCAAGCTGTCCGAAGCGCTGGCCAACCCCGATGCGGTCAAGACCTTCTTCATGGGGGGCAGCGATGGTGCCGGCGGCACGACGGACGGCTGGGCCTCGCGCTTCTCGGCCTTCACCCAGGGCGCCGTGGGCACCGACGGCACGCTGGAGACGCGCACCGCGGCGCTGCAGAAGCAGCTCGACGCCAACTCGGACGACCAGACCAAGCAGACCGACCGCATGACGCTGGTCGAGTCGCGCCTGCGGGCCCAGTACTCGGCGCTGGACGCCAAGCTGAGCACGCTCACCTCGCTGGACACCTACGTCAAGCAGCAGATCGCGCAGTGGAACAAGTCGGGCAGTTGACGTGTAACTGACTTGATTTTGGGCGGCGGCGGCCGATAAAGAAGGAAAGCATCGAATCAGGAGCCGCCATGTACACACCTCCCGCCGCCCGCGTCGCCCGTGCCTACCAGCGCGTCGCGGTCGAATCCAGCATCGAAGGCGGTGCCAGCCCCCACCGCCTGGTGGAGATGCTCTATGAAGGCGTCGGCCAGTCGCTGCTGGCTGCGCAGGGCGCGCTGGCCCGCGGCGACATCGCCGCCAAGGGCGAGCAGATCGGGCGCGCCGTCCGCCTGCTCGAAGAGGGGCTCAAGGCTGGCCTGGACCTGTCGCGCGGCGGCGAGCTGGCAGGTAGACTGCGCGCCTTGTACGACTACTGCATCGGCCGCCTCACCACGGCCAACCTGCGCAACGACGCGGCCATCGTGGCCGAGGTGGCCGCCCTGATCGGTCCCGTGGCGCAGGCCTGGCGCGAGATCGGTCCGCAGGCGCATGCAGTGGCCCCCCAACCGGCCTGAAGCCGCTATGCAGGAGCTCGCGATGTCCCATCGACTGCTGGACTACTACAAGGCGATCGAGGACGCGAGCGTACGCATGCTGGAGGCCGCACGCCGCGAGGACTGGGACGAGGTGGTGCGCTGCGAGGGCGCCTGCGCGGTGCTGATCGAGCAACTGCGCTTCAAGGGCCGCAGCGAGAAGCTGGAGCGCACCGAGCGGGCCGAGAAGGCGCGCATCATGCAGCGCATCCTGCGCAACGATGCCGAGATCCGCGTGCTGGCCGAGCCCTGGCTGTCGGACGTGGCCCAGCTCTTCGACGCTCGCCTGCAGACCATGCACTGAGGGAGCGCCCGGCCGCGCCTCACACCTGCATGTTCATGATGTCCGTGTAAGCCTGCACCAGCCGGTTGCGCACGTTCAGGGTGGCCTGGAAGCCCACCTGGGCCTTCTGGATGGCGACCATGGTCTGCTCCAGGCTGACCTGCGGGTTCTCCATCTGCACTTCCTTCTGCAGGCGCGACGACTCGTTCTGGGCATTGCTCACTTCGCGCAGTGCGCCCGAGAGCGCCGACGAGAAGCCGCCGCCGGCCGCGGCATCCACGCCGGGTGCAGGGCGGGCGGCGCCTGCCGGCCGCAGGCCCGCGGCCGAGGGGGTGACGGTGTTCAGGCGCAGTTCCATGATGGCCCGGATGCTAAGGCGCCCGTCGGCATGCCATGGCGGGAATTGAGGCCGAATCCGGGGCCTTATCCAAGGCTTGGCGGCGGCAGTGCTTCGAATAATCGGCGGCCATGCGGAGGCTGTCCTGGCGTCCGCCCTCCAACGCCGCCGCTCCCCTCATGTCCGCCGCTGCCGCCCAGCTTCCCGCCACCAGCCCCATGCCCGGCAATGCCCTGGTGCCGGCCGGCCTGGCCAGCCGCTTCGCCGCCCTGGACCGCAGCCAGCGCCTGAAGCTGGCGCTCGGCGCCGTGCTGCTGGCGGCGGTGGCCATCGCCGCCATCGTCATGGGGCGTTCGGCCGAATGGCGCGTGCTGTTCTCCAACCTCAGCGACAAGGACGGCGGCGCCATCGTCGCCCAGCTGGCGCAGATGAACGTGCCCTACAAGTACACCGAGGGCGGGGGCGCCATCATGGTGCCGGCCGACAAGGTGCACGACGTGCGGCTGCGCCTGGCCTCGCAGGGCCTGCCCAAGGGCTCGGTCGCCGGCTTCGAGCTGACCGATGCCAACCGCTTCGGCATGACGCAGTTCCAGGAGAAGCTGAGCTTCCAGCGCGGGCTGGAGGGCGAGCTCACGCGTTCCATCCAGGCCCTGGCGGCCGTGCAGTCGGCCCGCGTGCACCTGGCGCTGCCCAACCAGAACGGCTTCTTCCGCGAGCAGCAGAAGCCCTCGGCTTCGGTGCTGCTGACGCTGCATCCGGGCCGCACGCTCGACCGCGCGCAGATCGCCGGCATCGTGCACCTGGTCGCCTCCAGCGTGCCCGAGCTCAGCCCCGCGGCCGTCAGCGTGGTGGACGACAGCGGCAAGCTGCTGTCCAGCACCGGCGACGCCAATGCCAACGGCAGCGTCGATGCCCAGCAACTGGCCTATGTGCAGCAGCTGGAGCAGCTCTACACCCGTCGCATCCTGGACATGCTGGAGCCGGTGGTCGGCAAGCAGAACGTGAAGGCCCAGGTGACGGCCGACGTGGACTTCTCCCAGACCGAGGCCACCAGCGAGGAGCACCGGCCCAACCTGTCGCAGGACGCCAGCGCGGTGCGCAGCCAGCAGACCATCGAGACGGTGGGCGCCACGCCGGCCCAGCCCTCGGGCGTGCCGGGGGCGGCCTCCAACCAGCCGCAACCGCCCGGGGCGCCGGCCGCGCCCATCAACGGCCAGGCCGCCCCGCTGGCCCCCAACGGTGCCCAGGCACAAGGCCAGGCCCAGGCCGGCCAGCGCCCGCCGGGCAAGCGCGAGTCCATCACCAACTACGAGGTCGACAAGACCGTGCGCACCGTGCGCGGCGCGGTGGGCACCGTCAAGCGCCTGTCGGCGGCCGTGGTCGTCAACTACCAGGGTGTGCCCGATGCGCAGGGCAAGGTCACGCCCACCGCGCTGCCCGCGGCCCAGCTGGAGCAGATGACCGCGCTGGTGCGCGAATCCATCGGCTTCAGCAAGGAGCGTGGCGATTCGGTCAACCTGATGAATGCCGCCTTCATGGCCGACGGTGCCGTGGCGCCCGAACTGCCCCTGTGGAAGCGGCCCGAGCTGTACGAGCTGGCCCGCAGCCTGGCCTGGCCGGCGGCCCTGGCCGTGCTGGGCCTGGCCGTGCTCTTCGGCCTGGTACGCCCGGCGCTCAAGGCCCTGGCCCCGCCCAAGCCCGAGGCCGCCAAGGACAAGGCGCCGCAGGAGCCCCTCGCGCTGGAAGGCGGGCCCATCGCCGCGGCCCTGCCGGGCCCGGGCGGCGCGCTGGACGCCGTGGTGGGCGACGACCCCGAGCGCCCGGCGCTGGAAGCCCCCGGTATCGAGGGCGGCCCGGAGCCCATCGCGCTGCCGCGCCCGGAGCTGCTGCTGGAACAGGCCCAGCTCGAAGGCGCCCGCGTCATGGCCCGCCAGAACCCCGCCGCCGTCGCCAACATCGTGCGAGGCTGGATCAACGCAGACGCCGAGAAGGCCTGAGCCGCCATGGACGAACAAGGACTCGAAGACGCCGCCGTGCTGCTCATGTCGCTGGGCGAGCAGGAGGCCGGCGAGGTGCTGCGGCACCTGTCGCCGCGCGAGGTGCAGAAGATCGGCGAGACCATCGCGCGCACGCATGTGGTGTCGCGCGAGCGCCTGGGTGCGGTGGCCGAGCGCTTCATCGCCGCGACGTCGGGCCAGGGCCTGTACGCCGCCGACACGCACCAGTACGTGCGCACGGTGCTGCAGCATGCCCTGGGCGAGGAAAAGGCCGGCATCCTGGCCGACCGCATCCTGCAGACCAGCGACTTGACCGGCATCGAGAACCTCAAGTGGATGGACGCCGTGGCCGTGGCCGAGGTGCTGCGCAACGAGCATCCGCAGATCGTGGCCGCCATCCTGGCCCACCTGGAGCCGGAGCAGGCCGCCGCCATCCTGGTGCAGCTCGGCGAGGACATGCGCGGCGACGTGCTGCTGCGCGTGGCCAAGCTGGAAGGCATCCACCCGGCCGCGCTGGAAGACCTGAACGACGTGATGTTCCGCGTGCTGGCCGGCGGCGGCAAGGTGCGCAAGCCCTCGCCGGGCGGCACCAGGACGGCGGCCGGCATGATCAACCTGCTGGGCGCCGGCAACGACACCTCCGCGCTCGACGCCATCCGCATCCAGGATCCGGACCTGGCCCAGGAGATCGCCGACCTGATGTTCGTCTTCGACGACGTGCTCAAGCTCGACGACCGCTCGGTGCAGTTGCTGCTCAAGGAAGTGGCCACCGAGACGCTCATCGTCGCGCTCAAGGGGGCGGCCGATCCGCTGCGCGACAAGTTCCTGAAGAACATGTCCTCGCGCGCTGCCGAGGCCCTGCGCGAGGACCTGGAGGCCCGTGGCCCGATGCGCGTCTCGGAGGTCGAGGCGCAGCAGAAGGAGATCCTCAAGACGCTGCGCCGTCTGGCCGAAGAAGGCCAGGTGGTGCTGGGCGGCGGCGCGGGCATGGTGTGAGGCCGCCCGTCCTGCCATGTCCCTGGCCTTGCTTGCGCCCATGAGCCGATCCCGACTGATCAGCGCCGAGCGACTGGCCCTGCTGGCCGGCGGCACGGCCGCGCCTTGGACCTTCGAGCGCATGGATGCGCCGCCACCGGCCATCGCCGAGGACGAGGGCCCGCCGCCCGAGCCGCCCATCGACATCGAGGCGCTTCTGGCCGAGGCCCGTGCCCAGGCCTATGCCGAAGGCCACGCCGCCGGCGCCGCCGAGGCCCGGGCGCAGGCCGACAAGGCCATGCGTGCGCTGACCGATGGCCAGTTGCACGAGCAGGCCGAGCGCTTCGCCACCCTGCTCGATGCCGCCCGCGAGGGCCTGGATGCGGCCCAGCAGGACATCGCCCGCGGCACGCTGGACATCGCCTGTGCGCTGGCCCGCCAGGTGCTGCGCCAGGAACTGGCCACCCGGCCCGAACTGCTGGAGCCCGTGGTACGCGAGGCCATCGACCTGCTGGTGGCCGACGGCCGCAGCGTGCGCGTGGTGCTCTCGCCCGACGACCATGCCTGGCTGGCAGCTGCGCTGGAACAGGAATTCGCCAGCCGCGGCCTGACCGTGGTCGCCGAGGGTGCGATGCCGCCGGGCGACTGCCGCCTGGAATCGGCCGGCGCGGTGGTCGACGGCGGCATCGCCCCACGCTGGGCCCGCGCCGTGGCCAGCCTGGGCCTGACCGTGCCCTGGGAGGCGCCCGGCGCGGACCAGGTGCCGGCCACGGCCGCGGCCCGTTCGGCGGACGAACAGGAGTCCGACGTTGATGCCGCCTGAGCGCGCCGTGTGGCAACGCTTCATGGACGACGCGCGCCGCCGCGTCGAGCAGGCGCCCGGCCTGGAGGTGCGGGGCACGCTCACGCGCGTGGCCGGCCTGGTGCTGGAGGCGCGCGGCGTGCGCGAGCCCATCGGCGCCCAGTGCCAGGTGGTGATGCCCGGCAGCGCGCCGGTGCTGGCCGAAGTGGTGGGCTTTTCCGGCGAGCTGGCCTACCTGATGCCCGCCGGCGATGTGCATGGGCTGTCGGCCGGTGCCAGCGTTGTGCCCGCCGCTCCCTACGTGCCGGTGCCCCGCCTGGGCGAGCCCGAACGCGATGTGCGCGCGCGCAGCGGCATGCTGCGCCTGCCGCAGGGGCAGGGCCTGCTGGGGCGCGTGGTCGATCCCCAGGGCATTCCGCTGGACGGCCAGGGGCCCCTGCAGGACGTGGTCGCCGAGCCCATGGACCGCCGCCCCATCAACGCCATGGACCGCGACCCCGTGCGCCTGCCGCTGGACACGGGCGTGCGGGCCATCAATGCGCTGCTCACCGTCGGCCGTGGCCAGCGCATCGGCCTGTTCGCCGGCTCGGGCGTGGGCAAGAGCGTGCTGCTGGGCATGATGGCCCGCTACACCGCGGCCGACGTCATCGTGGTTGGCTTGATCGGCGAGCGCGGCCGCGAGGTCAAGGAATTCATCGAGGACATCCTGGGCGAGGAGGGGCGCGCCCGCTCGGTGGTGGTGGCCGCGCCCGCCGATGCGCCGCCGCTGCTGCGGATGCAGGGCGCCGCCTATGCCACGGCCGTGGCCGAGCATTTCCGCGACCGGGGCCAGCATGTGCTGCTGCTCATGGATTCGCTTACCCGCTATGCCATGGCGCAGCGCGAGATCGCGCTGGCCATCGGCGAGCCGCCAGCCACCAAGGGCTATCCGCCCTCGTGCTTCGCGCGGCTGCCGCAGCTGGTGGAGCGCAGCGGCAACGGCCTCAACGGCGTGGGCTCGATCACCGCCTTCTACACCGTGCTGTCCGAAGGGGACGACCAGCAGGACCCGATCGCCGACGCGGCCCGCGCCATCCTGGACGGGCACATCGTGCTGTCCCGCGCCCTGGCGGAAGAGGCGCACTACCCGGCCATCGACATCGAGCAGTCGGCCTCGCGCGTGATGCACAACGTGGCCACGCCGGAACACCTGGAGGCGGCGCGGCGCTTTCGCACGCTCTATGGCCGCTACCGCAGCAGCCGCGACCTGGTGCGGGTGGGCGCCTACGCGGCGGGCAGCGATGCGGTGCTGGACGAGGCGATCCGCCTGCAGCCCGTGATGAGCGCCTTCCTGCAGCAGGACATGCGCGAAGGCGCGCCCATGGACGAAAGCGTTGCCGGCCTGCAGTACATCGCCGACGCCGTGCAGGCGAACTGACCGGCGCCCGATCTTTTTTTCCGAGGATGTCCATGACCGCACCCAAGACCGACGCGTTGGCCATGGCCGAGCAGATGGCTCGGGCCCGGCGCGATGCCGTGGCGCAGCAGCTGGCTGTGGCGCGCCAGGCCTGGGTCGCGGCGCAGCTGCAGCTGGACCAGCTGGAAGGCTATGCGCAGGAAACCACCGCCCGCTGGGGTGCCTCCGAAGCGCGGCATGCGCCCGAGATCATGCGGCACCACTACCAGTTCATGGACCGGCTGCACCACACCATCCGGATGCAGACCGGCATCCTGGAGCAGCATGCGCAGGCGGTCTCGCGGATCTCTGCCAAGGTGCGCGAGGCCGAGCAGAAGCTCGAAGCGCTGCGCCAGGTGATCGCCAGCCGCGACGCCAAGGCACGCCAGGCCGAGCAGCGGCGGGAGCAGAAGGCCGCCGACGAACTGGCGGCGCAGGTGCACCGGCGTGGCCCGGGGCGTGCGTCGTGGGAGGGCCGGTGACCGTCGTGTCGGCCTCTGCGGCCGGCGCCGCCACGGCCAAGGCGCCGACGGGGCTGCCGGCTCCGGGTGGCGAGGTGGGCCTGCAGGCCCGGGCGGCCGGTGAGGGCGCCGGATTCGCGTCGCTGCTTCGGCAAGCCAACGGGGCCGAGGCGCAGGCGCCGGCCGGCGCGTCGCAGGGGAGCGCCGCGCGCGCGCGGCCTCCGGGCGCCGAACGAGCCCCGGACGGAGCGCATCGCCCGGCGACGGCGGCCGCGGAGGCAGAAGCGGCGCCCTCGGTGCCCACGCCGCCCGATGCGGCCGCGGACACATTGGCAGCGCCCGGCACGGACCACAGCGACAAGGATGAAACGGAAGCGCTGCAGGAAGATCCGCCGGCCGCCGTCGCTGCGCAGGACCTGGCGCTGATGCTCTCGCAGCGCCAGCAGACGCCCGATGGTGCCCAGGCTGGCAGCGCGGAGCCCGCGGCAGGGTTGGGCGTCGAGGCCGTCGGCGATGCCGCGGCGGGCGGGCCGGCAGGCCGCGCGTCCGTCATGTCGGCCGGCGCCGGCCTGGCGTCCGCCGCAGGGCCGGGCGGCGGTGCCCAGGAGCGCGAGGGTGCGATGGCCGGGAGCCCGGCAGCGCCGCATGGCGCGCGCAGCGCCGCGACCCCCGTCGTCCAGACGCCGGCCGAAGCGGCCACCGCGGCCGTGTCCGCCCGCTGGCAGACCCGCATGCTGGGCCAGGCCCTGGCCGATCACCGGCCGGTGCCTGAGGTGGCCGCGCCCGCGCATCCGGCCGGCGCGTCCGCGCATGGGCACGCCGGCGCCGCGGGCGCCCTGCTGCCGCAGTCGCCGTCGAATCCGGTGCTGGCCGCACAACATGGGGCAGCGGCGACGCCGCCGATCGCGCCGGATGCGGCAGCGGTCCAGCCGCCGTCTGCCCTCCTGCCGGCAGAGGCGGTGCTTGCCGCGGGCTGGAAGCGCGTCGACGAGCCCGATGCCGATGCGTCCGCTACGACTTCGACGACGGTCGTGCCGCCCGGCTGGCCGGTTGGTGGTGCGCCCGATCTGGGCGGCACGCTGCCCGTCACCGCGCCCTTGGCCGCCACGCACGTGGGCGCCGCCTGGGGCGACGCCTCGGACGCGCTGCTCGACCCGATCAGCTGGTGGGCGGCGCAGCAGGTGCAGGGCGCACAGCTCACGGTCGCGGGGCCGGGCGACGCGCCCGTCTCGGTGCAACTGCGGCTGCAGGGGCAGGAGGCGCAGGTGCTCTTCCAGAGCGACGACCGGCAGGCGCGCCAGTTGATCCACCAGTCGCTGCCGCAGCTGGAGCAGATGCTGGCCGGCCAGGGCCTGAGCCTGGGCTCGGCCAGCGTGGGCACCGCGCCGGGCCAGGGGCAGGGCACCGGCGCGCAGGCGCAGGGTGGCGGCTCGACGCCGCCGGAGTCCGGGGCCGGCCGGTCTTCGGCCGACCCGGCCGACATGCCCCCCGCGATGGCATCGGTCGGGACGCGCCGACCGGGTCGTGGCGCGCTCGACCTCTTCGTGTAATCCGGAAAGAAGCCGGTTTTCCTGCCTTTGTTCCGCGGCTCGGCCCGGGCGGGTGCGCCGAATAATTCCGCCAAGGTCCGGTGCCGGGCCCTGCAAACCGAGGGGAATGATCCGTGTCCGCCAATGCCGCCGCCGAAGGGGCCGCCAAGCCCAAGAGCAACCTCATCAAGATCGTGCTGATCGTCGTGGCCGTGCTCGTGCTGGCGGGCGGCGCCGCCGGCGGAACCTGGTTCTTCATGAAGGGTGGCAGCCATGCCAAGGGCAAGGACACCCATGCCGAGGCCGCGGCCGGCGACGAGGAGGACGACGAGGCGCCCTCGTCGGCCAAGAAGCCCGCCCCGATCTACATGGCCCTGGACAACATGGTGGTCAACCTGGCCGACCCCGGCGGTGACCGCTTCGCGCAAATCGGCGTGACGCTCGAACTCAGCGACGAGAAGCTGGGCGACCAGATCAAGCAGCGCCTGCCGGCCGTGCGCAGCAGCATCCTGATGCTGGTCTCGCAGCGCACCGCGGAGGAGCTGCTGCGGCGCGACGGCAAGGACAAGCTGGCCCAGGACATCGTCATGGAGGTCTCCCGCGTGGCCGGGCTGCGCACGCCGCGCCCCATCCGCACCGACGGCGAGGGCGACAGGCGACCGCTGACCCAGCGCTACACCGGCCCCATCCGCGCCGTGCTGTTCGCCAGCTTCATCGTGCAGTGAGCGCGTGCCGTGCCCGGAGGTGAAGCGATGAGCGAGGACTCCCTTTCCGACCCCGCGCAGGCCGCCACGCCGCCTGGCGTGCTGGAGCTGCTGCCCAGCGACCGGCGCGTGCGCCAGCCGCTGCCCATGCTGGACGTGGTCAACGAACGCTTCGTGCGCCACCTGGGCCAGGGGCTGTTCCAGCTGTCGCGCCGCAGTGCGCAACTGGGCGCCGCGAGCGTGCAGGTCCGCCGCTGGGAAGAGGTCATGGCCGACTACACCGGCGAGCTGGCCATGCCCGCCTGCTTCGGCGTGTACGGCCTGCAGCCACTGCGCGGCCAGGCGCTGTTTGCCTGCGACAGCGGTTTCGTCTCGGCCCTGGTGGATGCGCTGTACGGTGGCGGCGGCACGGTCCACACCCCCATCGACCGCGACTTCTCGCCCACCGAGCAGCGCGTGATCCAGCGGCTGATGGTGCTGCTGGGCCAGGAGTACGCCCGCGCCTGGAAGGACGTCTATCCACTGGTGCCCAGCTATCTGCGCCACGAGCGGCTGCCGCAGTTCACCGGCGTTGCGACGCCGCAGGATGCGCTGGTGGTGACCACGCTGTCTGTCGCGCTCGGCACCTACGAAGGCCAGCTGCGCCTGTGCCTGCCCTACGCGGCGCTGGAGCCGATCCGCGACGTGCTCTATGGGCCGCAACAGGCCACCGCGCTGGCGGAGGACCGCCGCTGGGTCGGCCAGCTGGCACGCGAGATCCAGGCCGCCGAGGTCACGCTGGTGGCCGAACTGGCCCAGGCGGAACTGAGCGTGGCCGATCTGCTGGCCATGAAGCCCGGCGACTTCATCCAGCTGGACCGCCAGCCGATGGTGCTGGCCACCATCGAAGGCGCCCCCGTCTTCGCCTGCCGCTACGGCACGCACAACGACCGCTATGCGCTGCGCATCGAGCAGCACCTCGGCAGCCAAGGAGCCTTCCATGAGCAATGACACCTCTTCCTCTTCCGCCGCCTGGGCCGAGCCGCTGGAGCCCGGCGAGCCTGGCGCCGCCGCGGCCACGCCCGATGCGGCGGCGATGGCACAGGACATCCAGCGCGTGCTGGACATCCCGGTGCAGCTGTCGGTGGAATTGGGCCGCAAGAAGGTGCCGATCAAGCAGGTGCTGCAGATGGGGCAGGGGACCATCGTCGAGCTGGACACGCTGGCCGGCGAGCCCATGGATGTGCTGGTCAACGGCTACCTGGTCGCGCAGGGCGAGGTGGTGGTGGTCAACAACCGCTTCGGCATCCGGCTGACCGATGTGGTGACGCCTTCCGAGCGCCTGCGTCGCGTGCACCGCGCCTGAGCGCCTTTTCCTTCGATCCGATCCGGGTGCTTGCCGCGTGACGCAGAGCCTTCTCACCATCGTCCTCTTCATTGCGCTGATCGCGTCGCTGCCCTTCGTGCTGCGGCGCCTGCGCGCACGGCAATTGCTGGCGCCGGGCGCGGCCGATGCGGCGTCGCGCGTGGTGTCGGCGGTGGCCGTGGGGCCGCAGCAGCGGGTGGTCACCGTGGAAGTCGGGCCGGCCCATGCGAGGACCTGGCTGGTGCTGGGCGTGACGGCGCAGGCGGTGAACTGCCTGCACACCCTGCCTGCGGCCGGCATCCTCCCTGTCCAGGAGCCCGGCGATGCGTAAGTGGATCGCGGGCGCGGGCCTCGGCCTGGCGCTCATCGCGCCGGTGCTCGCGCAGCAGGCGCCCGCGGCCGGTCAGCTGCCGCTGCTGATCGGGCAGGGCGCCGGCGGCACCAGCTACTCGGTGCCCATCCAGACGCTGCTCTTCTTCACCGCGCTGAGCTTCCTGCCGGCCGTGGTGCTGATGATGACGGGCTTCACCCGCATCGTGATCGTGCTGTCGCTGCTGCGGCAGGCCATGGGCACGCAGGCTGCGCCGCCCAACCAGGTGATCATCGGCCTCTCGCTCTTCCTCACGCTCTTCGTGATGGGGCCGACGCTGGACAAGGTCTACGCCGAGGCCTACGAGCCCTACAGCCGCAACGCGATCGCGTTCGACGAGGCGCTCTCGCGCGCCGAGCAGCCGATGCGCCAGTTCATGCTCAAGCAGACGCGGCAGTCCGACTTCGCGCTGTTCGCGCGGCTGGCCAAGCTGCCCTCGGAGACCACGGCCGAGACGGCGCCGTTGCGCGTGCTGATCCCGGCCTTCGCCACCAGCGAGCTGAAATCGGCCTTCCAGATCGGCTTCATGATCTTCATCCCCTTCCTGGTGATCGACATCGTGGTGTCCAGCGTGCTGATGTCGCTGGGCATGATGATGCTGTCGCCGGTGCTGGTGGCGCTGCCCTTCAAGCTCATGCTCTTCGTGCTGGCCGACGGCTGGAACCTGCTGCTGGGCTCGCTCGCCGCCAGCTTCATTACCTGACCGCTCTCTTCGAGGACCTTTTCCATGAACGCCCAGATGGTGCTGACGACCGGCCAGGACGCATTGCTGCTGCTGCTGATGGTCTCCGCGCCCGTGCTGCTGGCCGTGTTGGCGGTCGGCCTGGTGGTGAGCATCTTCCAGGCCGTCACGCAGATCAACGAGGCCACGCTCGCCTTCGTGCCCAAGCTGGTCGCGGCCGTGGCCGTGCTGGCCATCGCCGGGCCCTGGATGCTGACGATGCTGGTGGATTACCTGCGCCGCATCATCGAGTCGCTGCCCAGCGTCGTCGCGTGATCTCCCGCCCGGCACCGGGCAGTCGGCCGGCCGTGCGAGCCCACGCATGCTGACCTTCAGCGAAGCCCAGCTCACGGCGTGGATCACGCCCGTGCTCTGGCCCTTCCTGCGGGTGCTGGGCCTGTTCACCACCGCCCCCGTGTTCTCCTCGCGCGCGCTGCCCGTGCGCGCGCGCATCGGCCTGGCCTTTGTCATCGCCCTGTGCGCGCAGGGCGTGCTGCCGCCGGCCCCCGCCATCGGCGTGGACAGCCCGCTGGCCCTGGGAGCGCTGGTCCAGCAGGCCGGCATCGGCATGGCCATCGGCTTCGCGGCGCGGCTGATCCTGGCCGCCGTGGAATTGGCGGGCGAACTGGCTGGCCTGCAGATGGGCCTGAACTACGCCAGCTTCTTCGATCCGATCAACAACACGCAGGCCAGCGCCGTGTCGCGCTTCTTCGGCACGCTGGCCACCTTGCTCTTCGTGGTGGTCAATGGCCACCTCGCGGTCCTGATGGCCGTCATCAAGAGCTTCGAGGTGTTCCCCATCGGCGGCGGCCTCATGGATGCGCTGATGCGGGTGCGTGTGCACGAACTGGGCGCCGAGCTCTTCGCCAGCGCACTATGGATCGCATTGCCGATGGTCGGGCTGCTGCTCTTCGTCAACCTGGTGCTCGGCATCATCTCGCGCGTGGCGCCGCAGATGAACATCTACGCCATCGGCTTTCCGGTGACGCTCACGGCCGGCATGGCGGCCATGGCCTGGGTGCTGCCGATGCTGGAGTCGCCGCTGCTGGGCCTGATCGACCGGATGCTGGGCGGTTTCGTGGGTGGCCGTTGAGGCCAAGCCTCAACTGCGCTTGCCTTGCGCCAGCGCTGGGCCTACTGCGGCACGCAGAAGTAGCCGCCCCCGTCGAAGGGACGGCCGAGCCCGTCTTCGGCGCGTGCGTGGTAGCCGGTGGGTTTCCAGTGTGTGCCGTTCTTGTCGAGCGAGCCACACACGCGGTCGCCGGCCGAAGCCAGCGTCTGGGGCACCGGGCCGAAGGCGCCCGGACGGTCCCACACCCAGGTGTCGCCTTCCTTGACGAGCCGCGGAGGAATCGGGTCCTCGCGGTCTCCGGGACGGGCCATCCAGGCACAGCCCTGCAGGGTGAGGAGGACGAGCACGGGCAGCAGGAAAGTCGAGCGCTTCACGGTGTATTCCAGTCGAGCCAATAGCCCCGGGATGGGGGTCTGGGCGGCAGTCTAGGAATCGATGCAGGCGTCGGATCGGCCTGCTGTCAAGCGCTTAACATTTGCAAAGCAACATTCACGAACCCGAGGAAAGGGCGCGAATGCACGCGCCCGACCCACAGCGGTGACACAGAGGAGATGGGGGAGGGATCGCGAACCCGGCGGGTTCGAGGCCCGCTGGCGCGGACACGATGATCGAAGAAGAAGGTGACGAGCCTTACCCCCGGCACTGGCTACGCAGTTAGGGCTGCTTGGTTCCCCACCTGACCCGGTTGGCCGCTTGACCATGCGGGGAGGCCCGTCGAGGTCGATCATAACCCAGGCTTGCAAGCCATCCCGCGGCGGCGGGCCATCCCGGGGCCGCGGGCACCGCCTCTTAGAATCGACCGGATGTCCTACCTCGTGCTCGCCCGCAAATACCGTCCTCGCAATTTCGGCGAGATGGTGGGCCAGGAGCATGTGGTGCAGGCCCTGAGCAATGCGCTCACGCAGCAGCGGCTGCACCATGCCTACCTCTTCACCGGCACCCGCGGCGTGGGCAAGACCACGGTCTCGCGCATCCTGGCCAAGTCGCTCAACTGCCAGGGGCCGGACGGCCAGGGCGGCATCACCGCCACGCCCTGCGGCGTGTGCCAGGCCTGTACCGACATCGACGCCGGCCGCTTCGTCGACTACACCGAACTGGATGCGGCTTCCAACCGTGGCGTGGACGAGGTCCAGGGCCTGCTGGAGCAGGCCGTCTACAAGCCGGTGCAGGGGCGCTTCAAGGTCTTCATGATCGACGAAGTGCACATGCTCACGAACACCGCGTTCAACGCGATGCTCAAGACGCTGGAAGAGCCGCCCGAGTACCTCAAGTTCGTCCTGGCCACCACCGACCCGCAGAAGGTGCCGGTCACGGTGCTCAGCCGCTGCCTGCAGTTCAACCTGCGGCCCATGGCGCCCGAGACGGTGCTGGATCACCTGACGCGTGTCCTGGGCGCCGAGCAGATCGAGGCTGAGCCGGGCGCGCTGCGCCTGCTGTCGCGTGCGGCGCGCGGCTCCATGCGCGATGCGCTGTCCCTCACCGACCAGGCGATCGCCTATGGCAACGGCAGCCTGGCCGAAGGCGGTGTGCGCCAGATGCTGGGCAGTGCCGACCGGGGCCATGTGCATGCGCTGATCGACGCCCTGGCGCGTGGCGATGGTGGCACCGTGGTCGAGACCGTCGAGGCCATGCGCGTGGCCGGCCTGGCCGCCGCGTCCACGCTGGAGGAGATGACGGCCGTGCTCCAGGCCATGGCGGTGCTGCAGGCCGTGCCCGCCCGCGCCGCGGCCGTCGATGCCGCCGACCCGGATGCGGCCGAGGTGGCGCGGCTGGCCGGCGCCATGCCCGCCGACGAGACGCAACTGCTCTACAGCATCTGCCTGCATGGCCGTGCGGAACTGGGTCTGGCGCCCGACGAGTACGCCGGGCTCACCATGGTGCTGCTGCGTCTGCTGGCCTTCAAGCCTGCGGGCGCGGCTGAAAAAAAAAGTCCGCTGAACGCTGAGGCGCGGCCGGCACCCGCCGGCATGGCGGTGGCGCCTGCGACGCCGCGGGGCTCGTCCGCGGCGCAGGCGTCTGCATCCGCGCCACCGGCTGCGCATGCGCATCCCGCACAGTTGCCGGAGACGCCTTCCGAACGGCTACCGGCGGAGCGGATGCCCCCTGCGCAGCAGGCATCGCCGGCGCCCGTCGTCCTGCGTGCCGAGGCCGAGACGCACGCCGTCTCCGTTGCACGTCCCGCCCCCGTGGCGCCCGCTTCCGCACCCGCCGCCGGGCACCCCGTGCAAAGGCTGCCGGTCGTCGACATGCGGGGCCGCAGTCCTTCGCCGCCGCCCAGGCCGGCGCCCGCGACCGGCGAGCCCGACACGCCGGTGGTTGCCGTGCCGCTGCGCGTGCAGCCGCCGCCGGGCGCGCGCGAGGCGCCGCGCGAGTCCGCCGCCGGGCGCATCCGTCCCAGCGAGGAGGGCGATTTCTGGCACCAGACCGTGATGGGCCTCGTGGCCGCCGAGGCGATCAATGCCCTGGCACGCGAACTGGCGCTGCAGTCGCAGCTCGTGGCGCGGGACGTCGACCAGTGGCTGCTGCGCGTGGAGCGCGAAACCCTCAACCAGGGCGCCAGCCGCGAGCGGCTGCAGAATGCCCTGGCCGGCGCCGGCCACGCCGTGCGGCTGGCCATCGAGGTGGGCGCCGTGGTCGACAGCCCGGCGCTGCGCAACAGGGCGGCTGCCGAGGCCCGCCAACTCGCGGCCGAGCAAGCCATCATGGGCGATCCCGATGTGCAGGCGCTGATGCGCCAGTGGGATGCCCGCATCGTGCCCGGCTCCCTCAAGCCGGCCTGATTCCGTTCACCGACAACCTTATCTCCAGACCTAGGAAGGAACCCGCCCCATGTTCAACAAAGGACAACTCGCCGGCCTGATGAAGCAGGCCCAGGCCATGCAGGACAACCTCAAGAAGGCCCAGGAAGAACTGGCGCACATCGAGGTCGAAGGCGAATCCGGCGCCGGCCTGGTCAAGGTCGTCATGACCTGCAAGCACGACGTCAAGCGCGTGACCATCGACCCCAGCCTGCTGGCCGACGACAAGGACATGCTTGAGGACCTCGTGGCTGCCGCCTTCAATGCCGCCGTGCGCAAGGCCGAGGAGACTAGCGAGCAGAAGATGGGCAAGATCACGGCCGGTATGCCGGGCCTGCCCGGTGGCATGAAGTTCCCCTTCTGAGCCAGCCTTCCGCCGCTCCACCATGTCCGACGCCCATTCGCTCGACACGCTGATCGAGGCGCTGCGGCGCCTGCCGGGTGTGGGCGCCAAGTCGGCCTCGCGCATGGCCTTCCATCTGCTGCAGCATGATCGCAACGGCGCGCAGGTGCTGTCCCGCGCGCTGCAGGACGCGGTGCTGCAGGTGCACCACTGCAGCCGCTGCAACACCTTCACCGAGGCCGAGCTGTGCGAGGTCTGCCGCGACCCGCAGCGCGACGCCAGCAAGCTGGCGGTGGTGGAGACGCCGGCCGACCAGGCGGCACTGGAGCGGACGGGCGCCTTCCGCGGCTACTACTTTGTGCTGATGGGGCGTTTGAGTCCGCTCGACGGCGTGGGCCCGCGCGACATCGGCCTGCACCAGCTCGTGGCGCGGGCCACCGACGGCCATGTGCGCGAAGTGATTGTCGCCACCAACTTCACGGCCGAAGGCGAGGCGACGGCCCATGTGATCGCCGAGGCGCTGCGCAGCCGCGGCCTGACCGTGACGCGCCTGGCGCGTGGCGTGCCGGCCGGCAGCGAGCTGGAGTACGTCGACCTGGGCACCATCGCGCACGCGCTGGTCGACCGCCGTTGAGGCGCAAGGCATGAACGCGAGCCATCTGACGCTGGCCTACTGGTGCGTGCTGGTGGCCG
The DNA here is from genome assembly GCF_040544975.1 of Pseudacidovorax sp. 1753. Taxonomy (NCBI): domain Bacteria; kingdom Pseudomonadati; phylum Pseudomonadota; class Betaproteobacteria; order Burkholderiales; family Comamonadaceae; genus Pseudacidovorax; species Pseudacidovorax sp. 1753. The sequence continues at coordinate 208,553 of NZ_JBEPKY010000002.1, read as the reverse complement.
CCTTGCTGCCCTACCTGACGGCCTACATCGCCAAGGCGGGCGCCTTCGCCCGCCGCGACAACGATGCGCCACGCGACTGGGCCTGCCGCCTGGAGGGCTGGCGCGCGCGGGCCATGGCGGCCCATGCCAATGGTTTCGAAAGCCTGCCCTTCTTCATCGGTGCGGTGGTCATCGCCCACCAGTACGGCGCGGCGCAGGCGCGGCTCGATGCCCTCGCGGTCGCCTACGTGCTGCTGCGGGTGGTGTTCGTGTCGCTCTACATCCGCGGACGCAGCACGATGCGCAGCGCCGTGTTCGCGCTGGCGCTGCTGGTCAACATCGCGATCCTCTTCGTCGGGCGCTGAGCCACCCGGTGGGCGGTAGGGGGCCGCCGCTGCCCGCGGTGCGTTCCGTGGAAACCCGTGTGGGGGATGGTCCGGATGCTGCTGCGCGTCGGCGCCTCCTAAGCTCGTGGCAAATGCCCGGGCTCTCCTGAAGGGCGCGGCCCCCTCGATGCGACGGGGCGGCGACCCTGTCAGCGAGCACCACAGCCTTGCCAGAGAGGAACCACCGCCGCCATGCTCCACCGCCGCGCCTTCTGCGCCGCGGCCGCCGCAGGTGCCGCGCTGGCCATCGCGCCTGGCGTGCGCACCCAGCCGCGGCTCGAAAAGAACCGCGTCGTCATTGCCGTCGCGGGCAAGGGCTCGTTCTACTACCTGCCCCTGACGCTGTCCGAGCAGCTGGGCTACTTCCGGGCCGAGGGCCTGGACGTGGAGGTGGTGGACCATGCGGCGGGCGCGCGGGCCCTGCAGGCCCTGCTGAGCGGTTCGGCCGATATCTGCTCGGGCGCCTTCGAGCACACGCTGAACCTGCAGGCCGGCGGCCAGTTCTTCCCTTGCTTCGTGCTGCAGGGCCGCGCGCCCCAGGTGGCCATGGGCACGTCGACCAAGGGCTTTGCGGCCTATCAGGCGGTGCCCGATCTGCGCGGGCGTCGCGTGGGCGTGTCGGCCGTGGGATCGGCCACGCACATGATGGCCAGCCTGGTGGCGGCCCGCGGCGGCCTGCGCCCTGGCGACGTGCAGTACGTGGGCGTGGGCTCGTCCGCGGGCGCGCTTTCCGCGCTGCGCACGGGCCAGGTGGATGCCATGAGCAACAGCGAGCCGGTGATGACCATGCTCGAACAGAAAGGCGATGTGAAGCTGATCGCCGATTGCCGCACCTTGCGTGGCACGGCCGAGGTGTTCGGCGGTCCCATGCCGGCCGCCTGTCTCTATGCGTCCGAGGACTTCCTGCGGCGCGCACCCAACACGGCGCAGGCGGTGGCCAATGCGGTCGTGCACAGCCTCAAGTGGCTGCAGACGGCCGGGCCCGGCGACCTCATCAAGGCGCTTCCCGAAAGTCACCTGCTCGGCGACCGCGCGTTGTACCTGGCGGCCTTCGACAAGGTGCGCGAGTCGATCGCGCTGGACGGGCTGGTTCCCCCGGAAGGGCCGCGCACGGCACTGGCCGCCATGACCACCTTCGACGCCAGCTTCAGGCCGGAGCGGATCGAGCTGGACCGGCTCTATACCAACGACTTCGCCCAGCGCGCCAAGGAGCGCTTCAAGGCCTGATCGGCGGCGCGCCGGTCAGCGCTTCTTCTTGGACGGCGAGCCGCCACGGGGCGACGTGACCGCCTTCTTGGAGCTGGCCGTGGTGCTGCGCGCAACCGCGCGCGTGGACACCGGCGCGACCGCGGCCCGGGCCACACCGCCGCCGCGCTTGCTGGTGACCACGGCATGCTTGGCGCCGCTGCCCACGTTCTCGGCGGCCGCCGCACGCACGGGCAGGTACACCACGACCTGGAAGCCGCGCTTGAAGCGGTGGCCCGCTGCCACGTCGTTCCACTGCGCCACCCGTGCGGGGCTGAGCTTATAACGGTTGGCGATGCTGGTGACGCTGTCGTTGCGGCCCGCCTTGACCACGGTGCGGCGGGTGACGATCTCGGGCTCGAAGCTCAGGTGGCCCGTCTCGGCCACCACTGCGGCGACGTCTTCCTTCACGCGGGCGGTGCGGGGCACGATCAGCGTGGAGCCCGACTTGATCAGCATGCGCGGCGGGATGTTGTTCATCGCACGCAGGTCGGCTTCGCTCATGCCTGCGCGCTGGGCGGCGTCGGCCACGGTCATGGTGGAGGGTACCGTCCAGGCCGTCCAGCTCGCGTACTGGCCCTGGTTGTAGGCCTCGAAGTTGCGCTTGAAGACGGCGGCGTTGTCCCAGGGCAGCAGGATGGGCGTGCCGCTGGCGGCCAGCAGCACCGGCTTGTGCGCGGCGGGGTTGAGGGCCCGGAAGTCCTCGATGCGCACGTCGGCCAGCTTGGCGGCGAGTTCCACGTCCAGGTCGCGCGTGAGCTCGACGGTCTGGAAGTAGGGGTGGTTGGCAATGAAGGGCAGGTCGACGCCGAACTGCTGCGGGTTGGCGACGATGTTCTTCACCGCCTGCAGCTTGGGCACGTAGTAGCGGGTCTCGTCGGGCATCTTCAGATCGGCGTAGCCCGTGGGCAGGCCGGCCTTCTGATTGCGCGCGATGGCGCGGCCCACATTGCCCTCGCCCCAGTTGTAGGCCGCCAGCGCCAACTGCCAGTCGCCGAACATGGTGTACAGGCGCTGCAGGTAGTCGAGGGCGGCGCGGGTGGAGGCGACCACGTCGCGCCGGTCGTCGCGAAACAGGTTCTGCTTGAGGTCGTAGTCGTTGCCGGTGGCCGGCATGAACTGCCACATGCCGGTGGCCCGGGCGCTGGAGACGGCCTGCGGGTTGAAGGCGCTCTCGATGTAGGGCAGCAGCGCCAGTTCGGTGGGCATGCCGCGCCGTTCGAGCTCTTCGACGATGTGGAAGATGTACTTGCTGGAGCGCTCCGTCATCCGCTGGATGTAGTCGGGCCGGGTGGCGTACCACTGCTCGCGGTCACGCACCAGGTCGCTGTCCAGGTCGGGCATCTTGAAGCCGCGGCGCATGCGGTCCCACATGTCCACCGGCGGCGCGAGGGTGACCACGCTGTGGCCGGTCCATTCCTGGCTGCCGGGCACCAGCGGCGTCAGCCGGCCCGTGGGATAAACCGGCGCGGCCGAGGACGAGGAGGCCGCCGCAGCGGCCTGGATCGCCTTGGAGTCGGGCGGGGTGCTGGCGCAGCCGGCCAGGAACAGCGAGGCAGCCACCATGGCGGCGGCGAGAAGTCTCTTCATCGGAAGTCGTTTTTCCATTGGCGCAGGGCAGCGAAGACGGCAACCTCGTCGTCGGACTGCACGCCGGGCGCGTGCGCCTGGACGGCGGCGATGACGGTGCCTTCGCGCGAGCGCAGAAAGGGGTTGGTGCGGCGCTCCATCGCCAGCCGGGCCGGCAGGGTGGGGCGCCCCTGGGCGCGCAGCGTCTGGCAGTGGCGCTCGTGATCGACAAGCGCGGCATTGCCGGGTTCCACCGCCAGGGCAAAGCGCAGGTTGGAGAGGGTGTACTCATGCGCGCAGCACACCTGGGTGTCGTCGGGCAGGGCAGCCAGCGCATCGAGCGAGGCCAGCATCTGCGCCGGTGTGCCCTCGAACAGGCGGCCGCAGCCGCCCGAGAAGAGGGTGTCGCCGCAGAAGAGCAGCGGATGGGAAAGAGGGGCGGGCGGCTCGCGCAGCACGTAGGCGATGTGGCCCGCGGTGTGGCCGGGGACGTCGATCACCTCGAAGGTCAGACCGAGCGCGCGCGCAGGGTCGCCACCGCGCAGTGGCGTGAAGGGCTGGGGGATGTTTTCAGTGGCCGGACCGAAGACCTGAGCTCCGGTGGCCTCGCGCAGCGCGGCCACGCCGCCCGTGTGATCGCCGTGATGGTGTGTGACTAGAATCGCCGCCAGTTCAAGCCCGGGCTCCCGGGCCAAGGCGTCGAACACCGGTCCGGCGTCGCCTGGATCCACCACGGCGGCCTGCGCGCCAATCTGGAGCATCCAGATGTAGTTGTCGGCGAAAGCAGGCAACGGAACAAGGGTCATGACCGATCAAATTATAAAGTTGGGCGATTGGTTGAAGACCCCGCCCGGCCGCCTGCTGCAGGCCTGGGAGGCGTCGCAGTTCGACGAGGCGGTGGTCGACATCTTTGGTTATCACGCACTGCAGCTGGGCTGTGCCGAGATCGACACGCTGCGCACCAACCGCATGCCGCATCGCTGGCTGGCCGGCGGTCCCGAGGAGCCGCCGGCCGCTTCGGCCGGCCTGCTGACGGACTTCTCGGCCTTGCCCTTCGGCGCCAACAGCCTGGACCTCGTCACGCTGCCTCACACGCTCGAACTCGCTGCCGACCCGCACACCACGCTGCGCGAGGTGGAACGGGTGCTGGTGCCCGAAGGCCGCGTGGTCGTCTGCGGGCTGAACCCGGCGAGTCTCTGGGGCCTGCGGCAGCGCCGGGCCCGACTGTACCGGCATCTGGGCGGCGGCGAACTTTATTTGCCGGGCCCCTCCGAACTCATCAACTACTGGCGTCTGCGCGACTGGCTGCGTCTGCTGGGCTTCGAGGTCGAGTCCGGCCGCTTCGGCCTGTACCGGCCGGCCGCGCGCGGTGAAGCCTGGCTTCAGCGCTACCGCTGGATGGACGACCTGGGCGAGCGCTGGTGGCCCATCTTCGGCGCCGTCTATTTCGTCGTCGCGGTCAAGCGCGTGCGCGGCATGCGTCTGCTACCGGCCGACTGGAAACGGCGGCCGGCGATGGCGGCGGCACCGCGCCCGATCGCCGGCCGGACGTCCAGAACTGGAAAGAAACACAACCTTTGAACGAAGTCACGATCTACACCGACGGTGCTTGCAAGGGCAATCCTGGCCCAGGCGGCTGGGGTGCCTGGCTCAAGTCCGGCACCTTTGAAAAAGAAATCTTCGGCGGCGAGCTGGACACCACCAACAACCGCATGGAGCTGATGGCGGTGATCGAGGCGCTGGCCGCACTCAAGCGGCCCTGCCGCGTGGTGCTCTTCCTGGACAGCCAGTACGTGCGCCAGGGCATCACGTCCTGGATCCGCGGCTGGAAGGCCAAGGGCTGGCGCACCTCGACCGGTCAGCCGGTCAAGAACGTGGAGCTGTGGAAGCGGCTCGATCAGCTGGTGGCCGACGGCGGGCACCAGATCGAATGGCGCTGGGTGCGCGGGCATTCGGGCGATCCAGGCAATGAACGCGCGGATGCACTCGCCAACCGTGGCGTGCTGCACGCGCAAGGGCGCGCCTGAGCTTTTCGTCGTTGTTCAGGGTGACGGCCGGGCGCCAGGCGCGCGCCGCCGTCAGAACAACGTGTCCAGCAGCAGCACGTCGACTTCCTCGCCGGCGTCGACGTCGCCCTGATCGTGCGGTAGCACGACCAGGGCGTCTGCCGCCACCATCGCGCTGAGCACCGCCGAACTCTGGTTGAGCGCGACGTCGACCACCGGCAGGGCGCCGGGCACCCGGCGGAGCACCGCGCGCTGGTATTCGGTCCGGCCGGGGCGCTTGCGCAGCGCGCGGCTCGTGCGCGCACGCACCAGGGGTGGCGAGACCACCTCGGCTGCGCCGCACCCGGCCAGTTGCAGCAGCGCCGGCCGCACGAAGACCAGAAAGCTCACCATCGCGGCCACCGGGTTGCCCGGAAGGCCGAAGAAGGGCATCGGCGCGCCGGCATCGCCCCTCAGCACGCCAGCGGCAAAGGGCCGGCCGGGGCGCATCGCGACGTGCCAGAAGGCCAGTTCGCCCGATGCTGCGAGTGCGGACCGCGTGTGGTCGGCCTCGCCCACGCTCACGCCGCCGGAGCTGATCACCACGTCCGCCTGCCGTCCGGCATCTGCGAGCGCTGCGGCCAGGGCGTCGGCCTGGTCGGGCACCGGGCCCAGGTCGAGGGGCTCCAGGCCCAGGCTGCGCACGAGCGCCGAGAGGGTGGTGCGGTTGCTGTCGTAGATCGCACCGGGGCGTGGCGGCTCGCCGGGCTGGAGCAGTTCGTCCCCGGTGGACAGGACGGCGACCCTGAGCCTGCGCCGCACGGTCACCTCTGCCTGTCCGAGACTCGCGAGGAGGCCGAGCGCCGCCGGCGTGAGGCGTGTCCCCGCGGCCAGCGCCAGCCCCCCGGCCCGCAGGTCCTCGCCCGCCTTGCGGCAGTGCGCGCCGGTGACGACGCGGAGGCGGTCGAAGCGCACCCGGTCGGCCTGGGGCTGGCACAGCTCCTGGGGCACCACGGTATCGGCGCCCCGTGGCATCACGGCGCCCGTCATGATGCGCAGGGCTTCGCCCGGGCCCAACTGGCCGGTCCAGGGTGCGCCCGCGCGGGCCTTTCCCACCACGCGCAGGTCCAGCTCCGCGCCCGCGGACTGCAGCGCCGCGCCGGAGAAGGCATAGCCGTCCATGGCGGCGTTGTCGTGCGGCGGAACGGAAACCGGCGACAGGACGTCCGCCGCCAGGATGCGGCCCACTGCTTTGCCCAGCGCGATCTGCTCGGTCGACAGGTCCTTGCGGCCACGCGCGACCAGGCGGGCGATGCGCTGGTGCACTTCGTCGACATGCAGGTCGGGCGTGGTGTCGGCGTGGGAGGGATGGTTGGGCGGAGAGGTCATGGCGGGAGGCGTGCCGGCAGGGCGCGGCCGCCGAGTATCGGCCGCCTCAGCGCTGGTCGTTGAGAGCGGCGAGCGCTTCCAGGGTGTTGATGTTGGCGAAGGCAGCCGGGTCGCCGGGCTGGTCGAAAGGCACCAACTGCGCGCCCTGCTGGCGTGCCCAGCCCATGACGCGACGCTCGCCGCGGGCCAGCCAGTCGCGCAGGCTGGCGTGCAGCCGCGTGTGGACGAGGCAGAACACGGGTTGCGGACGCGCGTCGTCGTCGCCGGGCCCGCTTCGAACCGTGGGGATGGCGATGTCGGCCGCCGCGGACCGGGCGGCCTGCAACAGGCGTGCGGCAAGGTCGGGGGGAAACGCCGGCACGTCGCACGGCACCGTCAGCAGCCATGGCGTGGTGCAGTGCTCCATGGTGGCCAGCATGCCGGCGAGCGGGCCGGCAAAGCCGGCGATGCTGTCCTGTACCACCGGTACGCCGAAAGTCTCGTAGGTGGGCAGATGGCGATTGGCGCTGATGAGGCAGGCCTCCACCTGGGGCTGCAGCCGTTGCAGCGCGTTCAGCGCCAGCGGCTGGCCGCGATAGGGCTGGAGGCCCTTGTCGGCGCCGCCCATCCGCCGGCCCTGGCCGCCGGCCAGCACGGCACCGGTGAGGGCGGCCGCCCCGAGGGCGGGTGGGTGATGCAGCGGCGCGTCAGCGGCGCTCAACGGCGGTCCTCCGGCCTGGCTGGCGGCGTGCGCATCCACGCGGCAAGAGGGCTGGCGTTCATCCGCCGATGTAGCTCATCTCGACGCGGCGAGGGGCCGGACCCCCGTCCACCTCGTCGGCAGGCCGGCGGGCCCGCAACTCGGAATAGCGGTCGCCCCGCTGCGTCCAGATGCTGCGCACGGTGCGCGCCAGCGCCTCGTCGTCTGCGCCACCGCGCAGCAGTTGCCGCAGGTCATGGCCCTGGGAGGCGAAGAGGCAAAGGTAGACGCGGCCTTCGGTGGAAAGGCGAAGCCGGCTGCAATCGCGGCAGAAGGCCTGCGTGACGCTGCTGATGACGCCGATCTCGCCACGGCCATCGGCGTAGGCCCAGCGCTGCGCGGTCTCGCCCGGGGCGTTGGCCTCCAGGGGCAGCAGCGGCAACTCGGCGGCGATGTGCGCCACCACGTCGGCGGAAGGCATCACCTCGTCCATGCGCCAGCCGTTGGTGGCGCCCACATCCATGTATTCGATGAAGCGCAGCACCACGTCGCCGCCATGCCGCTCACGGAAGTGCCGCGCCATCGGCAGGATCTCCTGCTCGTTGGTGCCGCGCTTGACGACCATGTTGACCTTGATCGGCCCCAGCCCCGCCTCGCGCGCGGCATCGATGCCGGCCAGCACGTCCGCGACCGGGAAGTCCATGTCGTTCATGCGGCGGAAGACGGCGTCATCGAGCGCATCGAGGCTGACCGTCACGCGCTGCAGGCCGGCGGCCCTGAGCGCATGCGCCTTGCGTGCAAGGAGCGAGCCGTTGGTGGTGAGCGTCAGATCCAGTGGCGACCCGTCGGGCGTGCGCAGCGCGGCGAGTTGCTCGATCAGGTGCTCGATGTTCTTGCGCAGCAGCGGTTCGCCCCCCGTGAGGCGGATCTTGCGCACGCCCTGGTCGACGAATACGCGCGCCAGACGCGTGATCTCCTCGAAGCTGAGCAGCGCGGAATGCGGGAGGTAGACATGGTTCTTGTCGAACACCTCCTTGGGCATGCAGTAGCTGCAGCGGAAGTTGCAGCGGTCGGTCACGCTGATGCGCAGGTCGGTGAGGGGACGCCCGAGCCTGTCCTGCAGCAGGCCTGCGCGCACCCCCTCTTCGTCGCGCGGCGCGGGCAGGGGCGCATCGCGGCGCTGGTCGACGAGGGGAATCACGCGAAAGGCCATGGGATCTGTGTGGAGCGGCGCCTCGCAAGGGCGACGTCGGTGGGCGTTGCAGTTTATCGACGGGGTGCATTCCGGCGCAGCGTGGGGTCTGCCCTTGCGGGAGAACCCGGGGGGCGGACGCACGCTGCCCGCGGGCAGGCGATGCCCAGCCGTCGGCACCCCCTGCGTCCGCTGGTAGCCGGACCGGCGCCCGGACTACATCGACGGGGCTGGCCCGGTGGTTCACTGCCAGCGCTCCAGTGTTGGAGGGCGGGCGCCCTCCCGGTGCCGGAGCGACGCCATCACCGCAAGGACCGACCATGAACGACTCTGAAACCGCTGCCTGGCCTGCCACGCGCCGGCATCCGCGCACCGCGCGCCGCTGGCTCGGGCTGGCGATCATGGCACTGGGCGTGTCGGTCCTGGCAGGGCAGTTCTGGTCGCTGGTTGCCAGCAGCGAGGTGGTGGGACAGGCCCTGGTGGGTGGCTCGGTCGCGGCCCTGGCCACGGCACTGGGCACGCTGCCGGTGCTGTTCTCCCAACGGCTTTCGGAGCGTGTGCAGGACACGCTCTTCGGCTTCGGCGCGGGCGTCATGCTGGCGGCCTGCGCTTTTTCGCTGATCCTGCCCGGGCTGGAGGTGGCGAAGGAGCAGGCGCTGTTCGGCGGCGGCCGCTGGTCCGCGGGCGGCGTGATCGGCGCCGCGATCCTGCTGGGCGCAGCGGCCTTGATGGCCATGGAAAAGCTGCTGCCTCACGAGCATTTCATCAAGGGCCGCGAAGGACGCGACACCGATGCCGTGCGCACGTTGCGGCGCACCTGGCTGTTCGTGATCGCCATCGCCTTGCACAACCTGCCCGAAGGGCTGGCCATCGGCGTCGGCTACGCGGGCAATGATGGGCTGCGTGCCAACGCGCTGGCGACGGGCATCGCGATCCAGGACGTGCCCGAGGGGCTGGTGGTCGCGGTGGCGCTGCTGGCTGCGGGTTATGGGCGCGGTCTCGCGGTTGCGCTGGGCATGGCGTCCGGCCTGATCGAGCCGCTGGGCGCTGTGCTCGGCGCGGCAGTCGTTGAGCATTCGGCCCTGCTCCTGCCCTGGGGACTGGGCTTTGCGGCCGGCGCGATGCTCTTCGTCATCAGCCACGAAATCATCCCTGAGTCCCATCGGAAGGGCCATGAGGCCTTCGCGACGGGTGGGCTGATGGTCGGCTTCGTCCTGATGATGTTGCTGGACACGGCGCTCGGTTGAGCCCCGTGCACGGCCGGCATCAGCCGTGGCGAATGGCGATCGTCTTCATCGTGGTGAAGCCGTACAGCGCCTCGAAGCCTTTCTCGCGGCCGTAGCCGGAAGACTTCACGCCGCCGAAGGGCAGTTCGACCCCGCCGCCCGCGCCGTAGTTGTTGATGAACACCTGGCCGCTGCGCAGCCGCTTGGCCATTCGGAACTGCCGCGAGCCATCGCGCGTCCACACGCCGGCCACGAGGCCGAACTGCGTGGCATTGGCCAGGCGCACCGCGTCGTCCTCGCCATCGAAACGCATGGCCGCCAGCACGGGGCCGAAGACTTCCTCCTGGGCGATGCGGTGGTCCACCGGCACGTCGCGCAGCAGCGTGGGCGCCTGGTAGAAGCCGGAGTCGGGCGCCTCCTCTACGACCTGGCCCTGGGCCACCATGGGGATGCCGGCGGTCTGGGCATCCGAGAGGAAGTCCCACACGCGCTGCTGCTGGGTCTGACGGATCAGCGGGCCGAGGTCCAGGTCCATGGCGGCGGGGCCGACGCGCAGCTTCTCGAACGCCGCGCCGAGGCGGTCGAGCAGCGGTTCGTAGATGCTGCCTTCGATGAGCACGCGCGAACCGGCCGAGCAGGTCTGGCCCGAGTTCTGCACGATGGCATTGATGAGCACCGGAATGGCAGCGTCCAGGTCGGCATCGGCAAACACGATCTGCGGGCTCTTGCCGCCAAGTTCGAGCGTGACGGGGCAGTGGCGCTCGGCGGCCACCTGCTGGATCAGCGTGCCCACGCGGGGGCTTCCGGTGAAGCTGATGTGGTCGATGCCGGGGTGGCGTGCCAGCGCGTCGCCGACTTCATGGCCGTAGCCGGTGACGATGTTGATGGCGCCTGCGGGAAAGCCCACTTCGGCCGCCAGTTGCGCTACGCGGATGAGCGACAGGCAGGCGTCTTCGGCAGGCTTGACCACGCAGCAGTTGCCCGCGGCCAGCGCACCACCGACGCTGCGCCCGAAGATCTGCATGGGGTAATTCCAGGGGATCACATGGCCCGTCACCCCATGCGGCTCGCGCCAGGTCATCACGCTGTAGCCGTCGAGGTACGGAATGGTCTCGCCGTGGAACTTGTCGCACGCGCCGGCGTAGAACTCGAAGTAGCGCGCGAGGGCCAGCGCATCGGCACGCGCCTGCTTGGTCGGCTTGCCACAATCGCGTTGCTCCAGCGCCGTGAGTTCGTCGGCATGTTCCGCCACCTTCACGGACAGGCGGTACAGCAGGCGGCCGCGGTCGGCGGCCGAAAGGCGGGCCCACGCGCCCTCGTAGCAGGCGCGCGCAGCCCGCACGGCGGCGTCGATGTCGCGCGCATCGCTGCGCTGCAGCTCGTCGAAGGCCTGACCGTCGGAGGGGTCGAGGACCGGAATCACGCGGCCGCTGGCGGAGGCGGCATGCTCGTTGGCGATGAAATTCAGTTGCATGCCCCCAATTGTGGAGGAGCCGTCGCCATTGCGTCGGCGGGGATAATGTCCCCCGTCAAAACAGGTATCCGGAAATCGCCGAAAATAACGACATGCCGTGCATGTACTCCCCACTTCTCTCTGCCGTCCGCGGCGTGTTCGTTCAACAGGGAGGCGCCCATGGCCAGCTCTGATGTCAAGACGACCATGGACGAGGCTGGGCTGCGCTACAAGTCCAAGACCCCAGGTTCTCCCTTCAAGGCCTCGTCCTCTTTCAGCGGCGCCACGATGTCGTGCTTCCTGTGCGGCAAGCACCGCCCCCGCTCCCTGATGCAGACCAAGCGCGTCCTGGGCAAGGCCCAGCCGGTGTGCGCGCCGTCCTGCAAGGAACTGGAAGCGACGCTCAAGGGCGGAGGCTGAACCCACGGGGCGCCCCGCATGGGGCGCTTTGAAGCCTGGACCGTTGCTCCAGGAGGCTGAAGGCGGGGCACGCCGCCTTCGTCGTTTGCCGATGTTCAGTTTGCGCCGACAGGGGTGTAGCTGTCACGGTGGTCGGCCAGCCACTGCTGCGCAAGCGTGCCATCCTGTTCGGAGGGATGGAACGTCGGGCGAAAGTAGGCGCGCCACGCGCGCACATTGCTGGTCAGCAGGCCTTCGCGACCGAACAGGGTCTGACAGGCCTGCCGCCAGGTCGATCGCTTCCACAGCTGTTTTTCATGGCGCAGATTGGCCACGGTCTGTCGGAGCAGGTCGGTCAGGAAGAGCAGGGTGACGCGCCGCATCCAGCGCCGCCGCCATGATTCGGCGCCTCCGACGGCGCGATAGAGGTCGAAGGCGGTGCATTTGTGCTCCGACTCCTCGGCCGCATGCCACATCCACATCGTCCGTAGACGAGGCTCGACGCCCTCCAGGGTTTGGGGATGGCGCAGCAGCCAGTCCGCGAAGATGGCGGTGAAATGCTCGGTCGCGGCAGTGATCGCCAGGGCGTGTCGCGGATCCTGGCCGTCGAGCAGCGCCATCCGTTGCTTCATGCGTGGCGTCCAGGAATCCTTGAGGCCCTGCCGTTCGAGTTGGCCGTTGAACAGGGCGTGGATGCGCCGGTGCGTGGCTTCCTGGCCGATGAAGCCGCGCACCTCGGACTGCCAGCCCTGTTGGGCGTCGGGCGTCAGCATCGGCAGCGCGCCCCGCACGGCATCGATGAAGAACTGCTCCCCGAACGGAAAGCTCATGGAGAGCGCATTGAAGAAAGCCGTCTGGAAGGCATTGCCCGCGCACCACTGGCGCTCGAACGGCGCGTCGAGGTCGATCAGCAGTCTTCGAATCACGAGCTGGCTCATCAGGGGTCACTTTCGGAGAATTGGTACGGAAGCGTACCGCGATCATCCTCCCAGGAGCCGGTACGCTCAAGTGCCGACCGGGCCCCGATGAGGGGCTTTGTACGATCTACTGCCGGCCGCGTTCCGCGGCCTTCGCACCGCATGAACAGCTCCACCGCACCCGAAGAGAAGCTCACAGAGGCCGGCCATCGCGAGCGCCTGCTGCAAGGCATGGCCCGCGCCCTGGCGGCGCGCGGGTATGCCCAGACCTCCATCGCCGACATCGTGCGGGAGGCCGCGGTGTCGCGCCGGACCTTCTACGAGCACTTCGCGGGCAAGACCGAGTGCCTGCTTGCGCTATATGAAGCGGCAAGCGGTGTGGCGTTGAAGGTGCTGGTCGAGTCGGTCGACCGGTCGAGGCCCTGGCAGGTCCAGGTGGACGGCGCGGTGCGGGCCTATCTGGAGTGCCTGGCCTCCGATCCGGTTCTTCTGCGCACGCTGTTCGTCGAGATCCTCGGCCTGGGCCTGGAAGGCCTCGCGGTCCGGCGCCGGGTACATCTGGCCATCGCCGATTTCATCGGCGCGGCCGTTCCCGATGCGCAGGGCCAGCCGCTTGACCGGCAGATGGCCATGACGGTCGTGGGCGGCATCCACGAACTCGTGCTCCTCGCGGTGGAGGAGGGGCGGGAGGCCGACCTCACCGCGCTGGTGGAGCCGGCCACGCGCCTGGTGCGTGCCGTGGCGCAGCGCTGACGGTCAGCGTTGCGTCGGCGTCGGCATTGGGTTCGAGGTGGTCGGCTGTGCCTGGGCCACTTGCCCGAAGACGGGCGCGCCGAGGCTCGCCGCGCGCGGGGGCTGAGGCGCGTGGAACTGCACCACCAGCGGCACGATGAGCAGCGCCACGATGTTGATGATCTTGATCAGCGGATTGACGGCCGGCCCGGCCGTGTCCTTGTAGGGGTCGCCCACCGTATCGCCTGTGACGGCCGCCTTGTGGGTCTCGCTGCCCTTGCCGCCGAAATGGCCGTCCTCGATGTACTTCTTGGCGTTGTCCCAGGCGCCGCCGCCAGTGCACATCGAGATCGCGACGAACAGGCCGGTGACGATGGTGCCCATCAGGAGGCCGCCCAGGGCCTTCGGCCCCAGCACCAGGCCCACCACGATGGGCACGAGTACCGGCAGCAGCGACGGGATCATCATCTCCTTGATGGCCGCGCCGGTGAGCATGCTGACCGCCTTGCCGTACTCGGGCTTGCCGGTGCCGTCCATGATGCCGGGGATGGTGCGGAACTGACGTCGCACTTCCTCGACCACCGCGCCGGCCGCGCGGCCCACAGCCTCCATGGCCATGGCGCCGAAGAGGTAGGGAATCAGCCCCCCGATGAATAGCCCCACGATGACCAGCGGATCGGACAGGTTGAAGTCGATGGCCTGGCCATAGCTCTCCAGCTTGTGCGTGTAGTCGGCGAACAGCACCAGCGCAGCCAGACCCGCCGAACCGATGGCATAGCCCTTGGTCACCGCCTTGGTCGTGTTGCCGACGGCATCCAGCGGGTCCGTCACGTCGCGGACGGACGACGGCAGTTCGGCCATCTCCGCGATGCCGCCCGCGTTGTCGGTGATGGGGCCGTAGGCGTCCAGCGCGACCACGATGCCGGCCATCGAGAGCATCGAGGTTGCCGCCACGGCCACGCCATACAGGCCGGCCAGCGTGTAGGCCGCCAGGATTGCGGCGCAGACGAAGATCACCGGCCATGCCGTGGACCGCATGGACACCCCCAGGCCGGCAATGATGTTGGTGCCATGGCCGGTGGTGGAGGCCTGGGCCACATGCTGTACCGGCTTGTACTGCGTTCCCGTGTAGTACTCGGTGATCCACACCAGCGCGGCCGTTAGAGCCAGGCCCACGAAGCAGGCGCCGAACAGGCGCAGCTGGCTGCCGGCGGCGACCACTGCGTTGTCGGGCATCAGCCAGGACGTGACGAACCAGAACGCGATGAGCGACAGCACGCCGGCGACTGCCAGGCCGCGGTAGAGCGCCGGCATCACGTTGGTCATGCCCGGTGACGCCTTGACGAAGAAGCAGCCGACGATGGACGCGATGATCGAGACGCCGCCCAGCGCCAGCGGATAGATCACCGCATTCGCCGGCGCTGCCGTGACCATCAGCGCACCCAGCACCATGGTGGCGATCAGCGTGACGGCGTAGGTCTCGAACAGGTCGGCCGCCATCCCGGCGCAGTCGCCGACGTTGTCGCCCACGTTGTCGGCGATCACGGCGGGGTTGCGCGGATCGTCCTCGGGAATGCCGGCTTCGACCTTGCCGACGAGATCGGCGCCGACGTCCGCTCCCTTGGTGAAGATGCCGCCGCCGAGCCGGGCGAAGATGGAGATCAGCGAGGAGCCGAAGGCAAAGCCGATCAGCGGATTCAGTGCCTGCGGCGTGGCCGTGCCCGCGCCCAGGAAGGCATAGAAGCCGGCGACCCCCAGCAGCCCCAGCCCGACCACCAGCATGCCGGTGATGGCGCCACCCCGGAATGCCACCTGCAACGCCGGTCCGATGCCCTGCGCTGCGGCCTGCGCCGTGCGCACATTGGCACGCACCGAGACGTTCATGCCGATGAAGCCGCAGGCGCCCGACAGCACGGCGCCGACCACGAAGCCGGCCGCCGTGAGACTGTCGAGGAAGAGCGCGATCAGCACCGCGAGCACCAGGCCTACGATGCCGATGGCCGTGTATTGCTTGGCCAGGTAGGCCGAGGCACCGGCCTGGATCGCCGCGGCGATCTCCTGCATGCGGGCGTTGCCCGGGTCGCGGGAAAGAATCCAGCTTCGCGCCCAGATGCCGTAGATGACAGCGATCAGCCCACAGGCGATCACCGCATACAAAGGGAAGTTGCCAGTCATTGCCGTCTCCATATGGTTGTGAAGACGCCAGCCGGGACCCTGCCACAACGCGCCGGGCCCAACTGCCGCCGCGTTGCTTCCTCAATGCTGGGGGTAGAACCCGCTTTGCACTGATTGGCCAACGGAACGAATTTACAGGCAAACCGCGTCGGTGTCAGGCTGGCGTCGGCCCGCTGGCTAAACTCGGGGTTTGTCCCGAGCCGCGGGGCGAACGCCATTCCAACCATAGACAAGCCATGTCCTTCGACAAAATCCCCCCGGGCCCCAAGGCCCCTGAAGAGTTCCACGTCGTCATCGAAATCCCGATGAACGCCGATCCGATCAAGTATGAGGTGGACAAGGAAACCGGTGCGATCTTTGTCGACCGCTTCATGACCACGGCGATGTACTACCCGACCAACTACGGCTACGTGCCGCAGACGCTGTCGGGCGATGGCGACCCGGTGGACGTGCTGGTGGTCACGCCCTATCCGTTGCTGCCGGGCGTGGTGGTCAAGTGCCGCGCGCTGGGCATCCTGAAGATGGAAGACGAGGCCGGCGTGGATGGCAAGGTGCTGGCCGTGCCCACCGACAAGATCCTGCCGATCTACAGCCACTGGAAGACGGTGCAGGACGTGAACCCGATGCGCCTGAAGGCCATCAGCCACTTCTTCGAGCACTACAAGGACCTCGAAGCCGGCAAGTGGGTCAAGGTGCTGGGCTGGGACGGCATCGAAGCCGCCCACAAGGAAATCACCGACGGCATCGCCGCGTACAAGAAGTAATCCGCCGCCGCGGATCGCGATCATGAGCCCGCTTCGGCGGGCTTTTTCTTGGGCACTCGGCGCACTGGTCGCCGTGCGAGTCAGAAGCCCAGGTAGCGGCCCGGCTTGTGGTTGATGGCCAGCACCGCATTGAGTGCGACGGCGCCGGCAATGGACAGCATCACCCGCTGCGGCTCCACCAGCGCGAAGGCGGTCGCGACGATGAGGCAGTCGAAGCCCATCTGCACCTGCCCGGCGCGCCACCCGTTCTTCTCCTGTAGCCAGACCGCGAGGATACCGATGCCTCCCAGGCTGCAGCGGTGGCGGAACAGGATCAGGAAGCCGGTGCCCGTCACCAGCCCGCCGGCCAGGGCGGCATAGAGTGGGTGCAGTCGGTCGAAGTGCAGCAATGCCGGCTGCCAAAGGGTCAGCAAGGACAGCGAGGCAACGGCCAGGAAGGTCTTGATGGTGAAGGCCGGGCCCAGCTTGCGCCAGGCCAGCCAGTAGAAGGGCAGGTTGAGCAGGAAGAAGAGGGTGCCGAAGCTGGCGCCGGTGCCGTAGTGCAACAGGAACGCGATGCCAGCCGTGCCGCCGGTCAGCAGTCCGGCCGTGGTGAACAGCGCCACGCCCACGGAGATGAGCAGCGTGCCGCTGGCGATGGCCAGTGCGTCCTCCCACAAGGCATGGCGGGTCCGCGGGGCTGCTGGGGAGACGGGAGCGGCGGCGTCGGTCATCGACCGAGCTTAGCGGGTGCCAGGGCTGGCCCGCATGATCTGGCGCAGGGGTGCGTCCTGCGGCCTCACGGCGCGAGAGGTGCTAGGCGCGGAACGGGCTTCGCTCGCCGAGTTCCGACAGGTAGGCCGACACGCCTTCGTCTTCGCGCGCCAGGAAGCGCTCCACCGCATCCGCGAAGGCCGGGTGGGCGAGCCAGTGGGCGCTGGTGGTCCTGACCGGCATGAGTGCGCGCGCCATCTTGTGCTCGCCCTGTGCGCCGCCTTCGAAGCGATGCACCTGATGGGCGATGCACCATTCGATGGGCTGGTAGTAGCAGGCTTCGAAGTGCAGGCAGTCGACACGTTCCAGCGCGCCCCAGTAGCGTCCGTAGGCGATGCCACGGCCATCGGCGTCGGCGCCAAGGCCGATCAGGCTGCAGGCTGTGGGACGGCCCTCGCGTTCGGCCACGAACAGGAGCCAGGCGTCGGGCAGGCTGGTCGCCATCCGGTGAAAGAAGTCCCGGGTCAGGTAGGGTGGGTTGCCATGCTCGCGGTAGGTGCGCGCATAGCAGCGATAGAAGAAATCCCAGTCCGCGTCACGGATGTCCGTGCCGCGCGCCCAGCGGAAGCGCACGCCGTTCTCGGCGACCTTGCGGCGCTCCTGGCGGATCTTCTTGCGCTTCTCCTGGTTGAGGGCCGCGAGGAAGTCGTCGAAATCCCGATAGCGGCGCGCCTGCTCGTCCTGCGCAGGGTGCGCGTTCTCCCAGTGGAACTGCACCGTGTGCCGCAGCATGAGACCAGCGGCTTCGCAGGCGGCAATGTCTTCGTCTACGCCGAACAGCAGGTGCAGGGAAGACAGTTCGTTGTCCGCCGCCCAGGCCACCAGCGATCGGAGGAGCGCCAGGCGCGTGGGTGGGTCGAGCGCCAGCAGCCGGGTGCCGGGCACCGGCGTGAACGGCACCGCCACCAGGGCTTTGGGGTAGTAGCGCAGGCCGTGCTGTTCATACGCATTCGCCCAGGCCCAGTCGAACACGTATTCGCCGTAGGAGTGGGACTTCAGGTAGAGCGCGCAGGCCGCCGCCAACTCGTTGCCCCGCCACAGCGTGGCAAAGGCGGGAGCCCAGCCCGTTTGCGGCGTTGCGCTTCCGCTCGCATGCATCGCCGCAAGGTACTCGTGCCGCATGAAGGGGCTGGGCGCGGCCTGCCGGGCGAGCAGGGCGTTCCAGGCCGAGGCATCGATCTGCAATGGATCGTGGACGATCCTGAATTCGAGGGACGCTCCAGGCATGACCGCTTCACTCCGTGTCGACAGCGCGCCGGCGGCGCTCCGCGATCCAGATGCCGCCCAGCACGAGCGCCAGTGCGGCGAGGTGGAAGGGGCGCAGCGGCTCGTCCAGCACCAGCACTGCCAGCAGCGGGCCGAAGATCGGCGTCAGGTTGACGAAGACCCCGGCGCGCTCCGGCCCGATCAGTGAGACGGCCTGGATGAAGGTGATCTGCGACACGAAGGAGGGCAGCAGGCCCACGAACAGCATCAACGCCCAGCCGGTCGCCGTGGGCATGAAGAAGCGGTCCGTGACCACCTCGAAGGCCAGCAGCGGCAGGGAGGTCAACGCCGCGACGCCGGCGGCGGCGGCAAAGAAGACGATCGGCGGCACGGGTGGCCGGCGGGTCAGCCCGAGCATGTACCCCGCGTAGAAGAGGCTGGCCAGCAGCATCCAGAGGTCGCCGACGTTGAAGTCGAGCGTGGCGAGCACGTGAAGCTGGCCGCGCGAAGCCACGACGACGCAGCCCGCCAGGGTCACGGCCACCCCCAGCGCCTGCATGGGCCGGAAGCGCCGGCCCGCGAACACGAAGCTGCCCAGAAGCACCAGCACCGGGATCGTCCCCTGGATGATGGCGATGTTGATGGCCGAGGTGTGGTGTGCCGCCGCGTAGAAGAGGGCATTGAAGGCAGTGAAGCCTGCCGTGCCCATGATGGCGATCAGGCGCCAGGATCGCGCCACGGTGCGCCAATGCCGGGCGATCTCGTGCCGGGCGGTGAACCACAGCGCCACACAGCAGATCGTCCACCGCGCCGTGGTCAGCATCATGGGCGAGATGTTTCCGACGGCGAGCCTCGCAGCGACGGCATTGCATCCCCACATCAGGGTGGTGAATACGAGCAGCAGCGTGGCGTTGTGGCTGGCGCGCCGGTACGCGGCGGCGATCCCGTGAAGCGCAGGCGGGGAAGTCGAAGGCATGGATCGGCGAGCGTAGCAGCCGACCGCCCTGTGCGCTGGGCGATGGTGCGAATGACATAATTTCCGAGCGTGGGTGCAACTTCGCGCCGCCTCAGCGGCTTGCGACACCTCGTGCCCCAGGGGTCTGCGTGCGCGCGGCCTGTCACCCAGTCTCTTGCATCACTCTCATTACAGGAACACCGCCATGAAGCAGATCACTGCCATCGTCAAACCTTTCAAGCTCGACGACGTGCGCGAGGCGCTGGGTCAAGTCGGCGTCTCCGGCCTGACGGTGACCGAGGTAAAGGGGTTCGGCCGCCAGAAGGGCCACACGGAGCTCTATCGCGGCGCCGAGTATGTGGTCGACTTCCTGCCCAAGATGAAGATCGAGGTGGTGGTCGCCGACGCCGACGTGGAGAACTGCGTCGATGCCATCGTCACGGCGGCCCGCACCGGCAAGATCGGCGACGGCAAGATCTTCGTGACCGAGGTGCAGCGCATTGTTCGTATCCGGACCGGCGAGGAGAACGAGAGCGCCGTCTGAGGGCGGGCCGCTCCCGAACGGGGCCGCCCGCCGCAGGCCTGCACGAGGGCTGATCCGCGTCCCTCAGATGTTCTGGGTGAGGAGCGGCGCGCGGCGGTCTGGAGGGGCCTGCTGCCGCAGTTTCTCAAGAAGGACATCCAGCTCGCTGCCCGATTCGATCAGGCCCATCTGCCAGTCATTCATCAGCCCTGCACGGATGCTCTGGTCCACGAAAGCGAGCAGTCCGTCGTAGTAGCCCGCGACGTTGAGCAGGCCGATGGGCTTGTCGTGGTAGCCCAACTGGCGCCACGTCCACATCTCGAAGAGTTCTTCGAAGGTGCCGATGCCGCCCGGCAGCGCAAGGAAGGCGTGTGCACGCGCGGCCATCATGGCCTTGCGCTCGTGCATGGTGTCGACCACGTGCAGTTCGTCGCACAAGGTGTTGGCCAGTTCCTTGTCGACCAGCGCCTTGGGAATGATGCCGACCACGCGGCCGCCCGCGACTCGCGTGGCCTCGGCGACGGCGCCCATCAGGCCTGTGCGTCCGCCGCCATAGACCAGTTGCCCACCGTTTGCGCCGATCCAGCGGCCCGTGGCCTCGGCCGATTCCAGGTACTCGGGTCGCGTGCCGGGCCGGGAGCCGCAGTACACGCAGACGGAAAAGGAAGCGGGGTGATTCATGCGTGCGCGCCTTCCTGGTCAGGCGAAGAAACGTTGCCAGAGCGCGGCAAGCCAGATGCCTCCTGCCAGGAGGCTTGTGAGGAAGACGGCGGCGCTGCCCATGTCCTTGGCACGCTTGGACAGGTCGTGCCATTCAGGACCGATGCGGTCGATAGCGGCCTCGACCGCGGTGTTGAGCAGTTCCACGATCATCACCAGAAGCACGCCGGCGACCAGAAGCGCCGTCTCGATCCAACTCTGCCCGACGATGAAGGCCAGCGGCAGGAGGACGATCGCGAGGCAGGCCTCCATCCTGAAGGCAGGCTCGCCCCAGCCTGCCTTCAGCCCATTGAGGGAGTAGAGGGTGGCATGCCAAAGACGGTCTAGACCCTTGCGCGCTTTCTGGGGATTGACATGCAGGGTGGGGTCAGGAGTGCTCATCGGGGAATCGGCGAGGCATCGACGATGCGGGTGCCTGCCCATGCGTCGTGCCAGAACTGTTGTTGAGGGTGAAAACGTGCCAGCAGGGCCCAGATGGCGACCCAGCCTGTCATCAGAACGAGCACTTCGCCGCCGCTCACCTTGAACGGGAGGGCATGGATGGCCGCCAACGGCGGCAGGAACCAGATCCAGCCGAGCAGGTAGCGGACCAGCGCGCGACCCTGGGTCAGGGGGCGTCCGCTCCGGTCCACCATGCGCAGCCTCCAGGTCTTCATCGCGAGTGTCTGGCCGCGGGACCAGAACACCGTGAAATAGATGCCGAACACGACGAAGAGAAAAGCCTGGAGGAGGGGGCGACGTGCATCCATGGCGTCACGCATCTGCCCCAGCGTACTGAAGAGCCAGCCAGCCACGAACACGACGGCAAAAAGCAGCAGTCCCTCGTAGAGCCAGCAGGCCATCCGGCGCCAGATGCCTGGGGTGGCCACTGGCGTCGGTATGTCTTGGCGGGCTGGAGGAATGGAGGAAGCCGGGGTGTGCAACGAAGGCATGCCCTATTGTCGGGCACGCCGGCTAAGGCGCCGTGGCAGTCGGCTCGGCCGACGGCCGTCCCGTCATCAGGACGTTGCCCGCGTCCTGCCCCGTGGCGTCGCCGATCGGCGCGGCATTGGCAGCCTCCGGCCCGGGCGAGGGCGTGATCTGGATCCGCGGGCCGCCATGCGGCTGCTGAAAGGCGGTGGCGGGCACGGGAACCAGCTTGTCTGCCGGCACCGGCCGCGCTGCAGGAGCGGCACCGATGCTGCGCCCACCCGCACTTTCCGCCAGTTTGCGTCGCTCCGCTTCGCTCAGGGCCTGATAGGCCTCCCATTTGGCCTTGAGCTGCTCGGCCGGCGCGAGATTGCGCACTTCGGCGAAATTGAGCCGAGCCAGCGCGCGCTGGCGCGGACTCAGCGCAGCCCAATCCGTCATGCGTTCATGCAACTTGGCCTGTTCTGCTGGCCCGATGTGGTCGAAGTTGCGGGACAGCGCGATCCATTTGCGGCGCTGGGCATCGCTCAGGGTGTTCCAGTGGGGTGCCAGGGGCGCAAGCGCCTGCTGCTGGGCCTTGGTGAGCGTGGTCCACCGCGGTCCACTGCGCGTTTGCGCTGCCGACTTGATCGATCCTGCGGCCGGGCCACTTTCGCCGGCATGCACTGCAACCGAACCTGCCCCGACCGTCATGGCGGCCAAGATCAGCGCAACAATGTTGCGTTTCGGCAACATTTGACGGCCTTTGGCATGGTCGCCAGGCGAAAAACTCTTGTGGGAAGGCCAGGTCATATCGACCTCCATCACTGGTGCGCAGCGGCGGCGTTCGCCTTCAGGAACTGGGCAAAACCGGGGTCGGTATAGGCGGCGGGCGGGAGGTCGTCGGTCAGCAAGGCTGCATCGACCTCGGCCAGTTCGGCGGTACGGCGCTCTTCCTGGGTCAGACCGATGGTGAGCAGGCCAATGGTCAGCAGCAGCAAGGGCACTACGGCCAGCGCGCGTTGCCACCAGCCCTGAAGGCCGAGCATGGCGCTGCCGCCGGTGTCGACCACGACGGCGTGGCCCATTTCGCGCTTTTTCTGGGAAAGCGCCCGTGTGCGGGACGCTCGGAGGCGCTCGCTGATGTCGCGCGGCAGGTCGTCGGCACCGGCGCTCAGTCGAGCGGCGATGGCGCGGCCGAACAGGTCTTCCGGATTGGAGGAGGAGGTCATGCGTGTCGAAGTCATGGCGGCAGAAACCCCTTCGCCTTGAGGGCGCGGCTGAGTGCCTGGATGGCCCGGGAGCAGTGCGTCTTCACGCTGCCTTCTGAGCAGCCCATGGCGGCGGCTGTCTCGGACACATCCATCTCTTCCCAGTAACGCAACAGGAAAGCTTCTCGTTGACGAGTGGGAAGCGCCGCGATCTCCGCTTCGATCTGGTGGAAGACCTGGGTGCGGCGGGTGACATCCTCGGCGCTTTCGGTCTCGCGGGTGTCGAGGTCGCCGTTGAAACTGCCGAGCAGATCGAAATCGCCCGCGTCGTCGTCGTCGCTCTCGAAGTCGCTGAGGTTCGAGAACAATGCCCGCCGCGTTTTCTGCCGCCGAAACCAGTCGAGGGTGCAGTTGGACAGGATCCGCTGGAACAGCATCGGCAACTCGGCCGGTGGCTTGTCGCCATAGTGTTCGGCCAGCTTCATCATGCTGTCCTGCACGATGTCTAGGGCCGCCTCTTCATCGCGAACGTGGTACAGCGAGCGCTTGAATGCACGCTTTTCGACGCTCTTGAGGAAATCTGAGAGTTCTTGTTCGGTGGCCAAGCGCGAGGTTGCCGTAGGGCGAGGGAGGGGCGACTGCGGGGGCTATGGCGCGAACCTGTGACAAAGGCCCGCAGACAAACTCATGGATTATTGCATTGGCTGACAGGAGGCTGGCTTTTGTCCTGTCCGGTGTCATAATCGTTGGCTCGCAGTCAAAAGGCAAACGGGTCAAAGTCCGGCGGTTCACCTGTCCGCCCATGGTTTTGGCCTCAAGTCCTGGCGCGGCCCCACAAGGGCTGGCAAGGGGCACCCAAGGTTTTTCGTTCCCGAAAACTCGGAAGGTTCATCAAATGGAAATCTCCAAGGCCGAAACCGCCGCCGTCGCGGCTGGCCAACCTCAAGAACTCATGGGTTCTGAAGTGCTGATCAAGGCACTGCAGGCCGAAGGGGTGAAGTACATCTGGGGCTATCCCGGTGGCGCCGTTCTCTACATCTACGACGCGCTCTACAAGCAGGACACCATCCAGCACGTGCTGGTGCGTCACGAGCAGGCCGCCGTGCATGCCGCCGACGGCTATGCTCGCGCCACCGGCGACGTAGGCGTGGCACTGGTCACCTCGGGCCCCGGCCTGACGAATGCCGTCACCGGCATTGCGACGGCGTACATGGATTCGATCCCCATGGTGATCGTCGCTGGCCAGGTGCCGACGGCGGCCATCGGCCTGGACGCCTTCCAGGAGTGCGACACCGTGGGTATCACCCGGCCCATCGTCAAGCACAACTTCCTGGTCAAGGATCCCAAGGATCTGGCGATGACCATTAAGAAGGCCTTCCACATCGCCCGCAGCGGCCGGCCGGGCCCGGTGGTCGTGGACGTGCCCAAGGACGTGTCCTTCAAGAAGGTGGGCTACCACGGCTACCCGGACAAGGTCGAAATGCGCTCGTACAACCCGGTGCGCAAGGGCCATGGCGGTCAGATCCGCAAGGCGCTGCAACTGCTGCTGACGGCCAAGCGTCCCTACATCTATACCGGCGGCGGCGTGCTGCTGGGCAATGCCACCAACGAGCTGCGCACGCTGGTGGACATGCTGGGCTATCCGGTCACCAACACGCTGATGGGCCTCGGCGCCTATCCTGCGAGCGACCGCAAGTTCCTGGGCATGTTGGGCATGCACGGCACCATCGAAGCCAACAACGCGATGCAGAACTGCGACGTGCTGCTGGCTGTGGGCGCGCGCTTCGACGACCGCGTGATTGGCAACCCCAAGCACTTCGCGCAGAACGAACGCAAGATCATCCACATCGACATCGACCCGTCGAGCATCTCCAAGCGGGTCAAGGTGGACGTGCCCATCGTCGGCGACGTGAAGGATGTGCTGACCGAGCTGATCTCCATGGTGCGCGAGAGTGGCACCAAGCCCGACGCCGGGGCCCTGGCCGACTGGTGGAAGACCATCGAAACCTGGCGCAGCCGCGATTGCCTGAAGTACGACCGCGACAACAAGGACGTGATCAAGCCCCAGTACGTCGTGGAGACCCTCTGGAACATGACCAAAGACGTCGAGGCCTATGTGTGCTCCGACGTGGGTCAGCACCAGATGTGGGCCGCGCAGTACTACCGCTTCGACGAGCCGCGGCGCTGGATCAATTCCGGCGGCCTGGGCACGATGGGCGTGGGCATTCCCTACGCCATGGGCATCAAGCTGGCCAAGCCGGAGGCGGAGGTCTTCACCATCACCGGTGAAGGCTCGGTGCAGATGTGCATCCAGGAACTGTCGACCTGCCTGCAGTACAACACGCCGATCAAGATCTGCTCGCTCAACAACCGCTACCTGGGCATGGTGCGCCAGTGGCAGGAGATCGAATACTCCGGCCGCTACAGCCACAGCTACATGGACGCGTTGCCCAACTTCGTGAAGCTCGCTGAGGCCTACGGCCACGTCGGCATGCTGATCGAGCGCCCGCAGGACGTCGAGCCCGCCCTGCGCGAGGCCCGCAAGCTCAAGGACCGCACCGTGTTCATGGACTTCCGCACCGACCCCACCGAGAACGTGTTCCCGATGGTGCAGGCCGGCAAGGGCATCACCGAGATGCTGCTGGGCAGCGAAGACCTCTGACGCACCCGGCGCCGCCGGCGGCGCCGGCTGGCGCCTTCTTCTCCCTTTCTTCCAGACGAATCTATTGCCCGCCAAGCCTGCGCATTACCGTGCGCAGGGGAGGGCGGCGAAAAGAGGAATCGACACCATGAAGCACATCATTGCCGTGCTGCTCGAGAACGAGCCCGGCGCACTCTCCCGCGTGGTGGGCCTGTTCTCGGCCCGCGGCTACAACATCGAGTCGCTGACGGTCGCCCCCACCGAAGACCCGAGTTTGTCGCGCATGACCATCCAGACCCAGGGTTCGGACGACGTGATCGAGCAGATCACCAAGCACCTCAACCGCCTCATTGAGGTGGTCAAGGTGGTCGACCTGACCGAAGGCGCCTACACCGAGCGCGAGCTCATGATGGTGAAGGTGCGCGCCGTGGGCAAGGAACGCGAGGAGATGAAGCGCATGGCCGACATCTTCCGTGGCCGCATCATCGACGTGACCGACAAGAGCTACACCATCGAGCTCACCGGCGACCACGGCAAGAACGACGCCTTCCTCGACGCCATCGACCGCAGCGCCATCCTCGAGACGGTGCGAACGGGCCCGAGCGGCATCGGGCGTGGCGAACGCATCCTGCGCGTGTGACGAGATCGGGGCTCGGTCCTTGCCCGTCCGGTCCGAGCCTGTCGAAGCCCCGCGCGCCAGCCGGCCTGCGGGACTGCAATGAGCCCTTCGACAGGCTCAGCACGGACGGCATCCACGCATCGCAAACGCATCATCCAACCGGAGAGAAGACATGAAAGTTTTTTACGACAAGGACTGTGACCTGAGCCTAATCAAGGGCAAGACCGTCGCCATCATCGGCTACGGCTCGCAAGGCCACGCGCATGCGCAGAACCTGAACGACAGCGGCGTGAAGGTCGTGGTCGGTCTGCGCAAGGGCGGCGCTTCGTGGGACAAGGTCGGCAAGGCCGGCCTGAACGTCCTCGAGGTCAATGACGCCGTGAAGTCCGCCGACGTCGTGATGATCCTGCTGCCCGACGAGCAGATCGCCGAGGTCTACAAGAACAACGTCGAGCCGAACATCAAGGAAGGCGCCTCGCTGGCCTTCGCCCACGGCTTCAACGTGCACTACAACCAGGTCGTGCCCCGCGCCGATCTGGACGTGTGGATGGTGGCGCCCAAGGCTCCGGGCCACACCGTTCGTTCCACCTATGCCCAGGGCGGCGGCGTGCCCCACCTCGTGGCCGTGCACCAGGACAAGTCCGGCAAGGCTCGTGACCTGGCCCTGAGCTACGCCATGGCCAATGGCGGCGGCAAGGCCGGCATCATCGAGACCAACTTCAAGGAAGAGACCGAGACCGACCTGTTCGGCGAGCAGGCCGTGCTGTGCGGCGGCGCGGTCGAACTGATCAAGATGGGCTACGAGACGCTGGTGGAAGCCGGGTACGCGCCCGAGATGGCCTACTTCGAGTGCCTGCACGAGCTCAAGCTGATCGTCGACCTGATCTATGAAGGCGGCATCGCCAACATGAACTACTCGATCTCCAACAATGCGGAGTTCGGCGAGTACGTGACCGGCCCCGAGGTGATCAACGATCAGTCGCGCGCCGCCATGCGCAACGCCCTCAAGCGCATCCAGAACGGCGACTACGCCAAAATGTTCATCCAGGAAGGCCGCCTGAACTACCCGTCGATGACGGCCCGCCGCCGCAACACTGCCGACCACTCCATCGAGCAGGTCGGTGGCCAACTGCGCGCCATGATGCCCTGGATCGCCAAGAACAAGCTGGTCGACCAGACCCGTAACTGATCGGGCTTCGGCGGGGCATCTTCGCCAGCCGCAAAGGCCACCGCGTGCGGTGGCCTTTTTCTTTGTCGTCACCCTTGATGGCGTGTGCGCCGATGTCCTTTGGAAGCGGCAATCCGCCGCGGGGCGCGGCGACGTCATTGACTACACTGCCACGTTTCCCGGAAGGCCGGAGGCCGAATTCATGCACGACCACTCCCCCTTGAACGACGCGCCGATCCGCAAGCGCCGCAAGGGCATCTACGTACTGCCCAACCTGGTCACGCTGGCGGCGCTGTTCGGTGGCTTCTATGCCATCGTCATGGCCATGAACGGCCGCTTCGACCTGGCCACGGTGGGCGTGTTTTGCGCCATGGTGCTCGACAGCCTGGACGGCCGCGTGGCACGCATGACGCACACCCAGAGTGCCTTCGGCGAGCAGATGGACTCGCTGGCGGACATGGTGTCCTTCGGCGCGGCGCCGGCGCTCATCGCCTACGAATGGTCGCTCAAGGGCCTGGGCCGCTGGGGCTGGATCGCTGCCTTCGTGTACTGTGCCTGCGCGGCGCTGCGGTTGGCGCGCTTCAACGTTAACACTGGCGTGGTCGACAAGCGTTGGTTCCAGGGTCTCCCTTCGCCCGCCGCAGCGGCGCTGGTGGCCGGCTTCATCTGGCTGATGACCGACTGGGGTCGGCGCGGCGCGGACGTCTGGTACCTGAGCTGGACGCAGATCACCTGGATCACCTTCTTCTTCACGCTGTACGCGGGACTGTCGATGGTGACCAATGCGCCGTTCTACAGCTTCAAGGACATGCAGATCCGCAAGAGCGTGCCTTTCGCCACGTTGGTGCTGATCGCGCTTGGCATCGCGGTGATCAACATCCATCCGCCCACCGTGCTGTTCTGCCTCTTCGTGCTCTATGGCCTGAGTGGCTACGCGATCTATGCATGGCGCAAGGCCAAAGGCCAACCGGTGAGCATGATCAGCATTTCCACCGACGAGCCCGACGAGCGTGGGTTGCACGAATGATCGGGCCCTGTGTTAGAGTCGGAGCCCTCATGAACGTTTTTGCCCTGGCCCTACTACTGATCTCCCCCGACGGGCGGAGAAGGTAAAGGCGCACGCGCAAAACACCCTCGACACGGCCCGTTTGCACCAGCAACGGGCCGTTTGTCTATGGGGTTGCTGGTCGGTTCCAACCTCTTGCAGAGAAATCGACATGCTTCAGCAGCCTCACACCAAGTACCGCGCCTTCGCACCGATCGGCCTCAAGGACCGCACCTGGCCCGACGCCGTCATCACTCGTGCGCCGATCTGGCTGTCGACCGACCTGCGCGACGGAAACCAGGCTTTGGTGGAGCCGATGGATCTCAATCGCAAGATGCGCATGTTCGAGACCCTCGTGGCCATCGGCTTCAAGGAGATCGAGGTCGGCTTCCCCTCGGCGTCGCAGACCGAATTCGACTTCGTGCGCAAGCTGATCGAGGAAGACCGCATTCCCGATGACGTGACGATCCAGGTCCTGACCCAGGCCCGCGAACACCTGATCGAACGCACCTTCGAATCTCTGCAAGGCGCACCGCGCGCCATCGTGCACCTCTACAACGCCGTGGCGCCGGTCATGCGGCGCGTGGTGCTCGGCCTCGACGAAGACGGCATCGTCGAACTCGCCGTGACCCATGCGCGGATGTTCAAGGACCAGGCCGCGCGCCAGCCGGCCACCCAATGGACCTTCCAGTATTCGCCCGAGATGTTCTCCGGCACCGACCTGGCCTTCTCCAAGCGTGTCGTCGATGCCGTGACCGAGGTCTGGGCACCGACGCCCGAGCGCAAGTGCATCGTCAACCTGCCGTCCACGGTCGAGCATTCCACGCCGAACATCTTCGCGGACATGATCGAGTGGATGCACCGCAATCTGGCGCGGCGTGAATCCATCGTGCTTTCGGTGCACCCGCACAACGATCGTGGGACGGGTACGGCCGCTGCCGAGTTCGCAGTGATGGCCGGTGCGGACCGCCTGGAAGGCTGTCTCTTCGGCAATGGCGAGCGCACCGGCAACCTCGACGTCGTGAACGTGGCGCTCAACCTCTACACGCAGGGCGTGTCGCCGGGCCTCGACTTCTCGCACATCGACGACATCCGCGCTACGGTCGAGCATTGCAACCAGATTCCCGTGCACCCGCGCCATCCCTATGTGGGTGACCTGGTCTACACATCGTTCTCGGGCTCGCACCAGGATGCGATCAAGAAAGCCTTCTCGGCGCGCAAGGACGGCGACATCTGGGACATCCCCTACCTCCCGATCGACCCGAAGGACGTGGGCCGCAGCTACGAAGCCGTGATCCGCGTGAACAGCCAGTCGGGCAAGGGCGGTATCTCGTACCTGCTCGAAAGCGAATACGGCCTCGAATTGCCGCGCCGCCTGCAGATCGAGTTCAGCCAGGTGGTGCAGCAGGTGATGGACGTGGAAGGCAAGGAACTGGGCGCGGCCGACCTCTGGAGCATCTTCCGCCGCGAGTACCGCATGGACGGCGCCCAGGGCCTGCGCCAGCGCGTGCAGTCCGTGGAAGGCGAGGGCGACCAGGCGCTCACCGTGCTGCGTGGCGAACTCATGTGGGCCGGCGAATCAGTGGCCATCGAAGGCCGCGGCAACGGGCCCATCGATGCCTTCAGCCGGGCCGTGGCCGAGGCCATCGGACAGCCGATCCGCGTGATGGACTACCACCAGCATGCCATCGGCGCCGGGGCCGACGCGCGCTCGGTGGCCTATGTGGAGATGCGCATGGGCGATTCGCGCACGGTGTTCGGCGTCGGCATCGATGCCGACACCACGGCCGCCGCGCTCAAGGCCATCGTCTCGGGCATGCAGCGTGCCGGAGGTGCAGAGGCGCAGCAGGCACAATCGTCGGTTGCCGCCGAGGTGGCCTGACGCAGAACGTACACGGACAAGGAGCCCATGATGACCGACCAGCTGATCATTTTCGACACCACCTTGCGCGACGGCGAGCAGTCGCCAGGCGCCTCGATGACGCGTGACGAGAAGCTGCGCATCGCGCGCCAGTTGGAGCGGCTCAAGGTCGACGTGATCGAGGCTGGTTTTCCCGCCAGCTCCAATGGCGACTTCGAGGCGGTGCAGGCCATCGCCAACGCCATCAAGGACTCCACCGTGTGCGGCCTCTCGCGTGCCAACGACCGCGACATCTCGCGCGCCGCGGACGCCCTCGCGGGCGCGGCGCGGGCGCGCATCCACACTTTCATCGCCACGTCGCCGCTGCACATGGAGAAGAAGCTGCGGATGACGCCGGAGCAGGTGCTGGAGCAGGCGAAGCTGGCCGTGCGCTTCGCCCGCAACAAGGTGGCCGATGTGGAATTCAGCCCCGAGGACGGCTACCGCAGCGACGTGGACTTTCTCTGCCGCGTGCTCGAGGCCGTGATCGCCGAAGGCGCCACGACCATCAACGTGCCCGACACGGTGGGCTACGCGATCCCCGAGCTCTACGGCCAGTTCATCAAGACGCTGCGCGAACGTGTTCCCAACAGCGACAAGGCCATCTGGTCGGTGCACTGCCACAACGACTTGGGCATGGCGGTGGCCAACTCGCTGGCCGGCGTGAAGATCGGCGGCGCCCGCCAGGTCGAATGCACCATCAACGGCCTGGGCGAGCGCGCGGGCAACTGCTCGCTCGAAGAGATCGTGATGGCGGTGAAGACCCGCAAGGACTACTTCGGACTCGACCTCAACATCGATACCCAGCACATCGTGGCGGCCAGCCGCATGGTCAGCCAGACCACCGGCTTCGTCGTGCAGCCCAACAAGGCCGTGGTGGGCGCCAATGCCTTCGCGCATGCCTCCGGCATCCACCAGGATGGCGTGCTCAAGGCCCGCGACACCTACGAGATCATGCGCGCCGAGGACGTGGGCTGGACGGCCAACAAGATCGTGCTGGGCAAGCTCAGCGGCCGCAACGCCTTCAAGCAGCGATTGCAAGACCTGGGCGTCTCGATGGACAGCGAGGCCGACCTGAACGCCGCCTTCCTGCGCTTCAAGGAGTTGGCGGATCGCAAGGCCGAGATTTTCGACGAGGACATCCTTGCCCTTGTCAGCGCCGAGCAGCAGTCGAACGTTGACGAGCAGTTCAGCTTTGTGTCGCTTTCACAGCACAGCGAGACCGGTGAGCAGCCTCATGCCCGTGTGGTCTTCATCGACCAGGGCAAGGAGGTGGTGGGCGAATCGGGCGGCAACGGCCCGGTCGACGCTTCGCTCAAGGCCATCGAGTCGCATGTGAAGAGTGGCGCCGAGATGGTGCTGTACTCGGTCAATGCCATCAGTGGCTCGACCGAAAGCCAGGGCGAAGTGACGGTGCGGCTGCAGAATGCGGGGCGCGTGGTCAACGGTGTCGGGGCCGATCCCGACATCGTGGTGGCCTCGGCCAAGGCGTACCTCAGCGCCCTGAACAAGCTGCACAGCCAGACTGAGCGCGTGGCGGCGCAGGGTTAGTTTCGAGCGTTCTTCGGCTTGCATGAAGAAGGGGGCGCAAGTCACTGATTTGCGTCTCTTTTTTGTATTCGATAGACTGCGGCACCTTGTCGATTTCCATGCCGCTGGAGTAGTTGATGGCCGAAGCCCCCGCGCAGCCTGTTTTGCCCCGAATTCCTTCACAGCGGTACTTGCCCGCGCTGCGCCTTCTGGCCGTGGCGCTTTGCGCAGTTTCCTTCCTGACGCCCGCCGCCCATGCCACTGGCAAGAAGCAGCAGGCCGCGGCCAAGCGGCCAACTGCCACCAGCAAGGTCGCGGCCAAGCCCGCCACCAAGGCGTCCAAGAACCGCATCGAGGAGCGTGCCGTGCGCGGTGGCCGGAATGTGGTCGCGACGGTGCGAAAGAGTGGCGGCAAGACGGTGGTGGC
Organism: Pseudacidovorax sp. 1753; assembly: GCF_040544975.1. Classification (NCBI taxonomy): domain Bacteria; kingdom Pseudomonadati; phylum Pseudomonadota; class Betaproteobacteria; order Burkholderiales; family Comamonadaceae; genus Pseudacidovorax; species Pseudacidovorax sp. 1753. Next base: position 176,877 of record NZ_JBEPKY010000002.1, on the reverse strand, counting down.
CGTGCAGCGTCGCTCCGTGGTGCGCGTCGCCGAGCCGCCCCGCCAGTCCTATGGCCAACTCGCTGGCCTTCATCACTCGCAGGACCCGCTGGACCTGAAGTCGAGCGTGGCGCTGGTGATGGATCAGGACACCCGCGAAGTGCTGCTGAGCAAGAACGACCATGCCGTGCTGCCCATCGCCTCGATCACCAAGCTCATGACGGGCCTGCTGATCAGCGAGGCGAAGTTGCCGATGGACGAGCCGATCACTATCACCCAGGACGATGTGGACACCGAGAAGTTCAGCCGTTCGCGCCTGGCCGTGGGCACCACGCTGCCGCGCGGCGAACTGTTGCATCTTGCCCTGATGTCGAGCGAGAACCGGGCCGCTCATGCGCTGGGGCGTACCTACCCAGGCGGTCTGGCCACCTTCGTGAGCGTGATGAATGCCAAGGCGCGGATGATCGGCATGAAGGACACCCGCTATGTCGAGCCCACGGGTCTGTCGAGCAGCAATCAGTCCACGGCCCAGGACCTGGCCCTTCTCGTGGCTGTCGCGTCGCAGGATTCGCTGGTGCGCAGCCTGACGACCTCGCCGGAATACCAGGTGGAGGTGGGCAACCGCATGCTGCAGTTCAACACCACCAACCGGCTGGTGCGCAGCCCCGATTGGGACATCGGTCTGCAGAAGACGGGCTACATCTCCGAGGCCGGACAGTGCCTGGTGATGCAGGCGCGCGTCGCCGGCCGCAAGCTCATCATGGTGTTCCTGGACTCTGCCGGCAAGTTCAGCCGGATCGCCGATGCCGAGCGCGTTCGCCGCTGGGTGGAGACCAACCGCTTCGCGCCGATGCATACGGCCAGCAGCCAGATTTCTGGCTGACCCCCGGGGCAGTATGGGCTGCTCCAGATGAACCAAGGGCCCTCTCGAGGGCCCTTTGCGTTTTGCGTCGGCGTACCCGCGGCGCGCCGGGAACCGTGAACGACGCTGTGGCGTCAGGCCGCCCTGGCCGGCTGTGCCATGTCGGCAGAGGGCGGCGTCGCATCCGAGTAGCCGAGCGCGCCCGAGATCTCGTTCGCCGTGGCCTGCAACTTGGGGAGCCAGCCGTCATCGAGCCGATCGGCGGGGGCCGAGATGGACAGGCCCGCCACGAGCTTGCCCTGGTCGTCGTAGATGCCTGCCGCCATGCAGCGCACCCCGAGTTCCAGTTCCTCGTTGTCCCGCGCGATGCCGTACTGCCGCGCCCGGGCGAGTTCGCGCTCCAGGACAGGTAACTGCGTGATGCTGTTGCGAGTGTGGCCTGCGAGACCGGTGCGCGTCGCGTAGCTGCGCACGCGCTGCTGTTCGTCGGCAGCGAGGAACAGCTTGCCGGTGGAGGTGAGGTGCAGTGGCGCACGGCCGCCGATGGCCCGCACCACCTGCATGCCGGAGCGTTCGCTGTAGGCCCGCTCCACGTAGACGATCTCATCGCCTTGCCGCACGCTCAGGTTGACCGGCTGCTGCGTGAGCTTGTGCAATTCGCGCATCGGCCCCAGGGCGGCGTCGCGAACATTCAGCCGGCCTTTGACCAGATTGCCCAGTTCGAGCAGCCGCATACCGAGGCGATAGCTGCCCGGTTCCGGCCGGTCCACGAAACGTCCGACGGCGAGGTCGTTGAGGATGCGGTGGGTGGTGGAGGGATGGAGCCCCGTCTTTTCGCTGATCTCCTTGAGGGAGATCGCGTCCTCGCGAGACGCCAGCACGTCGATCAGGGCGAACATGCGCTCGATGACCTGGATGACGGGCGTGGCAGGAACGTCGGTGTTGTTCTTTCTCATGGGACGGCACTGAACCAAACGGCCGCCATTTTATAGCGTGAAATCAAACTTCGCGCCATTCACCGTCCACCAGGATCTGGTGGGGGGCGAACTTGGCCTTGTAGGCCATCTTGTTGCTGTGCTCGATCCAGTAGCCCAGGTAGACGTGCGGCAAGCCGAGTTCGCGCGCCTGGGCAATCTGCCAGAGCACGCCGTAGGTGCCATAGGCAGCACCTTCCTCCGGCTCGTAGAAGGTGTAGACGGCCGACAGTCCGTCGTTGAGCACGTCCAGGATGGACACCATCTTCAGGGCGCCGGGACTGCCGTCGTCGGCCGGCTCGCGGAACTCGACCAACCGTGAGTTGACGCGGCTCTGGAGCAGGAACTGGGTGTACTGGTCGATGCTGTCGTGGTCCATGCCCCCGCCGGCGTGGCGGCCGTTCTGGTAGCGCAGGTACAGCTGGTAGTGCTCGGGCACGAAGCACAGTCGCAGCACCCGGGCCTGCAGATGCTGGTGGCGTTGCGCGGCGCGGCGCTGGCTGCGGCTGGGAGCGAAATGTTCCGCCAGGATGCGCAGGGGGATGCAGGCGCGGCAACCGTCGCAGTAGGGGCGGTAGGTGAACATTCCGCTGCGGCGGAAGCCGCCCAGCACCAGGTCGGAGTAGGCGTCGCTGTTGATGAGGTGGCTGGGCGTGGCCACCTGGGAGCGCGCCTGACGGTCGGGCAGATAGCTGCAGGGGTAGGGCGCTGTCGCGTAGAACTGCAGCGTCTGGAGCGGCAGATCCTTGAGGAGCGTCATTGCTGTGCCGGCAGAAGTTCGTTCCAGTATATGGGGTCGAATTGCCATGCAGGAATGGGCGGCTGCCTGCATGCATCGCCGATATGGGCGAGGAACTGCGCCCGTGGCCATTCGCTCGCGCCCAGGCTGGCCAGATGGGCGGTGTTCTGCTGGCAGTCGATGGCCTGCACGCCGTGGTGGCGGCAGAAGGCCACCAGGGCCGCCAGTGCGATCTTCGAGGCGTCGGTGCGCCGCGCGAACATCGATTCGCCGAAGACCGCCCGGCCCAATGCCACGCAATAGAGGCCGCCCGCGAGTTGTCCGTCGATCCAGGTCTCCACGCTGTGCGCGTGGCCGGCGCGGTGCAGTGCCACATAGGCCTGCTGCATCTCGGGGAGGATCCAGGTGCCCGACTGGCCCGCCCGGGGCGCCTCGGCGCAGGCGGTGATCACGTCGGCGAATGCATGGTCGATGCGGATCTCGCACCGCGGCGCCTGCTGGCGAAACGCCAGCAGGGTCTTGCGCAGCGAGCGGTGCAAGCGGAAGGCGCCAGGCCGGAGCACCATCCGCGGGTCCGGGCTCCACCACAGGATGGGCTGGTCGTCGCCGAACCACGGGAAGATGCCGTGGCCATAGGCGTCGAGCAACGTCGGCACGTCCAGTGCGCCGCCGGCCGCCACGACGCCCGGAACGGGATCTTGGGGCCCCCACGCGGTTGCTGGCGGTGGGAGCGGCTCACCAGCGGCGAGCCACGGCAGTTTGCGGGGAAGTCGTGCCACGGCTGGATTCTGGCGCATGCCGGGCGCGATCCCGGCACGCGCCGCTTCCAATGGGCCGCACCCTCCGATTTCCCCCAAAAAGGCGAAGGGTAAGGGCCTGGATTGCGGCACACTCTCGGCCGGCCGCCGCGAGGCAGCCATGAGGGCGCCGGCCCAAGGCTTTGCCGGCGTGGAGAACTATTCGAGGCGATCCGCCTTTCCTGGAGCTTGCGTGTTCCGCCTGCTGATCTGTGATGACCATCCGCCCATCCGGACGGCACTGCGGTTGCTCGCGCGTCAGGTCGATCCCACCAGCGATGTCACCGAGACCGGCAACGCCCGCGACCTCGTCGAGGTTCTGCGTGGGCGCCGCGACTTCGACCTGTTGGTGCTCGACCTTCAGTTGCCGGGCATGTCCGGCCTGAGCGTCCTGTCGGAGGTCAAGCAGCTGCGGCCGGAACTGGCCGTGCTCGTCCTTTCTGCGGACGAAAGCCCCCAGAGCGTCGATGCGGCGCTGCAGGCCGGTGCTTCCAGCTATCTGTTCAAGTCGGCGAGCGAGACGGTGCTCTTCCAGGCGCTCAAGGATGTCTGCGGCCGCCGGCTTGCGCTGCCCGAAAGCATCACGGCCAAGGCCGGCGGCCGGGGCCGCGCGGTGCCGGACGATGGGCTGTCGCTGTCGGCCCGGCAACGCGACGTGCTGAACTGCCTGCTGCACGGCATGTCGGCCAAGCAGGTGGCACGCACGCTCGGCCTGTCCGAAGGCACGGTCAAGAGCCACACGGTGGCGGTGTTCCGGGCCCTCAATGTCAGCTCCCGTGCGCAGGCGGTGGTGGAAGCGCATCGGCGAGGCATCACGCTTGGATGCTGAGGCGCACGACCGCGACCTGATCAGCTTCGCCCTGGCCCAGGCCGCCGCCGCGGCCAGGCTGGCCCTGGTGGGTGTGTTGATCCTCGCCGCGGTCGCATGGCGGGATGTGGGTGCATCAGGCGTTCTCGCCTGGAGCGTGGCCGCGGCGGGGTCTCTGCTGCTGCGCAACCGCGTCATGGCCGTGGCGGCCCGCTGGCTGTCGCAAGGGCGTCCCACGCGCAGCGCACGACGCATCCTCTGGGCCTCCTCGTTGCTGCTGGCCTTTGCCCTGGTCAGCCTGCCCCTGCTGGGGCTTCCGCGCATGCAGACCGAGACGCGATTGCTGGTGACGCTCTTCTATTGCTGCTGGGGTGCAGCGGGCATGTCATCCCTGGGCATCGTGCCTCGGCTGTACGCCGGCTATCTGGGGCTGATGCTGGGGGGCGTGGCCGCGGGTTGGGGGCGGGACTTCACGCCCCAGCTTGCTCCGGCGATCTTCGGCGGCCTCTTCATGTACTGGCTGGTGCTGAGCGTCTTCGCCCACGGCTTTTCCCGCCGCGTGGCCGAGGGCATCGCCATCCGCGCCGAGAACGCGCAACTGGTCAAGCAGCTGTCGGCGGCCAACGCCGCCAAGACCCGCTTCATCATGACGGCCAGCCACGACCTGCGCCAGCCGCTGCATGCCATCGGGCTGCTGGGCGGGGTGCTGGCGCGTGCCACCACCGCAGAGGACATCCACCGGGCGCGCGAGGCCCTGGCCATCGCGCTGGAGGGGCTGCAGCAGCTTTTCTCCGCCATCCTGGATCTCTCGCGGATGGACAGCGGGGCGCTGCGGCCCGAACTGCGCTACGTGCCCATCGCGCCGCTGGTCGCGCGCCTGGACATCGAGTACCGCGCCCTGTGCCTCGAAGGCGGCCGGCGCTGGGAATGCCGGGCCGAGACGGCGCATGTCCGCACCGACCTGGCGCTGCTCGAGCGGGTGCTGCGCAACCTGCTCGACAACGCGCTCAAGCATGGCGCCGATGGCGGGGTGTGTCTGGCGCTGTCCACGCAGCCCGATGGCGTGATGCTGGAGGTCTCCGACACGGGCCCGGGCATCCCGGTGGAGGAGCAGGACCGGGTGTTCGACGAGTTCTATCGCAGCCGCCACGTGGTCTCGTCCGGCATGGGGCTGGGGCTGTCGATCGTGCAGCGCCTGGCCAGGCTGCTCAACGCCCGCTTGCACATGGAATTCGTCGACCCGGTCCGCCGCTCCGGTACGCGGGTCACCCTGATGCTGCCGTTGGCGCAACCCAGCGACGAGCAGGCCGTCGAGCCCGAGGTGGTGCTGCCCGACCTGCAGGGCCTGCGCGTGCTGGTACTGGACGACGAGGCAACGGTGCTCGACGCCACCCGCGCCCTGCTGGAGCAATGGGGCTGTGTGGTCGCCACCTGCCGCAGCGGCAGCGAGGTGGCCGCTGCGGTACAGCGCCTGGGACCGCCGCATGTGGCCTTGGCCGACTACCACCTCGGCCCTTCGGAAAACGGCCTGATGGCCCTGGAGGCGTTGCGCCGCGATCAGCCCGAGATGGGCTGCGTCATCGTCACGGGCGAATCCGATGCGGTCATTCGCCAGCGGCTGGCGGACGAGGGCCTGCCGGTGCTGGAAAAGCCGGTGGATCCCGAAGAGTTGCGCGCCGTGCTGGGCCTGTTCCGCGCCATGGACGAATGATGAACGAAAGGGTGATCGATGCAGTGGCTCTCCGACAACCTGGAGGCGCTGCTCGAAGCGCCCGATGAGCAGCGACGTTTCGACGCCGTCGTCGTGGGCTCCGGCTACGGCGGCTCGGTGGCGGCATTGCGGCTGGCCGAAGCCGCGTTCAATGTCGTCGTGCTCGAACGCGGGCAGGAATACGTGGCTGGCGAATTCCCGAGCGACCTGAGCGATGCCGGCAAGTACGTGCGCGCCCAGTGGCAGGGCACGACCGGCGTCCAGGGGGCCGGCTATGAGGATGCGCTCTTCGACTTCCGGGTGGGGCAGGGCGCCGCGGCCCTCGTGGGCAACGGACTGGGCGGCGGCAGCCTGATCAACGCCGGTGTCGGCCTGCAGCCCGAAGCGGTGGTGTTCCAGTCCGAGCACTGGCCTGCCGCCATCCGGCGCACCAACCTGCAGCCGTGGTTCGACCGCGCCCGTGCCATGCTGGAGTTGTCCAGGCCGGAGGACGGCCAGCGTTGCTTCGACCCGCAGGGCACGCGCAAGTACCAGGCGCTGCGCGGACTGCACGACCGGCTGCCCTCCCGGCCGGCCCGGGGCGATTCCGCCGCGGTCCGGCCCGAGTTCGAGGAGGTGCCCATCGCCGTCTGCCTGCATCCCTGGCAGGTCACGGCGCACGAGGGCGCGCTGGGCCCGCGGTCGGCCTGCACCGGCTGCGGCAACTGCGTCAGCGGATGCAACGACGACGCCAAGCTGACGCTCACCAAGACCTACCTGCCCGCTGCCCGGCGGGCGGGGGCGCGGCTCTTCGCGGGCGTGACGGTGCTCAGCGTCCATCGCGAGGAGGATGGCGACTTCCCCTGGGTGCTGCGCGTGGTCCGCACGGCCGAGCGCAGCCTGTACGAGGGCCAGCGCCAGCATGCAGGCGCCGCGGCCCGCGCCGGCTGGGTCCATGAACTGCGCGCACGGCAGGTGGTGCTGGCCGCCGGCACCTTCGGCAGCACGGAGATCCTACTGCGCTCCCGTTCCACGCCAGAGGGCGCGCCACGCGCGCCGCTCGCCACCAGCGACCGGCTCGGCGAGCGGGTGTCCGGCAACGGCGACGACGTGGCCTGCATTGCCGAGCTGGATGCGCCGGCCAACGCACTGGGCGACACGGCCGCTGGCCGAAGCCCCGAACCGGCCGGGCCGACCATCTCGGCCATGATCCGCTTCCGGGATGCCGCGGACGAGCGACGCTCGACCCTGGTTCAGGATGGCGGCGTGCCGGGGCTGCTGGCGCCCGTGTTCCAGGAGCTCATCCAGACGCTCACCACGCTCGCCCGGCTGGACGACTCCGCCGGTCCGGCATCGACGGAGGTGGACGACCTGGCGCCGCAGCCGAAGGTCCTGACCCACTCGCTCACGCTGCTGGGCATGGGTCACGACGACAGCCCGGCCCGTATCGACCTGGACACGCGCAGCGACCGCATCCGCTGGCAGTGGCCGCGTCCCGAGGCGGCGTCCGCGCCGCCGCTGCACCGGGCCCGCGTGGCGCCCGCCACGGGCCAGGATGGGCGCTACCTGCGCAATCCGGGCAGCGGCATCCTGCCGCCCACCATGGACGGGCTGCTGGGCGGGGCCGGCATGGGCCAGTTGCTGGTCACCGTCCATCCGCTCGGCGGTTGCCCCATGGGCGACGATGCGGTGCAAGGGGTGTGCAACCACCTGGGGCAGGTCTTCCGCGGACCGCAGGGCAGCGATGTGCACGAAGGCCTGTATGTGATGGACGGCTCGGTGGTGCCGACATCGCTCGGTGTCAATCCCATGCTCACCATCACCGCCCTGGCCGAGCGCAGCTGCGCCGACCTGGTGCAGCGCCTGAATGCCGGGTCGGCCGCACGGATGCCCCCGCCGGCCGGCGCCGTGCCTCGGCCCTTGTCTGCGCCGGTCGTGCCTGCGCCCAGGCCGACGAGCACCGCCGGCGCCGTCGCCCCGGGTGCGTCGCTGCGCGAGGTGCTTCGCGGCCTCGTGCAGCCATCGCCCTCGCAGCAATGGTGCGGGCCCTTGCCTCGGGACGCGGTGCCCGTGGGCGATGCCGCCTCGCTCTTCGTCCAGATGGAGGTGAGCGACTGGGCGCGCTTCCTGGCCGACCCGCGCCATCGGGCGCTCGTCCAGCCCTCGCGGATGGCGCCCTCCAGTGCCTATGAGGCGTCGCGCCTGCTGGTGCAGCTCGAAGGCCGCGCACCGCGCACGCTGTGGGTGGAAGAGGGCCATGCCGACCTGTATGCCCGCCAGCCGGAGTCCTGGCGGCGGCATGCGAGTCGCTGGCTGCGGCTGGTCCTCACCTACACCCTCAGCCGCTGGCTGCCGGATTCCGGCAAGGAGGGCGGCGGAAGCTTCTCGCTGAAACCCGCCAACCTGTGGCGGGTGGCCCGGATGCTGTGGCAGGCCGCGGAAGTACGGGTCTTCGATTACCGCATGGTCCTGCGCATGGAGGTCGAGGACAAGGACAAGGCCAGGGCCGAGCCGCCGCTTCATCTGCGCGGCACCAAGGTCATCGATGGCGCAGCGTCCTGGAAGGACCTGGGGCAGTGGTGCCGCGCTGCATGGGCCGGTGGCTGGCCCGCCGTGCCGCGCCCCAGCGTCTGGAGCCAACTGGGCGAACTGCCCCTCTCGCTGAGCGACGCGTCCGGCCAGGTCCTGCTGCAGGGTCGGCTGCGCATGGACATGCCCGACATCGCCCGCAACCTGCTGCCCCAGCTGCACAGCGGCCGCGACAGCGTGACGGCGACGATGGCCGCGCTGGGCTATCCGCTGATGCTCGCGCGCGGGCTGTTGCGCACGCGGCTGCTGGACTTCCGTGCGCCGGACTACGCTCGCCGCACCGTGCCGCCCGCGCCGCCGGCAGGTGGCGAGGCCGAGCAGGTCTGGCTGCATTTCCCCGAGGGCTGGACCCATGGCGGCTTTCCTCTGCTGCAGACCCGTCGGCACGGCCGGGTGCCGCCCTGTGCGCCGATCCGGCTGCGCGTGCGCGCGCGGCTGGCGGATCCGGCGGCCTCGCCCATGGACCTGGCGCTGGTGCGCTACCGGCAGCCCCGGCCCGAAGTGCACGCCCCCGACGGGCAGGGGGCCTGCCGCGTGCGTGCGCTGCTGATGATCAACGGCTTTGCCCAGTCGACGCTGCCCTTCGTCGAGCCATTGATGGGCGCCGATGCGCTGGCGGCGCGGCTGTACGACGAGGGCTGGGACCTGTGGCTGCTGGAGTACCGCGTGAGTCCGCTGCTGGATGCCTCCGCCCGCTTCTCGACCATGGACGACATCGCGGCCTTCGACATTCCGTCGGCCGTGGCCCGCGTGTGCGCAGAGCTGGGCCAGGAGCTCGACCTGGCGCCCGAGCTGCTGCGCATCCACGCCTTCAGCCATTGCGTGGGCGCTGCTTCGCTGGCGATGTCGCTGGCCGGCGGACACCTGGCCGTGCGCCATCCCGAGGGCGACGGCCAGGTGCATCGCCTGGGCGGGGCCGTTTTTTCGCAGTTCCAACCCTATGTGATCGGCTCCAACTCGGCGCAGCAGCGCCTGCAGCTGGGCGCCTTCATGCACAACGTGCTCGGCCGCGAGTTCCTGGAGTTCGCCGCCGGCGTCGGCACGCCCGACCTGCTGCACGGGCTGTTGGACCGGCTCTTCGCCACGATGCCGCACGCAGACCTGCCCTGCGTTCCCCGCGGCGAGGCCTGCCCGCACGACGATCCGGCGTGCCCGCATGCCCAGCGCTGTCCGCACAAGACTCAGGCCTGCCCGCACGAAGCCGATCTGCGCGTCGAGCAGCCTGACACCACCACCTGCAAGCGCATGTCCGGGCTGCTCAGTCCGCTGTTCGATCACGGGCGCCTGGGCGAGACTTTCCACGAGCGGCTGGACATCTACTTCGGCCGCACCAACCTCGGCGTCTTCCTGCATGGCGCCAAGTGCGTGCAGCACGAGCGGCTGGTGGACGACGATGGCCGCGACTATCTCTCGGACGACAAGGTCCGGCGCTATTTCGACATGCCGATGATGCTCATGCACGGCAGCGACAACCAGCTGTTCGACGTCGCTTCCCTCGCGCGCAGCGCCGATCAGCTGCGCCGGGTCTTCGGCGAGGAAGGGCGCTCGATCGCCTCCGATCCGGCTCAGCCCATGCCGCGGGTCACGGCCCACCCGCTGCCGGGCTTCGCGCATTTCGACTGCACCATCGGCCGCGCCGCAGCGCAGCAGGTCTTTCCGCGCATCGAGCAGTTCCTGGCCGATGCGTGGACGCGCCCGCTGGTCCCGCCGCAGGTGCAGCGCCATGCCGGGGCGCAACTGCCGGCGACCGGTCCGCTGATGGGCTGGGTGCGGCCGGGGCAGGGCGGCGCGACGGTGGTGCGGGTGTGGGCCGAATTCCGGCGCCGCCATGGCGGCCTCCTGGTGGGCTGCATGACGCTGGCGTGCGGCCGGCTCCGGGGGGAGTCATGGCGGCTCTCGCAGGCCTGGCCTCTGAGGACCGTGGTCCTGCAGACACGGCCGCCGGCTCAGGTGTCCGACACCGTGCCGCCGGGCACGGCCTTTCCGGTCAGCGTGCTCGTCGCCGATGTGGTGCTGCCTGCGGACGTGGAGGGCGTGCACATCGACGTCTTCGGGCTCTACACCTTCGACGCCAGCGCCGGGCCGACGGGTGCCGCGCCGCTGGTGCCTGCGGGCGTGCCGGGCCAGACGCCCCCGTCGGCATCCAACGGTGTCCGGGAGCCCAGAGAAATGCTGGATGAGGATGCCCAGGCCACCCATGACCTGGCGGTGCTGACCGGGCAGACGCCGGGCATGGTGTCGGCCGCCGCCGCGGACGCTGCCACGCCCTTCCGCCTGACCATCGACCAGAGCCTGCTCGTCCGCGCCGCCCGGCGCATGCCCTTGCCCGAGGACCGGGTGCCCGCGCCCTTCGCAGTCCCCCCGACCACGGACGAGGTCGTGCTGCCTGAGGACGGCCTGATCGGCCCGGTGGTCGAGCAGGGCGCGCCGCTGCCGCATGGGTATGCCGATGGCCTGGTGGCCGTGCTGCGGGCGGAGCTGGAGCGCCGCGCCGCCGCCGCGCGCCGCGCCGACCCGGCCACGCTGTCGCGGGTGGACCGTGAACTGGCCACGCCTGAGCAGGCAAGGTTGCACGTGGCCGATGCCCTGCGCCGGCCCGCGGAGGGGGGCACCTGTTTCCTTGCCGCGGGGTGCCGGCATCCGGGCATCACGGGCTTCGAATCGGCGCGTGCCGACGCCAGCCTGGCAGCGCTGGCGCACGCCCATGCCCGCACGGGCGACGCCCGCTTCATGGCCATGCTCGGCGACCAGGTCTATGCCGATGCGCGTGCCGGCCTCTTCGACACGGCCTCAGAGTTGGAGCGCATCCTGCCGCGCTACCGCGACGCCATGGGTTCGCCCGGCTTCCGCGCGCTGGCCCAGCGGCTGCCGCTCTTCATGGTGCTGGACGACCACGAGATCGTCGACAACTGGACGCGCGAGCAGCTATGGTTGGGCGAGGGCGGCCTATGGCGGGCGCTCACCGCACGCGCGGCCTACCGCGCCTTCCAGCGCGCCCACGGGCCGGATCCCTTTCCGGCCGCGGAAGGCGACGCCGACGACGCGCGCCACCACGGCGCCTTCCGCTGCGGCGACATCTCCGCCTTCATGCTGGATGCGCGCACCTCGCGGCAACTCGGCACGCGTCGGCTGCTGTCGGAGACCGGCTGGAGGCTGCTGGAGAACTGGCTGTGCCGTGAGCAGCAGATGCACGGCGATGCACCGAAGTGGGTGATGTGCGGCTCGGTGATTGCGCCGGGCCTGCGGGAGTTTGCCGGCCGCCCCGCGCCGCGGCAGGCCGACAACTGGCAGATGTCGCCCGCCGACCGGCAACGCTTCTTCGACCTCCTGGTGCGGCACCGCATCCAGAACGTGGTGCTGCTGTCCAGCGACTACCACTGCTCGGCCGTGGCGCGGCTGCACATCGGGCTCGACCTGCAGGGCCTCGCCATCGTGGCACCGCCCCTGCATGCACCCATGCGCTTCGCCAACTCGTTGGCCGACACCGTGTTGCTCGAAGAGTCGGTTCCGCTCGTTGGCGGCCTCACGCTGCAGGTCGAGGGCGTGGGCGCCTGGGACGGGGAAGGCTGGCTGGCCGTCCGGCAGTCCGAAGGCGCCGACGGGCACTGGACGCTGGCGCTGGAGCTGCACCTGCGCGGGCAGGAAGCCTCGGCCTTCGACACGATCCATCTCCGCGAGACGCTGCCGAGTCGCCGGCCGCGTCCACGGGGTGCCGCTCAGAACGATTCCAGCGGCAGGCCGACGTAGTTCTCGGACAGCGAGGTCGAGGCCGCCGGCGAGTGCACCAGGTAGTCCAGCTCGGCCTCCTGGATCTTCTGGCCGAAGTCGCCGGTGTCCGGGAAGCGGTGCATCAGCGAGGTGAACCACCACGAGAAGCGCTCGGCCTTCCAGATGCGGCGCAGGCAGAGGTCGGAATAGCGGTCGAGCGCGCTGGTGCTGCGCTCGCCGTAGTAGCGCTCCAGCGCCTGGTACAGGTAACCCACGTCCGAGGCCGCGAGGTTCAGGCCCTTGGCGCCGGTGGGCGGCACGATGTGCGCCGCATCGCCGGCCAGGAACAGCCGTCCGAAGCGCATCGGCTCGGCGACGAAGCTGCGCAGCGGGGCGATGCTTTTTTCCAGCGCGGGGCCGGTCACCAGGCGCTCGCGGCCTTCCGGGTCCAGGCGCAGGCGCAGCTCGTTCCAGAAGGCGTCGTCGCTCCAGTTCTCGACCTTCTCTTCGACCGGCACCTGCACGTAGTAGCGGCTGCGGGTGCGGCTGCGCATGCTGCACAGCGCGAAGCCGCGCGGGGTGTTGCAGTAGATGAGTTCGTCGGAGACCGGCGGCACGTCCGCCAGCATGCCCAGCCAGCCGAAGGGATAGATTTTCTCGTAGAGCTTGACGGCGCTGGCCGGCACGCTGGCCCGGCTCACGCCGTGGTAGCCGTCGCAGCCGGCAATGAAGTCGCATTCGAGCTCGTGCGTGGCGCCGTCCTTCTCGTAGCGCACGCGGGGGCGCTCGCCGTCGAAGTCGTGCAGGCTGACATTGGCCGCACCGTAGAGGGTGGTCAGGCCGGCGGCGGCGCGGGCGTCCATCAAATCGCGGGTGACCTCGGTCTGGCCATAGACCATCACCTGCCGGCCCTGCGTGTGCGCGTGCATGTCGATGCGGTGACGCTGGCCCTGGAAGAGCAGCTCGATGCCGTGGTGCGGCAGGCCTTCTGCGTGCGCACGGGCATCGACGCCGGCCTTCTTGAGCAGGTCCATCGTGACCTGCTCCAGCACGCCGGCGCGGATGCGGCCGAGCACGTAGTCGCCGGTCTGGCGTTCGACGATCACGTTGTCGATGCCGGCAACGTGCAGCAGTTGGCCCAGCAGCAGGCCGGCCGGGCCGGCGCCGATGATGGCGACTTGGGTACGCATGGGAAGGGTCTCCTGATCCAGGGGCAACAAAGGGATGGGCCGAAGCGTAGAAAAAAGCCGTCCCGATCCGGCGGCCCGTCAGGTCCTGCCGCGCGATGATTCGTTGGGTTGCGCGATGATCGCGCAACATCACTGATCCAAGGAGCCGATCCATGACCATCGCCAAGGCGGACTTCATCGAGGGCCTGGCCAAGGGCCTGGCGGTGCTCGAAAGCTTCGACACCGAGCGTCAGCGCCTGAACGCCACGCTGGCCGCCCAGCGTGCCGGGCTCACCCGGGCGGCGGCGCGGCGGCACCTGCTCACGCTGGCGCACCTGGGCTACCTGGAGACCGACGGCAGCTATTTCTGGATGGCGCCGCGGGTCCTGCGTTTTTCCGGCAGCTACCTGGCCTCGTCGCGCCTGCCGCGGGCGCTGCAGCCCACGCTCAACCGGCTGTCGGCACAGACGGGGGAGTCCTTCTCCGCCGTCGTGCTCGATGGCGAGGAGGTGGTGATCGTCGCCCGCAGCGGCAGCTATGGCGCGCCTTCGCGCGTGCTGGCCTACGGCCTGCACCTGGGCGCCCGGCTGCCGGCGCATGCCACGTCGACGGGGCAACTGCTGCTGGCGGCCATGGCGCCGGCGGCGCTTTCGGCCTGGCTCAAGGGGCGCAGCCTCGCGCGGCTCACGCCGCACACCTTGACCCGGCCTGCAGAGCTGCGCCGGCGGCTGGCGCAGATCCGCAAGGACGACCATGCGCTGGCAAGCGAGGAACACGAACTGGGCGTGCAGGCCCTGGCGGTGCCGCTGCGGGACATGCAAGGCCGGACCGTGGCCGCCTTGAACCTCGTCCTGTCGGGCGGGCTGCAGCCGCCCGAGGCGCTGGAACGAAGCATGCTGCCCTTGCTCGCGGAGGCTGCGCGCGAACTGCGGGCGCTGCTCTGATAAAGCAAAATTGACTTTGTGTGAATTTGTTGCGCGACGCCGGTCCCGGCCGGGCCCAACATTTCGCCCATGCCTCTGTCCCTTCTCCACCGCTTGGCCAGCGCGCAGCTTCCTGTTTCCTTCACCGAGGGCGGCGACATCGACGCCATCCGCATGCTGGCGCTCGCCGGCCATGTGCAGGCGGTGATCCCCCGTCCCGTGCGGACCTTGTCCGGCCATCACCAGCCGGCGGCCACGGTGTCTGCCATCACGCCATTGGGGCGGCAGATGATGGAACGCTTTCCCCGCGAAGCCGAGGTGGGCTGAGCCGTCGCGGCCCGAAGGGCGGGGCCGGCCGGCCGCCATTGCCCAGGCCACGACCACAAGCCCCGGGGCTGCTGGCGTCGTGCGCCTGGACGCCAGTCAATTCCTACAGTCGCAGTAAACCTTTTGCCGCTTGAGGTGGGTCAACGGACCCATGGCGACTTATCATGATTGAAATTTCGGTAATTACTGAAATTTCAACATTTACCGCTTCGCCATGACTGAATCCACGTCCGTTGATCCCGACCGGCTGCCGAGCCCGATGTCGATGGCGGCCGCGGCGCAGGCGATGGCCGCCCTGCTGTGGCTGCCGCAGGCGGCACTGCTGGCCTGGGCGGTCCAGAGGCTTGCCGACGGCGGCGGCCTGCATGGCGTGCTTGCGCTGGCGGGTGGCGTGGCGGCGGTCGGGCTGCTGCGCGCGGCGTTCGATGCATGGGGTGTGCGCCGCGCCCTCGAAGATGCGCGGCAGGCGCTCGGTGCCCTCAGGCGCGCGGCAACGGCGGCGCTCGCTGGCGGATCGCCGGTCGACCGCGACCGGCCGGCCTCCGGCCTGGCGGCCAGCGTGCTGGCGGAGCAGGCCGAGGCCATCGTGCCCTGGTTGGCGCGTTTCCAGCCCGTGCGGCTGAGGCTCATGGTGGTGCCCCTCGCCATCGCGCTGGCGGTGGGTGCCCTGTCCTGGGTGGCCGCGGCCATCCTGGTGGTGGCCGCGCCGCTGATCCCACTGTTCATGGCGCTGGTCGGCCGCCGTGCACAGGCCGCGTCGGAAGCGCAACTGGCGCGACAGGGCGACATGAACGCCTTCCTGCTCGACCGGCTGCGGGGCCTCTCCACCCTGCGCGCGCTGGGCGCGGTCGATCACACGGCGCTGCGGCTGAGGGCCTCGGCACAGGATCTGCACCGCCGCACGATGGCCGTGCTGCGCATCGCCTTCCTGTCGTCGGCGGTGCTGGAGCTGTTCGCCGCGCTGGGCGTGGCCATGGTGGCTGTCTATGTGGGCTTCCATCTGCTGGGGCATCTGCAGTTCGGCAGCTGGGGCCGCACGCTCAGCCTGGGGCAGGGCCTGTTCATCCTGCTGCTGGCGCCCGCCTTCTTCGAGCCGCTGCGCGAGCTGTCGGCCGTGTGGCATGACCGTGCGGCCGGCGAGGCCGCGCGCAAGGCGCTGGCGTCACTCGATGGCGCGGGGCCGAGGCTTCCCGGGCAGTCTGACGCTGCCCTGCCGGCAGAGCCGGCGCCTGCCGGTGGCGCGCTGGGCGTGCGCGTGCGGGGGCTGCGCTTTGCCCCGGCGGGCGAGCGGCCGGTGCTCGACGCGTTCGACCTCGACGTCCGCCCCGGTGAACGCCTGGCCATCCTCGCGCCCAGCGGCGGGGGCAAGACGACCTTGCTGTCGCTGCTGGCCGGGCTGGTGGCGCCGCAGGCGGGGCAGGTTTTCATCGGCGGCGTTCCCATGGACGAAGCCCATGCGCCGGGCCTGCGCCGCCGGATGGGCTGGATGGGGCAGCGTGCCCATGTGTTCGCCGGCTCCCTCGACGCCAACGTGGACCTGGGTCGGCCGGTCGCGGACGCGCAGGCCGTCGCCCGCGCCATCGATTTCGCAGGCCTCGCCGACGTGGCCGCCGGCCGTCCCAGCCAGAGCCTTGGCGAGGCCGGTGTGGGCCTGTCGGGTGGCGAGGCCGTCCGCCTCGCCCTGGCCCGGCTGGCCGTGAACGACGAAGCCGGCCTGCTGCTGGCGGACGAGCCCACCGCCCACCTCGATGCCGAGACGGCCGACCGCGTCATCGACGCGCTGCTCACCCTGAGTCGCGGCCGGACGCTGGTGCTGGCTACCCACGATCCGCGCCTCGCTGCGCGCATGGACCGTGTGCTCCGCCTCGACGCGGCGCCGCTGCGCGAAGCGGCCTGAAGCCGCGATCCATCAGGAGCCCACGCCATGACCCGTTCTGCCACCCACGATCTCCAGGTTCTGCGTCGCCATTTCATCGGCCAGCGGCGCGGGGCGCTGTGGCTGGGCGCCGGGCTTGCCGTGCTCACCAGCCTCGCCGGCATCGGCCTGCTGGGCCTGTCGGGCTGGTTCATCACGGCGACGGCGCTGGCTGGCTTGCAACTGACGACGGCGCTGGTGTTCGACGTCTTCATGCCCTCGGCGGGCATCCGGCTGCTGGCCCTGGGCCGCACCGGCGCGCGCTATGCCGAGCGGCTCGTCACGCACGACGCCACGCTCGGCGTGCTGGCCGGCCTGCGCGAGCGTCTGCTGCGCGGTTGGGCGCAACCCGAGGCGGCCCAACGCCTGCTGCTGCGTCCCGCGCGGCTGCTGCAGCGTCTGACGGCCGACATCGATGCGCTCGACGCCCTCTACCTGCGCATGGCCGTGCCGCTGGCCGTCAGCCTGGCAGCGGCGGCGATGGCCGGTGTCGTGGCCGGCTTGCACGACTTGCGGCTGGGCCTGGCCCTGGCCGCCTGGCTGCTGGTGGCAGGTTGGGGTAGTGCATGGGTGGTCGCGCGCCGGGCCCGCCCCGTGGCGGTGCGCCGGGCACTGGCGCTGGAGCGCCTGCGCGCCCGTGCCGTCGACCTCGTGGCGGGGCAGACCGAACTGGCCATGGCCGGTAGGCTGACGGCCCAGTGCGAAGCGCTGGCCGAGGCCGACACGCGCCTGGCCGCCACCGACCTGCGCATGGCCGGGCTGGAAGCGCGGGCCAGCTTCGCGCACGGACTGATGCACACGGCCACGCTGGTGGGCGTGCTGCTGGCGGCCGCCTGGCTGGTGGAGCAGGGCCGCATCGGCGCGCCGGCCGCGGCGCTGCTGATGCTCATGGCGCTGGCCGCAGGCGAGCCGATGGCGGCGCTGCGCCGCGGCGCGCTGGAGTCGGGCCGCACCTGGCTGGCGGCCCGGCGGCTGGCGCCGGCCGTGGCGGCGGCCGAGTCCGCACCGTCGGGCGATGCGCCGCAGGCCCGCCCTGGCGCCGCGGCCGACGGCGGCATCCATCTCGAAGGGATCGTGGTGCGCCGAGACGGCGGGGCACGCCCCGTCCTGCAACTGTCGTCGCTGCACATCCAGTCCGGCGAGCGCGTGGCAGTCATCGGGCCCAGTGGCGCCGGTAAGTCCACGCTGCTCGCGCTGGTGGCGGGTGAACGCGCGCCGGTCGCCGGCCAGGTCCAGGCACCGCGCGCCACCTGGATGACCCAGCGGCCCGAGCTCTTCCGCGACAGCCTGCGCGACAACCTCACGCTTGCCGCACCCCACGCCACCGACGCCCAGTTGAGCGCGGCGCTCGCCGATGCCGGCCTGCAGGCGGATGTCGCCCGCCTGCGCGAAGGCCTGGACACTTCCCTGGGCGAAGGCGGGCTGGGCCTGTCGGGCGGGCAGATGCGCCGCCTGTCGCTGGCCCGCCTGCTGCTGCAGGACGCGCCGCTGTGGCTGCTCGACGAGCCGACCGAGGCGCTCGACGCCGTCACCGCCCGCGAGGTTCTGCGCCGCCTGGACGCGCGCGCGCAGGGCCGCACGCTGCTCATCGCCACCCATCTGCGTCGCGAGGCGCGGCTCGCCGACCGCCTGCTCTGCATCGAGGCCGGCGCGTTGCGCGCCGACCTGCGGCGCGGCACACCCGCCTTCGACGCCGCCCTCGCCGCATTGCGCGACGACTGAGGCCATCGCCATTCCCCGCATTCCGACGCCAAGCATTTCAGAAGGAGTCTCACCATGGACCTCGACATCGTCGGCCTCTCACGATTGCAGTTCGCAGTCACGGCCCTCTACCACTTTCTCTTCGTTCCCCTGACCATCGGGCTCGCGATCCTGATCGCGATCATGGAGACCGTCTACGTCATGACCGGCCGCACCCTCTGGCGCGACATGACCAAGTTCTGGGGCCTGCTCTTCGGCATCAACTTCGCCATGGGCGTGGCCACCGGCATCGTCATGGAGTTCCAGTTCGGCATGAACTGGAGCTACTACAGCCACTATGTGGGCGACGTGTTCGGCGCGCCGCTGGCCATCGAGGGGCTGATGGCCTTCTTCCTCGAAGCCACCTTCGTTGGGCTGTTCTTCTTCGGCTGGGAGCGACTGTCCAAGCTCAAGCACCTGATCGTGACCTGGTGCGTGGCGCTGGGCTCCAACCTGTCGGCGCTGTGGATCCTGATCGCCAACGGCTGGATGCAGAACCCGGTGGGCGCGCAGTTCAACCCGCAGACCATGCGCATGGAGGTGACCGACTTCTTCGCCGTGCTGACCAACCCGGTGGCGCAGGCCAAGTTCGTGCACACGGTCTCGGCCGGCTACGTGGTGGCGGCGCTCTTCGTGCTGGGCATCTCGGCCTGGTACCTGCTGAAGGGCCGGCATGTGCACCTGGCCAAGCGCTCGATGACCGTCGCGGCCTCCTTCGGTCTGGCCGCCTCCTTGTCGGTGGTGGTGCTGGGCGACGAGAGCGGCTACCTCTCCACCGAGCACCAGAAGATGAAGCTGGCCGCCATCGAGGCCATGTGGAAGACCGAGCCCGCGCCCGCCGCGTTCACCGCCTTCGGCTTCCCCGACCAGGCGGCGCGCGAGACGCACTTCGCCGTGCACATTCCCTGGGTTATGGGCCTGATCGGCACGCGCTCGCTCGACACCGAAATCCCCGGCATCGACGACCTGGTCAAGCGCGCCGAGGTCAACATCCGCGAGGGCGTGGTGGCCTACGACGCGCTGCAGAAGATCCGCGCCGCCGGCGCCAGCGGCACCGTGCCGCCCGAAGCCAAGGCGGCCTTCGAGGCGAACGGCCGGCAGCTGGGCTATGCGCTGCTGCTCAAGCGCTATGTGGACGATCCGCGCCAGGCCACGCCCGAGCAGATCGCCAAGGCCGCCTGGGACACCGTGCCGCAGGTCGCGCCGCTGTACTGGACCTTCCGCATCATGGTCGCGCTGGGCCTGTTCTTCATCGTGCTCACGGCCGCCTTCTTCTGGCTGTCGGCACGGCGCCGGCTGGAGGCGCACCCGTGGCTGCTGAAGGTGGCGCTGTGGGCGATCCCGCTGCCGTGGATCGCCGCCGAATGCGGCTGGTTCGTGGCCGAGTTCGGCCGCCAGCCCTGGATCATCGAAGGCGTGCTGCCCACCGGCGTGGCCGTCTCCAACCTGGGCGCCGGCACCGTGCTGGCCACGCTGCTGGGCTTCGTCGCCATCTACAGCGTGCTGCTGGTCATCGAGATGAAGCTGATGCTCAAGGCCATCCGCAAGGGACCGCAGGAACATCCCGTGCCGCCGCCCGCCGCGCTGCGCGCCGAGGCCGCCCCCGAACTCGCGCTGGTGCGCTGATCACCGCAGGAGCCGCATCATGATCCTTCACGAACTCATTTCCTACGACGTCCTGCGCCTCATCTGGTGGGCCTTGCTGGGCGTGCTGCTGGTGGGCTTCGCGCTCACCGACGGCTTCGACCTGGGCAGCGCCATGCTGCTGCCCTTCGTCGGCCGCGACGACACCGAGCGCCGCGTGGTCATCAACAGCATCGGCCCGGTGTGGGAAGGCAACCAGGTCTGGCTGATCCTGGGCGGCGGCGCCATCTTCGCCGCCTGGCCGCACATCTATGCCGTCTCCTTCTCGGGCTTCTACCTGGCGATGTTCGCCACGCTGGTGGCGCTGATCCTTCGGCCCGTGGGCTTCAAGTTCCGCAGCAAGAAGGAAGACCCGGCCTGGCGCTCGCGCTGGGACTGGGCGCTCTTCGTCGGTGGCTTCGTGCCAGCGCTGATCTTCGGCGTGGCGCTGGGCAATGTGCTGCAGGGTGTGCCCTTCCGCTTCAGCGACGACATGCGCATCTTCTACGAGGGCAGCTTCCTCGGCCTGCTCAACCCCTATGCGCTGCTGGCCGGTGTGCTGTCGGTGGCCATGCTGGCCATGCACGGCGCGGCCTGGCTGCAGCTGAAGACGGGCGGCGCCGTGGCCGAGCGGGCACGCCGCATCGGCATCGTGGCCGCGCCGCTGACGGCTGTGTTGTATGGGGTGGCCGGCCTGCTGCTGGCGCGCTTCGTGGGCGGCTACGAGATCACGAGCCCCATCAACCCGGTTGGCCCTTCGGCACCGCTGCTCAAGACGGTGGCGGTGGGGCAGGGCGCCTGGTTCGCCAACTACGCGGCGCATCCGGCGCTGTGGCTGGTGCCGGCCCTGGGCGTGGCGGGCGCGCTGCTTGCGGCCCTGTGCTTCATGGCTCGGCGCGAATTGTCGGCGCTGCTGGCCAGCGGCCTCGCCATTGCGGGCGTGATCGTCAGCGTGGGCGTGTCGATGTTTCCCTTCCTGCTGCCCTCGTCGCTGGACCCGCGGGCCAGCCTGACCGTGTGGGACGCCTCGTCCAGCCACCTCACCCTCTTCATCATGCTCGTCTGCACGCTGGTCTTCATGCCGATCATCCTGGCCTATACCAGCTGGGTGTTCTCGGTCATGCGCGGCAAGGTCGATCCCGATGCGATCCGCGAGGAGCGCGGCCACGCCTACTGAGCGTGCCTGCACTGCTTATCTACAAACACGAAGGAACAACACCATGTGGTATTTCTCCTGGCTCCTCGGCCTGCCGCTCGCGGCGGCCTTCGCCGTGCTCAACGCGATGTGGTTCGAGCTGATGGAAGACGATGCGATCCGCCATGACAAGCTGGATGCACCGAAGTAGGCACCCCCCATGCCGCTTCGCGGCTCCCCCCTCTCTGGCGCCTTCGGCTTGGAGGGGGGCGCACCCGCAGGCCTGGCAGAGCCAGTTCCTGGGGTGCTCGGGCGTGGCCTGCTCCGCGGCCCTTCGATCTTTGTCCCAGGGCCAGTTCATACGGCGGGGGTGACGCAAAGGCCGTGAAAAACGGAAGTCCCTGCTGCCCACCGTGCGGCTCAGCGGGGCTGGGCCGGTTCCGCCATCAGCGCGCAGAAGCGCGCCATGTCCACATTGCCGCCGCTCAGGATCACGCCGACGCGCTGGCCGCGCAGCGAGTCCTTCATGGCCCGTGCTGCCGCGAAGCCCAGGCAGCCGGTGGGCTCGACCACCAGCTTCATGCGCGTGAAGAAGAAGCGCATGGCCTCGACCAGCTGCGCATCGGTGGCGGTGAGGATGTCGTCGACGTCGCGGCGGATGATGGCGAAGGTGTAGGCACCCAGGTGCTGCGTCTGCGCGCCGTCGGCGATGGTGCGGGGCGTTTCGATGTGCACGATGCGGCCGGCGCGCAGCGACTGCTGGCCATCGTTGCCGGCCTCGGGCTCCACGCCGTACACCTTGCATTGGGGTGACAGCGCCCGCGCCGCCAGCGCCGAGCCCGACAGCAGCCCGCCGCCGCCCAGGCAGACGAAGAGCGCGTCGAGCGGGCCCGTGTCCTCGATCAGCTCCTTGACGGCCGTGCCCTGGCCGGTGAGCACGTCCGGGTGGTCGTAGGGCGGAATCAGCGTCATGCCGCGTTGCTCGGCCAGGCCGCGGGCCAACTGCTCGCGGTCCTGCGTGTAGCGGTCGTAGGTGATGACCTCGCCGCCGTAGCCGCGGGTGGCGGCGATCTTGGCGGCCGGCGCATCCTCGGGCATCAGGATGGCGGCCGGCATGCCCAGCTCGCGCGCGGCCAGCGCCACGGCCTGCGCGTGGTTGCCCGAAGAGAAGGCCGCGACGCCGGCGCGGCGCTGTGCGGCGTCCAGCTTCGACAGCGCGTTGAAGGCACCCCGGAACTTGAAGGCGCCCATGCGCTGCAGGTTCTCGCACTTGAAGAAGACCTGGGCGCCGAGTTCGGCGTCCGCGGTGCGCGAGCGCATCACGGGGGTGCGGTGGGCGTGGCCGTCGATCCGTGCGGCTGCGGCAGCCACATCGTCGTAGTTGGGGAGGGTCAGCTCGGTCATGCATCGGAGCATGCCACGCCGGACCCCGCAAGAGCCGGAACAGATCGAAGGGCACGGCAGCAGAACAGGCCGACTGCCCCGCCGGCCGGATCGCCCATGCCGCGGCGGCTATGATTTTTCGATGCCCTGCGCCTGCTGCCTCCATTTGCCGATCCGTTCCAGCGCATGGCGCCCAGGCCGCTGATGGGCGCGCGCTGCGTCATGGTCCTCGGCACCACCAGCGGTGCCGGCAAGAGCTGGCTGGCCACCGCGCTGTGCCGCTGGTATGCGCGGCAGGGCTTGCGGGTGGCGCCCTTCAAGGCGCAGAACATGAGCAACAACGCCCGCGTGGTGCCCGCCCGCACCGACGCGGACCACGGCGGCGAGATCGGCAGCGCC
Source organism: Pseudacidovorax sp. 1753 (assembly GCF_040544975.1). Lineage (NCBI taxonomy): Bacteria > Pseudomonadati > Pseudomonadota > Betaproteobacteria > Burkholderiales > Comamonadaceae > Pseudacidovorax > Pseudacidovorax sp. 1753. Next base: position 154,117 of record NZ_JBEPKY010000002.1, on the reverse strand, counting down.
CAGTACTTCCAGGCCCTGGCCGCGCGTGCCGTGCCCGACGTGCGCATGAACCCGCTGCTGCTCAAGCCCGAGCGCGACACCGCCAGCCAGGTGATCCTGATGGGCGAGGTGCACGAGGTGCTGACCCGCACGCCCTGGCGCGAACGCAGCGCCGCCGTGTGGCCGCGCATCGCCGAGGCCTTCGACAGCCTGGCGGCCAACCATGACGTGGTGGTGCTCGAAGGCGCCGGCTCGCCGGCCGAGATCAACCTGATGGCCAGCGACATCGTCAACCTGCGCATGGCCCGCCATGCCGATGCGCGCTGCCTGCTGGTGACCGACATCGACCGCGGCGGTGCCTTCGCGCATCTCTACGGCACCTGGGCGCTGATGCCGGAGGCCGACCGTACCCGTCTGACCGGCTTCGTGCTCAATCGCTTCCGCGGCGATGCGTCGCTGCTGGCACCCGGCCCCGAGCAGTTGCAGGGCCTGACCGGCGTGCCCACCGTGGCCACGCTGCCCATGTGGTGGCAGCACGGTCTGCCGGAGGAAGACGGCGTGTTCGACGACCGGCCCAGCGGTGATCGCGTGGCGGGCGGCATCACGGTGGCGGTGGTCGCCTATCCCCGCATCAGCAACCTCGACGAATTCCAGCCGCTCAAGAAGGTGCCCGGCCTGCGGCTCGTCTGGGCACGCACGCCGCAGGCGCTGGCAGGCGTCGACTGGATCGTGCTGCCGGGCTCCAAGGCCACCGCCAGCGACCTGGCCTGGCTGCGGGCCCAGGGCCTGGACCGCGCCATCGCCGCGCACGCCGCGGCGGGCGGGCGGGTGCTGGGCATCTGCGGCGGCCTGCAGATGCTGGGCGAGGCGCTGGTCGATCCGCATGGCATCGACGGAAACGCGCCCGGCCTGGGGCTGCTGCCGCTGGTGACCGTGTTCACACGGGAGAAGACCGTGCGCCTTCGCCGCACCTGTTTCGAGGCCGTGACCGGCCCCTGGTCCGCGCTTGCCCAGGTGCCGCTGGCGGGCTACGAGATCCACCACGGCCAGACCGGCGTGCATCCGCAACTGGCGTCCCAGGGTCGGCCGGTGCTGCCCGATGGCCTGGGCTGGCAGAACACCGCGGGCAACGTGCTGGGCCTCTACCTGCACGGCCTGTTCGAGGATGCGGGCGTGGTGCGCGCGCTGTTCGGCGCGCAGGTGCCCACGCTCGATGCCACCTTCGACGGCCTGGCCGACTACATCGACCGACACTTCGCGCCCGGCGTGCTGGCCGGGCTGATCGACCCGTGACCCGGCGGCGGGACTTGGCGGCGCTCAGCGCCCCTGACGGACACTGACAGAGGCGCCTGCGGCGGCTGGTGCCCCCGGGCCGTCGCCCTTGAAACTGAAATGACCTTCTCACCAGACTCCTTGCTGCAGGACCTCGACCTGCCCCCCGTTGCCGACCTGCACGACGCCGCACTGGCCGAGCGCCTGCAGGCTGCCATCGACAACAAGACCAAGCCCCTGGGCGCCCTGGGCCGGCTGGAGGTCCTGGCATTGCGCCTGGGCCTGATCCTCGGCAGCGCCACGCCCACACTGACACAGCCCCAGGTGCTGGTCTGCGCTGCGGACCATGGCCTGGCGCAGCAGGGCGTGTCGGCCTATCCGGCCGACGTGACCTGGCAGATGGTCCACAACTTCCTGGCGGGCGGTGCGGCCGTCAGCGTGCTGGCCCGACAGCACGGGCTGGCCCTCACCGTGGTGGATTGCGGCGTGCGTCAGCCTTTCGACGCTGCGCCGGGCCTGCTGTCGCGGCGGATCGGCGCCGGCACGGCCGATGCGTCGCAGGGCCCTGCCATGACGCCGCAGCAATGCGCGCAGGCCATCGCCAACGGCCGCGAGGTGGTGCGCGGGCTGCCCGGCAATGCGCTGCTGCTGGGCGAGATGGGCATCGGCAACAGTTCGGCCGCGGCACTGCTGCTGTCTCGCCTGAAGGGCGCGGACATCGATGCCTGCACCGGTCCCGGCACCGGCCTCGATGCCGCCGGCCTGGCCCGCAAGCGCACCGTGCTGCGCCAGGTGCTGGCGCGGCATGCGGATGCGCAGGGGCCGCTGGCCGCGCTGTGCGCCTTCGGCGGCTTCGAGATCGCCACGCTGGTGGGTGCCGTGCTCCAGGCGGCCGAGGAGCGGCGGGTGATCGTGGTCGATGGCTTCATCGCCAGTGCCGCCGTGCTCGTGGCGCAGGGCCTGCGGCCGCAGGTGGTGCAGCGCTGTGTCGCCGCCCATGGCTCGGCCGAGCCGGGACATGCGCGCCTGCTGCAGGCACTGGGGCTGCAGCCCTTGCTGGACCTGGGCCTGCGCCTGGGCGAGGGCTCCGGCGCCGCGCTGGCCTGGCCGCTGCTCGAATCGGCCTGCCGCATCCTGGGTGAGATGGCCAGCTTCGAGTCGGCCGGCGTGTCGCGCCAGTCGGAATGAGGTCGCGATGAACGGCGTGCGGCACTTCCTGCTCGCGCTGCAATTCTTTACCCGCATCCCGGTCACGGGCCGGCTGGCGGCCTGGGTGGGCTACAGCCCGCAGATGCTGCGGGCCAGCGCCGCGCACTTTCCAGGCATCGGCTGGGTGGTCGGATTGATCGCGGCCATGGTGTTTGCGCTGGGTCTGGCCGGCCTGCGCGGACCCATGGGCGCCCTGGCTGCCGCCGTGCTGGCCACGGCCGTGACGGTCTGGGCGACCGGCGGCTTCCACGAGGACGGCCTGGCCGACACGGCCGATGGGCTCGGTGGTTCGGCGCAGCGCGAGCGCGCGCTGGAGATCATGAAGGACTCGCGCATCGGCAGCTTCGGCGCGCTGGCGCTGGTGCTGGCACTGGGCCTCAAGACGGCGCTGCTCGCCACGCTGGCGGAGCAGGGCGCGGCGGCGGCGGTGGCGTCGTTGCTCGCCGCACACGTGCTGTCGCGGCTGGCGCCCCTCGTCCTCATCCGGGGCCTGCCGCATGTGGGCGACAGCGCGACCTCCAAGTCCAAGCCGCTGGCCGATGCCTTGCCGGCCGGGGCGCTGGCGGTGGGCCTGGCCTGGTCCGTGCCTGCCGCCCTGTTGCTGCTGGCCGCCCAGGGCCTGCTGAACGGGCTTGCAGCGCTGCTGTTGGGCGCAGCCGCGGCGGCGTGGATGTTCCGCCTGCTGCGGCGCCGGCTCGGCGGCTTCACGGGCGACGGCCTGGGCGCCACGCAGCAGCTGTGCGAGCTGGCGATCTACCTGGCGCTGGCATGGCGGCCGTGGTGAACCGTGCGGAGGGCGCGCTGCCCGCGCTGTGGCTGATGCGGCATGCGCGCGTGCTGGTGGCGCCGGGGCTGTGCTACGGCATCACCGAGGTCGAGGCCGACCCGGTGGCCACGCAGGAGGCCGCGGCGCAGGCAGCGCGGCTGCTGCCGCAGGGTATGGCACTGCGCTGCTCGCCCGCCCGTCGCTGCCAGGACCTGGCGCTTGCGCTCCATGCGCTGCGTCCGGACCTGATGCCGAGCACCGAACCACGCCTGGCCGAGATGGACTTCGGCGCCTGGGAGGGCCGTCTGTGGTCGGACATCGGCCGTGAGGCCATGGAGACGTGGACCGGGGACTTCGGCGAGACGCCACCCGGGCTGCATGGCGAGAGCGTGCACCGCTTCCTGGACCGCATCGGCGGCGCCTGGGAAGAATGGCATCAGGCGCGCCGGCCAGAACTCTGGATCACCCATGCCGGCGTGATCCGCGCTGTGGAGCTGCTGAGCCAGGGCCGGCGGCGCATCGCCATTGCCGCGGACTGGCCGTCCACGCCGGTGGAGTTCGGCCGCTGCTCGCCGTTGGCAGCGCCTTGAGCCTTTCAGTCAGCGCTTCGCCCAGAACGCCTTCTGCATCGCCACCGTCTCCTCCGCGATCTCCGGCACCGGCCCGATCAGCTCGACCGGCTTCTGGCAATGGTCGAAGACATAGCGCGAAGGCACGCTCATCGTCGGGTTCTCGGCATGGTCGCCCGTGGCCTCGAGCAGCTGGTGCTCGGTCATGCCGAACACCAGGCGGCCGATGTTGGCCCAATAGGCGGTACCGGCGCACATGCAGCAGGGTTCCACGGCGGTGTAGAGCGTGCAGCTCCACAGGAACTCCGGCGTGAAGTTGGTGGCCGCCACGCGCGCCAGCGTCGACTCGGCATGGTTGACCGTGTCGATGTTGCATTGCTCCAGCAGCACCGTCTCCTGGTCCGGGCCGACCAGGATCGCGCCGAAGGGATGGTGGCCCAGCGCCATGGCGCGGCGCGCGACGTCGTTGGAGCGGCGCAGGTGGCGCAGGATCTGTTCGTGCGTGGGCGCGAGGCCCTGAGGCGGATAGGTCGTCGGCGTGGTGTCGGTCATGGCAGCAGGGCTTCGAGTTCGGGGATCAGCAGGTCGGTCAGGGCCTGCGGGGCGGCCAGCTGCGGCACATGGCCGCAGGGCAGGGTGAGGCGGCGGGCACCGGGGCTGAGCTGCTGCATGCGCGCCTGCAGCGGGTGATAGACGGACTGGTCGTCCAGGCATTCCACATAGAAGCGCGGCACGCGGCCGAAGCGGTCGGCGCTCAGCCGGTTGAGCATGGCGCGTCCGCTTTCGGGCTGCGGACGCAGCAGCGCCGCGGCCTGTGCGGCGGCAGCGGGCTCGCAGTCGTGGACGAAGCAGCGCAGCGCGCCTTCGGCGGCCACGCGGCTGGCGCTGCGGTCGGCGTTCCATCGCAGCCAAGGCCCGATGCCCGAGAAGTCGCGGCCGGGCTGTTCGGCCTGCACCTGCCGCACCAGTTCCCCGAAGCCCATGCCGGAAGGCAACATCATCCCGGCCAGGTAGACCAGGGCGGCCACGCGCTGGGGCAGCACCTCGGCCACCTGCGAGGCGGTGATGCCGCCACCGCTGTGGCCCAGCACCACGGCCGGCTCGCCCAGGGCGTCGATCACGCCCGCCACATGGGCGGCGTAGGTGTCGAGGCTGGCGGGCGCATCGCCCAGCGGCGGCCAGCCGTTGCCCGGCAGGTCCACTGCATGCGGCTGCCAGCCGCGTTCGCGCAGCAGCGGCAGCCAGGCGTCGAAGGCCCAGGCGCCTTGCCAGGCACCGTGGATGAGGACGATGTGGCGGGTCATGGCGGCGGTCGTCGGGTGAAAGGGCGGGTGGACGTGGCTGTGTGGATCAGCTGGTTGAGAAAGGCGCCCGGGCTACTTCGTGGCGGGTGCCGGCGTCTTCGGCTTGAAGTCGCAGTAGGCCGCCACAGCGCATTCCCAGCAGCGCGGCTTGCGCGCCACGCAGACGTAGCGGCCGTGCAGGATCAGCCAGTGGTGGGCATGCAGGCGGTATTCGACCGGCACGCGCTTGCCCAGCTTGAGTTCCACCGCCAGCGGCGTCTTGCCCGGCGCCAGGCCGGTGCGGTTGCTGACGCGGAAGATGTGCGTGTCCACCGCGATGGTGGGTTCGCCGAAGGCCACGTTGAGCACCACGTTGGCCGTCTTGCGGCCCACGCCGGGCAGGGCCTCCAGCGCCTCGCGGCTGCGCGGCACCTCGCCGCCGTGCTGCTCGACCAGCATGCGGCAGGTCTCCATCAGGTGGCGGGCCTTGCTGCGGTACAGGCCGATGGTCTTGATGTAGCCCTCCAGGCCTTCGAGGCCCAGGTCCAGGATGGCCTGCGGCGTGTTGGCCACGGGATAGAGCTTGCGCGTGGCCTTGTTGACGCCGACGTCGGTGGCCTGGGCCGACAGCAGCACGGCGGCCAGCAGCTCGAAGGGGGTGGTGTATTCCAGCTCGGTGGCGGGCGCCGGGTTGGCGGCCTGGAGCGTGGCGAAGAAGGGACCGATGTCGGCGACTTTCATGGGGCGGCGATTATGGGGCGCCGCCCCGCGGCCCGGGCGCAGGGTCAGCGCAGGAAGACCTTCTGCATGAACTGGGCCACCGGCACCTGCATGGCCGCCTGCACGCGGGGTGGCAGCTCCAGCGGACGCATCAGCATCTTGAGGGTGGGTCCGACTTCGAGATTCGTGCGGATCACGCGGTTCAGGTCCTGGCTGACCTTGCGCAGGTACTGCGGATCATGGCCCTGGGCCGGCGCGCGGGCGGGTGCGATGTGGCGGATGGCGCAGTCGGCATCCTCGCTCTTGAGCTCCAGCGTGCGGCGGGCCACGGTGCCGAACACGCGCATGCGGCCCAGCCGTTCCTGCGCCCGGTAGCGCCGGTAGTAGCGGTAGAAGTGCTTGTAGTGGTTGACTTCGTCCGCCGCGATGCGCGTGGCCAGGTCGTGGAAGACCGGCTCGCGCGTGAAGCGCGCCAGTGCCTTGTAGTAGGTGGCGGTGCCGGTCTCGACAACGCAGCGGGCCGACATCTCCAGGCCGCGCGTGGGGGCCAGCAGCTCCACTTTGCAGTAGGTGGCGTATTCGGCCAGAAAGGCGTCGTAGGCAGGCTGCCAGTCGAAGTCCGGCCACACGTGCTCGACATAGGCGCGCAGCGCACTGCCGTGCTGCAGCTCTTCGGGCTCCCACTGGCTGCGCAGCCAGCCGGCCACTTCGTCGTCGCCCTCGAAATAGTCGATCAGGTTGCGGGTGTAGAGGTCGGAGCCGCTCTCGATGAAGGAGGCGGAGCAGGCCAGGTAGAAGAGGGTGTCGTCGCCACGCGCCTTGTCGATGTCGATGCGCGAGAAGTCGAGGTCATCCAGGGTCCAGTGCGGTTTGGTGTGCACATCCAGCATGGGTTCTCCTTGCGGGCTTCGGCGGATGCCGTGCCGGCAAGCCGACACACTAGGGCTTTTACTGTTTCCATTCAGTAGGAAATCGTCACGAACCGTCCGAGCCGTGCTGGATGATGCCCCAATTCGCATGCCATTCAGCTGACCGCATGATGACCGCCGGCGCCCTGAGCCTCCGACCGGCTTTCGCCGGGAGATCCGTTCCGCGGGCAAGGCCCACATTCGTCCAATGACCGACCTCCGTCCGCCCGTCCTCTACGTCTTCCTCATGCCCGGCCCGGCGGTCCAGAAGGCGCTGGACGGCCACCGGGCGCGGTGGTGCTGGCCCAAGCCAGCCAAGCGGCCGAAGGCGGACCGGCTGCACCTGACGATGGCGGTGCTCGGTCCGCAGCCGGATACGGCGATCCCGGGCATCCGGCAGGCGCTGGCCGGCGTGGACGGCTCGCACCTGCACCTGCATCTCGGTGGGGCCCGCGTCTGGACGCACAACGGCGTCGCCGTGCTGCTGGCCGAGGCGAATCCCGCCTTGGTGGATCTGCATGCCCGCATCGCGCAGGTGCTGCGCCCCTGGGCACCCCCGCCGCCGCCCTGGACACCCCACGTCACGCTGGCGCGCCGCGCCTGGGAGGCCGCCGCGCCCCAGGGCGATGTCATCGACTGGGCGGTGGACGAATTCCTGCTCGTGCGCTCCTGGCTGCCACCGCATCCGGTACACCACGAGGTGCTGGCGCGCTATCCCTTGCGGGGCGGGTCGGCCACCCCCCCAAACCTATAATCGAATGTTCTGCGAAATCAGGCACTTGGGCCGGCCATCGGGGCCTGCATCAGGCGCCCCCAAGCCGCGGCGCACCGCGGTACAGAGCGACCACACCACATGAGCCAGCCCACCTTCACGGTTGCGGACATCCGCAAGACCTTCCTCGACTTCTTCGAATCCAAGGGCCACACCGTGGTCGCGTCCAGCCCGCTGGTGCCGGGCAACGACCCGACGCTGATGTTCACCAACTCGGGCATGGTGCAGTTCAAGGACGTGTTCCTGGGCGAGGACAAGCGGCCCTACGTGCGCGCCGCGTCGGTGCAGGCCTGCCTGCGTGCCGGCGGCAAGCACAACGACCTCGAGAACGTGGGCTACACCGCCCGCCACCACACCTTCTTCGAGATGCTGGGCAACTGGAGCTTCGGCGACTACTTCAAGCGCGAGTCGCTCAAGTGGGGCTGGGAGCTGCTGACGCAGGTCTTCAAGCTGCCCGCCGAGAAGCTGCTGGCCACCGTCTACATCGACGACGACGAGGCCTACGACATCTGGACCAAGGAGATCGGCCTGCCGCCCGAGCGCGTGATCCGCATCGGCGACAACAAGGGCGGCAAGTACAAGTCCGACAACTTCTGGATGATGGCCGACACCGGCCCCTGCGGTCCCTGCTCGGAGATCTTCTACGACCACGGCGCGCACATCCCCGGCGGCCCCCCGGGCAGCCCCGAGGAAGACGGCGACCGTTTCATCGAGATCTGGAACCACGTGTTCATGCAGTTCGACATGAAGGAAGACGGCAGCGTGGTCAAGCTGCCCGCGCCCTGCGTGGACACCGGCATGGGCCTGGAGCGCCTGGCGGCCATCCTGCAGCACGTGCACAGCAATTACGAGATCGATATCTTCGACGCGCTGATCAAGGCCGCCGCGCGCGAGACCGGCTGCACCGACCTGGCCAATCCTTCGCTCAAGGTCATCGCCGACCACATCCGCGCCACCTCCTTCCTGGTGAGCGACGGCGTGGTGCCCAGCAACGAAGGCCGCGGCTACGTGCAGCGCCGCATCATCCGCCGCGCGATCCGGCACGGCTACAAGCTGGGCCAGAAGAAGCCCTTCTTCCACAAGCTGGTGGCCGACCTGGTTGCGCTGATGGGCGCCGCCTATCCGCGCCTGCAGGCTCAGGCCCAGCACATCACCGACACGCTCAAGGCCGAAGAAGAGCGCTTCTACGAGACGCTGGCCAACGGCATGGACATCCTGGACACGGCCCTGGCCGGCGGCCAGAAGACCCTGCCGGGCGAGGTCGCCTTCAAGCTGCACGACACCTACGGCTTCCCGCTCGACCTGACGCAGGACGTCTGCCGTGAGCGCGACGTCACGGTCGACGAGGCCGGCTTCGATGCCGCCATGGAGCGCCAGAAGGCCGCCGGCCGCGCCGCCGGCAAGTTCAAGATGGAGCGCGCGGTCGAGTACGGCGGCGCTGGCAACGTCTTCACCGGCTACGAGCACCTGCAGGAGGCCGCCAAGGTGGTCGCGCTCTACCACGAAGGCGCTGCCGTGCAGCAGCTGGCCCAGGGCCAGGCCGGCATCGTGGTGCTCGACACCACGCCCTTCTATGCCGAAAGCGGCGGCCAGGTCGGCGACCAGGGCCTGATCACGGCCGAGGGCGTGGTCTTCGGCGTGCAGGACACGCAGAAGATCAAGGCCGACGTCTTCGGCCACCACGGCATGCAGACGCAAGGCACGCTCAAGGTGGGCGATGCCGTCACGGCCGCCGTCGACGGCGAGCGCCGTGCTTCGACGGCCCGCAACCACAGCGTCACCCACCTGATGCACAAGGCCCTGCGCGAGGTGCTGGGCACGCATGTGCAGCAGAAGGGCTCGCTGGTCGACGCCGACAAGACCCGCTTCGACTTCGCCCACAACGCGCCCGTGACCGCGGTGCAGATCGCCGAGATCGAGCAGCGCGTCAACGCCGAGGTGCTGGCCAATGCCGCCACCCAGGCCCGCGTGCTGCCGCTGGAAGAAGCCCAGAAGACCGGCGCCATGATGCTGTTCGGCGAGAAGTACGGCGAGACCGTCCGCGTGCTGGACATCGGCAGCAGCCGCGAGCTGTGCGGCGGCACGCACGTGCAGCGCACCGGCGACATCGGCCTGTTCAAGATCGTCAGCGAATCGGGCGTGGCCGCCGGCGTGCGCCGCGTCGAGGCCGTCACCGGCCTGAACGCGCTGGCCTACCTGCAGGGCCTGGAAGGCACCGTGCAGAGCGTGGCCGCCACGCTCAAGACACCCGCCACCGAGGTGCAGCCGCGCCTGGCACAGGTGCTCGACCAGGTGCGTGCGCTCGAGAAGGAGATCGGCGCGCTCAAGGGCAAGCTGGCCTCCAGCCAGGGCGACGAACTGGCCGGCTCGGCCATCGACGTCAAGGGCGTGAAGGTGCTGGCGGCCAAGCTCGACGGCGCCGATGCCAAGACGCTGCGCGACACCATGGACCAGCTCAAGAACAAGCTCAAGAGCGCCATCGTGGTGCTGGCCGCAGTCGACGGTGCCAAGGTGCAGATCGCCGCGGGCGTCACGGCCGACCTCACGGCCAAGGCCAAGGCCGGCGAGCTGGTCAACTTCGTCGCCCAGCAGGTGGGCGGCAAGGGCGGCGGCAAGCCGGACATGGCCATGGCCGGCGGCACCGATGCCGCGGCCGTGCCGAAGGCCCTGGGCTCGGTGCAGGGCTGGGTGGCCGAGCGGGTCTGATCAGCCGCCGCATTGCTCGTTCCATACAGATGAACGTGCCGGTCGCTTCCGAGCCGTCCGTACCGGGCGAGGTGCTGGTCATGGGGGCGGGCGCCGTCGGCTGCTACGTCGGTGGCTGCCTGGCTGCGGCAGGCGTGCCGGTGACCTTCGTGGGGCGGTCGCGCGTGGTGGAGGCGCTGGCGGCCAAGGGGCTCACGCTGACCGACCGCGATGGCGCGCGCCGCACCGTTGGCGCGCCCCAGTTGGGCCTGGCGCAGGCCGTCCCGGCCGGTTCGCGGCCGGCCCTGGTGCTGCTCACGGTCAAGGGCGGCGCCACGGCACAGGCGGCGGCCGAACTGGCCGCGAGCCTGCCGGCCGGCACGCCCGTGCTCTCGCTTCAGAACGGCATCGGCAACGACCGCGTGGTGCAGGCGGCCGCGCCTGCGCTGCGCGCCCTGCCGGGCATGGTGCCCTACAACATCGCTGAGCTCGCGCCTGGTGCCTACCACCGCGGCACGCCCGGCAGGCTGGCAGCACAGGACGATGCGGCGCTGCGGCCCTGGCTGCCGGTGTTCGAGGCCGCCGGCCTGCCGCTGGACCTGCATGCCGACATGGCCGGCGTGCAGTGGGGCAAGCTGCTGCTCAACCTCAACAACCCCGTCAACGCGCTGTCGGGCATGCCGCTGCGTGACGAACTGCTGGACCGCGGCTACCGCCGCTGCTTCGCCGCGCTGATCGACGAAGCGTTGGCGGTGCTGCGTGCCGCGGGCATCGAACCCGCACAGATGACCGCGGTGCAGCCCGGCCGGTTGCCCGGGCTGCTGCGCCTGCCGGACTGGCTCTTCCGCCGCGTGGCGGCGCCCATGCTCAAGGTCGATGCCAAGGCGCGCTCCAGCATGGCCGACGACGTGGCGCTGGGCCGTCGCACCGAGGTCGATGCGCTGTGCGGCGCCGTGGTCCGATTGGCCCGCGGCCACGGCCTGGATGCGCCGCGCAACGCGCGCATGGTCGCGTTGATGGATGGCGGCTGGCCCGCGCCGCCGCCGCGCCTGGGTTCAGCCGAACTGCGGCAGGCGCTGGGGCTCTGAGGGCGCTCAGCGCCGCGCGACCAGTGCGGACAGCACGGCGCGCAGCGTCGCGACGGCCGCCTTCCGTCCGCCCTCGCCGGTGGCCATCTGTGCCCGCACGATGGCGCCGTCGAAGGCCAGGGCCGCGGCATCGGCCAGCAGGCCCTGCAGCGGCCCTTCCGGCAGCAGTTGCGCGATCACCTGCGTCATCTCCGCCTTGTGCGCCTGCACCACCGCGGCGGCATCGGGCATGGCGGGCGCCAGCTCGACCACGGTGTTGATGAAGGCGCAGCCGCGGAAGTCCGGCTGCGCGCACCATTCGTCCAGGACGTCGGCGAGCAGCAGGAGGTGTGCGCTGCCGTGCGCGGCCTCGCCGGCGCCATGGCGGCCCAGCGCGTCGATGAACCAGGCCATCCAGCGCGCATGCCGGAGGTCCAGGAAGGCGCGCACCAGCGCATCCTTGCTCGGAAAGTGCCGGTAGAAGGTGAGCTTGGCCACGCCCGACTCGGCAATCAGCCGGTCTACCCCGGTGGCGCGGATGCCGTCGCGGTAGAACAGGTCGTGGGCGGTCGAGAGGATGCGGTCGCGCGCAGGCAGCTCGGAATCCTGGGGGGCAGGGGAGGGCATGCCGCCATTGTAGACAGGTCTGTCTACATGCAGTATCGTGCGGCCGCCGATATAGACAGGTCTGTCTACATCGGCCGCTTTCCACCCTTGCCACCCCAGGAGCCTGACTCTGATGACCGACACCCGCCCACCCCTGCCGCCCTTTACGCTCGAATCCGCCACCCAGAAGGTGCGCGGCGCCGAGGACGCCTGGAACTCCCGCGATCCCGACCGGGTGGCCCAGGTCTACACCGAGGACACCGTCTGGCGCAACCGCACCGAGTTCCCGGTCGGCCGCGAGGCCGCGCGCGCCTTCCTGCAGCGCAAGTGGGCGCGAGAGCTGGACTACCGGCTGATCAAGGGCCTCTGGGCCTTCGGCGGCAACCGCATCGCCGTGCGCTTCGCCTACGAATGGCGCGACGACTCGGGCCACTGGTTCCGCAGCTACGGCAACGAGAACTGGGAGTTCAACGAACAGGGCCTGATGCAGCGGCGATTCGCCAGCATCAACGACCTGCCCATCGCCGAAAGCGACCGCCGCTTCCACTGGCCGCTGGGGCGCCGGCCCGACGACCATCCGGGGCTGGAAGAGCTCGGCCTCTGAGCGGCACGCCGTGCACCTTGCAGGCACGGCGGTTGCATGCGGATGGTGCATGGCTGTGCACGACCCTGGCGCCTTCGCGGGCGCGCTTTCCCCGATGGACCTGGGCGATGGCGTGCCCTGGCACCGGCGCCTGGGCCTGCTGCTGGAGTCCACCGGCGAAGGCATCTTCGGCATCGACCTGGACGGGCACTGCATGTTCATCAACCGGGCCGGGGCCGAGCTGCTGGGCCATGACGCCGCCGAGGTGCTGGGCCGCAACATGCACGAGCTCACGCACCATTCGCATCCCGACGGCTCGGTCTATGCCGACACCGATTGCCCGATCTTCAACGCCTTCCGCCGCGGCCTGCCGTGCCGCATCGACAGCGAGGTGTTCTGGCGCCGCGACGGCAGCTGCTTCGCGGTCGAATACTCCAGCTATCCCATCGTGGACGGCGACACGGTGCGCGGCGCCGTCATCACCTTCGTCGACATCACCGAGCGAAAGCGTGCCGCGCAGGCCATGCGTGAATCGCGCGACGAACTGGAGCGCCGCGTGGCGGAGCGCACGGCCGAGCTGAGCGCCGCGCTCAGCCAGGTGCGTGCGCTGTCGGCCTGGATGGACTCGGTGCGCGAGGAAGAGCGCACACGCATCGCGCGCGAGGTGCACGATGAACTCGGCAGCCTGCTGGTGGCCATGAAGATGGACGTCGACTGGGTCAACCGCCGCCTGGGCGAGCAGAAGGCGCGCGAGCCCGCCGAGGCCGAGGCCATGCGCCTGCAGCTGCGCGCCAAGTGCGACAACATGAGCCAGCTCATCGAGCGGGCCGTGGACAACGTGGGCCGCATCATCACCGACCTGCGCCCCAGCATCCTCGACCACCAGGGCCTGTGGGCGGCGCTCGAGTGGCAGGCCAACGAGTTCGTGCAGTCGACCGAGCTGGCCCTGGGCTGGCGCATGGCCGTCGACGATGCGCCGGAGCTGCCCGAGCCCACGGCGATGGCCGTGTTCCGCATCTTCCAGGAGATGCTGAGCAATGTCGTGCGCCATGCCCGCGCCAGCCGGGTCGACATCGACATCCGCATCGTCGGTGGCAGCCTGCACCTGATGGTGAGCGACGACGGCGCGGGCGCGCCCGTGCAGGCCTTCCAGGCGCCGGGCTCCTACGGCATCCGCGGCATGCGGGAGCGCGCCCTGCATTTCGGCGGCACGGTGGACGTGCACAGCACGGTGGGGCAGGGCACCACGCTGCACCTTCGCATGCCGGCGCCATGACGCCAAACACCCCGACGACCGCTTCCCGCCCCGCCGCCGTGCGCGTGCTGATCGGCGACGACCACCGCATCGTGCGCGAGGGGCTGCGCCAAGTGCTGGGCGACCCTGCCAACGGCGCGCCCGAGATCGTGGTCGCCGCCGAGGCCGTGACCGGGCCCGAGGTGCTGGCGCAGGTGGCCGCCCTGGGCGGCCGGGCCGGCATCGACCTGGTGCTGCTGGACATCGCGCTGCCCGGCCGCGACGGGCTGGACGTGCTGCAGGCCCTGCGCGCCGACTGGCCCACGCTGCCGGTGGTGATGATCTCCACCTACCCGGAGCGGCAGTACGCCGTGCGCTGCATCCGCCTGGGCGCGGCCGGCTACCTCAACAAGAGCGCCGATGCGGACGAGATGGTGGCGGCCGTGCGCAAGGCGGCGGCCGGTGGCATCCACGTGACGGCTGCCACTGCCGAGGCGCTGGCGGCCGCCGTGGGCCGCGGCGGCGCCGCCACCGAAGCGCTGTCGCACCGCGAGCACCAGGTCTTCCGCCTGCTCACGACGGGGCACAGCGTGAGCGAGATTGGTGCGCGCCTGGGCTTGGCGCCCAACACGGTCAGCACCTACCGGGCGCGCGTCCTCGAAAAGACCGGCACCAAGAATGACGTCGAGCTCGCGCTCTACGCCGAAAGGCTGGCCCAGGGCGGCACCCGGCCCTGATTCCGGCCGCCCGTGTAGTGGCAGCCCTACAGGGGCTCGACGGTGCGGGCGCGATTTGTCGAGGGCGCATCGGTGTTGGCCCATTCCGGCCCACGCGTTGCAAGGCGAGGACATTCCATCAACGAGGTGAAGCATGTCCCGTCTGCCTGCCATCGACCGCCGTCCCGACCCCTATGACGCCGAACGCCCGCTGATGCTGCGGTGCGCCTGCGGCCAGGACCATGCCCCTGGCGACCACGGCGCCGCAGCCGCTTCGGTGGAGGAGGCCTCGCGCGACTTCGTGGAGGCGAGCCTGGTGAAGGCGCTCTTTCCGCACGAGCCGCTGCGCAGGCGCTTTCTGCAGGCGGTGGGTGCCGGCACCGCCCGTGCCGCCATCGCCTCGCTGCTGCCCGTCGCCTCGCTGCAGGCGATGGCGCAGGAGCAGCGCACGCCCGAGAAGAAGGACCTGAAGATCGGCTTCATCGCCATCACCTGCGCGACGCCGCTGATCATGGCCGACCCTCTGGGCTTCTATAAAAAGGAAGGCCTCAACGTCCAGCTCAACAAGACGGCGGGCTGGGCCCTCATCCGCGACAAGATGCTCAGCCGCGAGCACGACGCCAGCCACTTCCTGTCGCCCATGCCGCTGGCCATCAGCATGGGCCTGGGCTCGACGCAGGTGCCGATGAAGGTGGCCACCATCCAGAACACCAACGGCCAGGCCATCACGCTGCACGTCAAGCACAAGGACAAGCGCGACCCGAAGCAGTGGAAGGGCATGAAGTTCGCGGTGCCCTTCGAATACAGCATGCACAACTTCCTGCTGCGCTACTACCTGGCGGAGCATGGCGTGAACCCCGACACCGACGTGCAGATCCGCGTCACGCCGCCGCCCGAGATGGTGGCCAACCTGCGCGCCGGCAACATCGACGGCTTCCTGGGGCCGGACCCGTTCAACCAGCGGGCGGTGTACGACGAGGTCGGCTTCATCCACATCCTGTCGAAGGAGATATGGGACGGCCACCCGTGCTGCGCCTTCGGCGTGAGCGAGGCCTTCATCCAGCAGAACCCGGCCACCTTCGCAGCGCTGTACCGCGCGGTGATCAACGCCTCGTTCATGGCCAGCCAGCCCAAGGACCGCGAGCTGATCGCCAAGGTGATCGCGCCCACGCAGTACCTCAACCAGCCCGAGACGGTGATCGCGCAGGTGCTCACCGGCAAGTACGCCGACGGCCTGGGCGCCGTGAAGAACGTGCCCGACCGCGCCAACTTCGATCCCGTGCCCTGGCAGAGCATGGCCGTCTGGATGCTCACGCAGATGAAGCGCTGGGGCTACGTCAAGGGCGACATCGACTACCGCCAGATCGCCGAGAAGGTCTTTTTGCTGACGGACGCCAAGAAGCAGATGGCCGCCGCCGGCTGGAAGGCGCCGGAGGGCGCGTATCCGCGCTTCAAGGTGATGGGCAAGGAGTTCGACCCTGCCAAGCCCGAGGCGTACGTCAAGAGCTTCGCCATCGCGAAGATGGCCTGAGCCGGAGGCACGCATGTCCAGCAACCGGTCTTCGCCGTCGCTCACCCTGCGGGCGGCCATCGTGTCACTGCTGCTGCTCGTGCTGTTGCTGGGCGGCTGGCACCTGGCCACCGCGCCGGTGGCCGCCGCCGCCAGCACGGCCGGCCTGACGCAGGAGCAGATCGACTACCTCAAGCTCATGGGCAAGGACCCAGCGGGCGAAGCGCAGAAGAGCAGTGGCTTTCCGACTCCGGCCCAGCTGGGCCGCACGGTCATGGAGCAGCTGTCCGATCCCTTCTACGACAACGGTCCCAACGACAAGGGCATCGCCATCCAGCTCGGCTGGTCGCTGCTGCGCGTGGGCCTGGGCTTCGCTCTGGCCTGCGTGGTGGCGGTGCCGGCGGGCTTTCTGATCGGCATGTCGCCGCTGATGCGCAAGGCCTTCGACCCCTTCATCCAGGTGCTCAAGCCGATCTCGCCCCTGGCCTGGATGCCGCTGGCGCTCTACACCATCAAGGATTCGTCGGTGTCGGGCGTGTTCGTCATCTTCATCTGCTCGGTGTGGCCGATGCTGATCAACACCGCCTTCGGCGTGGCCTCGGTCAAGCGCGAGTGGCTCAACGTGGCCAGCACCCTGGAGGTGCGGCCGATGCGCCGGGCGCTGCGGGTGATCCTTCCGGCGGCGGCGCCCACCATCTTCACCGGCATGCGCATCAGCATGGGCATCGCCTGGCTGGTGATCGTGGCCGCCGAGATGCTGGTCGGCGGCACCGGCATCGGCTACTTCCTCTGGAACGAGTGGAACAACCTGTCGCTGACCCACGTGATCTTCGCCATCCTGCTGATCGGCGTGGTCGGCATGCTGCTGGACCTGGGCTTCGCGGCGTTGCAGAAGAAGGTGACCTATGTGGAGTGAGGCCGCCGACATGTCCATGCCCTCCGCACAGGCCGGCCCGGTGCCGGCGACCGGCGCGATCGCAGCAGCGCCGGGCGACTTCCTGCAGGTGCAGGGCCTGGGCCGCGTGTTCCAGCCCGGCCGCCCGGTGTTTGCCGACGTGGGCTTCGGCGTGGCCCGGGGCGAGTTCGTCTGCATCATCGGTCACTCCGGCTGCGGCAAGACCACCATCCTCAACGTGCTGGCTGGACTCGACGAGGCCGACCAGGGCCATGTGTTCATGGGCGGCCGAGAGTTGCGCGGCCCCAGCCTGGAGCGCGGCGTGGTGTTCCAGAACCATGCGCTCATGCCCTGGCTGACCGTGCGTCGCAACATCGCCTTCGCCGTCGAGTCGCGCTGGCCGCAGTGGAGCCGGGCGCAGGTGGCGGCCCATGTCGAGAAGTACGTGGCTCTGGTCGGCCTGTCGGCCGCGCTGGACAAGAAGCCCTCGCAGCTGTCGGGCGGCATGAAGCAGCGCGTGGGCATCGCCCGCGCCTTCGCCATCGAGCCCAAGATGCTGCTGCTGGACGAGCCCTTCGGCGCCCTGGATGCGCTGACGCGCGGCACGATCCAGGACGAGCTGCTGGCCATCGTCCAGCGCACGCAGCAGACGGTGTTCATGATCACCCACGACGTGGACGAGGCCATCCTGCTGGCCGACCGCATCCTGCTGATGCGCAACGGCGTCGAACTCCCGGGCGGCCAATGGCGGCCGGGCGGCATTGCCGAATCGGTGCAGGTGGCGCTGCCGCGCGAGCGCACGCGGGCCGGCCTGCACCGGCTGCCCGGCTACTACGAGCTGCGCAACCACATCGTCGATTTCCTGGTCAGCCGCGCCCATGCGGTGTGACGACCCTCGTTTCCTTCTTCCAACCCCTCCCCACACACAAGGAGCCATCGCATGAACCGCAACGACGTCACCGAGAAGATCATCGCCACCAAGGTGTCCAAGGGCATCACCTGGGCCTCCGTGGCCGAACAGGTCGGTCTCTCGAAGGAATGGGTCACGGCCGCCTGCCTGGGCCAGATGACGCTGGACGCCGCCCAGGCCGCCACCATCGGCGAGATCTTCGGCCTCAGCGCCGACGAGCAGAAGTGGCTGCAGGTCGTGCCCTACAAGGGCTCGCTGCCCACGGCCGTGCCCACCGATCCGCTGATCTACCGCTGGTACGAGATCGTCAACGTCTACGGCACCACCATCAAGGAACTGATCCACGAGGAATTTGGCGACGGGATCATGAGCGCCATCGACTTCAAGATGGACATCGTGCGCGAACCCGATCCCAAGGGCGACCGCGTGAACGTGGTGCTGTCGGGCAAGTTCCTGCCCTACAAGACCTATTGAGCCTCGCGCATCGCTACGGTGCGCGAGGCGGGCCGGACGCACCACCGTCCGCCAGCGTTCCGAAAAACGCCCCGACGCAGGCTGCGCCGGGGCGTTTTGCTTGGGCATGCTTCCTGCATAAACGTTCCTGTAATAGATCGTTGATTCATATGTGAATCAGAAGAGCCATCTAACCTAGGAACAACCCGCATACCAAAGCCGTCGACAGCCCTTAATCTCGCTGTCGTATTTCAGAAAAGAATCGTCGTTTCACCTATTAATCAATCATGTCCTTTCCCACGAAACTACTCCGCGCCCTGATGCTGGGCCTGGGTCTGGTCGCTGCCGCCAGCGCCGCACTGGCGCAGGGCAACTGGCCGTCCAAGCCGATCACCATCGTCGTCGCCTATCCGGCAGGCGGCGACACCGACGCGCTGGCGCGCGTCTTCGCCGAGAAGCTGGCCCCGCGCCTGGGCCAGCCGGTGCTGGTGGACAACAAGCCCGGCGCCAGCGGCGTGATCGGCAGCGCGTTCGTGGGCAAGGCCCAGCCCGATGGCTACACCTTGCTGATGGCACCCAACACCTTCGCCATGGCACAGCTGGTACTCAAGACCACGCCACAGGCCGGCTATGACGTGCTGAACGGCTTCACGCCCATCATCCAGACGGGCGCGCAGCCGCTGTTCATCGCCGCAGGCCCGGGCACCAAGGCCAAGTCGCTGAAGGAGGCGATGGACCAGTCCAAGAAGAGCGAGCTGGCCTATGCCAGCCCCGGCAGCGGCTCGCCCATGCACGTGCTGGGCGAGATGTTCAACAAGAGCACCGGCGCCAACTTCCGCCATGTGCCGTACCGCGGCGTCGCCCCAGCCCTGACCGACATCGCCGGCGGCCATGTGCCCCTGACGTGGATCACCTACGGCCCCATCGCGCCCTACCTCGCCGACGGCAAGATGCGCCTGTTCGCCGTCGCCCAGGCCCAGCGCAGCCCGCTGGCGCCCGACGTGCCGACGCTGGCCGAACTGGGCTACAAGAACGTCGAGGTCACGGCCTGGAACGGCCTGTACGGTCCCAAGGGCCTGTCGCCCGAGATCGTGAAGACGCTCAACACCCACATCAACGAGATCATCAAGATGCCCGACGTGGCCGCCAAGATGAAGACGCTGGGCACCATCCCGGTCGGTGGCGCGCCGGACGTGCTGGCCAAGACGACGGCGGCCGACCTGGAGCGCTTCACGCGCGTGGTCAAGGAACTGGGCATCCAGGCCGATTGAGCACGTTGGCGTAGCTCGCGCTTCTGGCGCGTGCACGGCACACAAGAAGGGCGGTCCGACGCAAGTCGGACCGCCCTTCGTTCATGCGCTGGCGGGGCGCCGCGGGTCAGAGCGCCGTTCAGACATCGTCGTCTTCGCCTTCGTCTTCCGCGTCGTCATCGACCATCTCTCCTACGGCGACGCGCACGTCGTCATCTGTCATGCCGTCGTTGGGGCCAACGATGCGGTCGGGCAGGATGTCGGCATCGGGCGTCACTGTGCCCTCGACGTCCGCGCGCTCGCCGGTGCCGGACGCATCGGTGGCGCCGCCAAGCGGCTCCAGCATGGGCCCGCCGGGGCTGTCCTCGGGGCGTGCGAGAAAGGCGTCCTCGCCCACCGTGTCGCTGCCGCTGTCCGAGTTGTCGCTCGGGCCCAGCAGGGTGGTGTCGTCGTCGTGGGGCAGGGTGTTGTCCACGCTGCCCAGGATGCTGCTTCTGGCCATGGTGTGCTCCTTCTGGGGTCGGCGATGTGCCGACGCATGGAAGAACCTTGCGCGGTGACCGTCGTGCACCCTGTGGGAGAGGGCCGATGGGCCCTGTCAGGGGGACATGGGCATGTGTGGCCGCTGTCTTGGCCTTCCACCGTATGCGGGGCAGGAAGGCCGTGACATCCACTCAGCCGGGCACGAGCATGAAGGTGGCGTGCAGCCCCGCGATGGCCGAGGGCCCCACCCACAGGTCGAACTCGCCGGTGTCCACCGTGGGCCGCATGTCGGCGCCGGTGAAGAGCAGGTCCTCTCGGGTGAGCAGGAAATGCACCTGCACGGTCTGCCCGGCCTCGATGCGCACGCGGTGGAAGGCTTTGAGCTCGCGCACGGGCCGCGTGAAGCTGGCGGCGCGGGCGCCGATGTAGAGCTGCGCCGTCTCGTCGACGGCGCGGGTGCCGGCGTTGGTGACGCTGGCCATCACACGCAGCGGCTGGTCGGGCGCCATGCGGCCGGGGCTGACTTCCAGTGCGCCGTAGCGCACGGCCGAGTAGCCCAGCCCGTGCCCGAAGGCGTAGAGCGGCTCGTTGGTCGCATCCAGGTAGCGGGTGCGGAAGCGCCCGGGCCCGCCCTGCGTATCGGGCCGGCCGGTGCGCTTGTGCGCGTAGTAGAAGGGCACCTGCCCCGGCGTCTGCGGAAAGCTCACCGGCAGCCGGCCGGAAGGCGACACGTCGCCGAACAGGGTGTCGGCGATGGCCGGCCCCGTCTCGGTGCCCAGGAACCACGTGACCAGCAGCGCCTGCGCGTTGCGCACCGCGCCGCGCAGGGCCAGCGCGCGGCCGTTGCGCAGCAGCACGACCACCGGCTTGCCCGTGGCCGCCACGGCCTCGGCCAGTTGCTGCTGGGCCTGCGGCACCTCGATGTCGGTGCGCGAACGCGATTCGCCCGACATCTGGTCGCTCTCGCCCAGCGTCATGACCACCACGTCGGCCTGGCGCGCGGCCGCCACGGCCTGCGCGATGCCGCCATCGAGCGGCGATTCCACGTCGCTGCCACGCACGACGCTCAGCAGCGACGGATCGGCCAGTTGCGCGCGGATCGCGTCCTCGATGCCCACCGGTGGCAGCTGGCCCGGAAAGGGCCGCCACGGCCCGAAGAGCGACTGCGCATCCGCAAAGGGCCCGATCAGCGCGATGCGCTTGCCCGACTTGGGCAGCGGCAGCAGGTCGCCGCTGTTCTTCAGCAGCACGATGGAACGCTGCGCCGCCTCGCGGGCCAGCCGGCGGTGGGCGGCGCCGTCGAAGCGCGGCGGCGCGCCGGGCGCGTCCTCCTGCAGTCCGCGGAAGGGCTGCTCGAACAGGCCCAGCCGCTGTTTGACGCGCAGCACGCGTCGCACGGCCTGGTCCAGCCGTGCCATGGAGACATCGCCGCTGCGCACCAGCTCCGGCAGGTGGCGCATGTACAGGCCGCTCTGCATGCTCACATCCGTGCCGGCCAGGAAGGCGCGGCGGGCGGCCTCGCGCTCGTCGGCCGCAAAGCCATGGGCGATCAGTTCCTCGTCGGCCGTGTAGTCCGACACCACGAAGCCCTCGAAGCCCCATTCGCGTCGCAGCACCTGCGTCAGCAGCCAGGGGTTGGCGTTGGAGGGCACGCCGCCGATCTCGTTGAAGGCGGCCATCACCGACAGCGCGCCGGCGTCGATGGCGGCCTTGAAGGGCGGCAGGTAGACGTCGCGCAGAGTGCGCTCCGAGAGGTCCACGGCGGCATAGTCCAGCCCGCCCTCGGCCGCGCCGTAGCCGGCGAAATGCTTGGGCGTGGCCAGCATGGCGTCGGCGCGCGACAGGTCCGCCGTCTGGAAGCCGCGCACGCGGGCGGCTGCGAAGCGGCGGGTGAGCAGCACGTCCTCGCCATAGCCCTCGACGACGCGGCCCCAGCGGGCATCGCGGGCGATGTCGATCATGGGTGCGAAGGTCCAGCGGAAGCCGTCGGCCGTGCCCTCGCGGGCGGCGGCGCGGGCGGTGCGCTCGGACAGGGACGGATCCCAGCTCGCGGCCTCGGCCAGCGGCACGGGGAACACAGTGCGAAAGCCATGGATGATGTCCACGCCGAAGAGCAGCGGAATGCCCAGGCGCGATTCGCGCACCGCCACCTCCTGCGCGCGGCGCTTGGCCGCCAGCCCCTCGCCATTGAACAGGCCCATGACGCGGCCGGCGCGGATGTCATCGAGCTGCTGGCGCAGGCCCACCTGGCCGGTCTGCGGATTGCCCAGGATCTCCTCGGCGGCAGGGGCGTAGAGGCTCAGCTGGCCGACCTTTTCCTCGATGGTCATGCGCAGGATCAGCGCCTCGATGCGGGCATCGGCGGCCAGGGATTCGGCTAGGGCTTCGGCGGGTTTCTGGAGCTCGGCGCAGCCGGCGAGGCCGGTGGCGATGGGGAGCGAGGCAAGACGGAGCAGGGCTTGGCGGCGATGCATGCCGCCAATTGTCAACAAAGGTCAAAAGTCCCCGGCCCAAGGCCGGGCTCAGTCCTTGTAGCCTGGGCTCTCGCGGTCCAGCTTGCGCAGCAGCGCCGGCCAGGCGATGTTGGCGCCCTGGCCGGTGGTGACCTTCTTCATCACCTGGCTGATGCCGTCCATGATCTGCGGGTTGACATGGACCAGTTCGCCGCCGGCCTGGGCGTCGATCTGGATGCGGCAGGCGTTCTCGAACGTGTACATGTGCAGGAAGGCGTCTGCCACCGTCTTGCCCACGGTGAGCAGACCGTGGTTGCGCAGCAGCATGTAGTTGTTGCGGCCCAGGTCCTGCTGCAGGCGCGGCTTCTCGTCGTCACGCACGGCCACGCCTTCGTACTCGTGATAGGCCAGCGAAGCCAGCACGAAGGTGCTCTGCTGGCTGATGGGCAGCACGCCGCATTTCTGGGCGCTCACGGCCACGCCGGCACGGCTGTGGGTGTGCAGCACGCACTGCACGTCGTCGCGGGCGGCGTGGATGCAGCTGTGGATCACGAAGCCGGCCGGGTTGACCGGGTACGGCGAGTCGATCAGCTTGTTGCAGTCCATGTCCACCTTGACCAGGCTGGAAGCCGTGATCTCGTCGAACATCATCCCGTAGGGGTTGATGAGGAAGTGATGGTCCGGCCCCGGGATGCGGGCGCTGATGTGGGTGAAGACCAGGTCGCTCCAGCCGTACAGCGCCACGAGGCGGTAGCAGGCGGCGAGGTCCACGCGCAGCTGCCATTCCTCGTCGGAGACGAGGCGGCGGACTTCGCTGAGTTCGGCTTGGGTGGTGGCGTTCATGGGTGTCTCCTTGGGCGCCGCGCGGGCGGCAGGTTCGGATGGTCGCGGGGATGGGCAGCGGCGGCAGCGTGCCCACTCAAGCCGCTTCCGTGGCCAGGGCCTTCTTGTAGATGCTCTGGCGCGACTGGGCCATCAGGCGGCGCAGCATGGGCTCGAACTCGGCGATGGGCAACGTCTCGCCCTTGGGGTCGAAGGCCGGGTTGTCGTAGAGCTCGCAGAACTCGGCCGTGCGGTCGAAGTGCGGATCCGTGCGGAACTGCTCGCGCAGGTCGCGGTCCAGCCCGATGTGGTGGAAGAAATAGTGGCCCTGGAAGATGCCGTGGTGCTTGACCATCCAGTGGTTCTCCTCGCTGACGAAGGGCTGGAGGATGGCGGCGGCGATGTCCGGATGGTTGAAGGCGCCCAGCGTATCGCCGATGTCGTGCAGCAGGGCGCAGACCACGTATTCCTCGTCCCGACCGTCACGCAGGGCGCGGGTGGCGGTCTGCAGGCTGTGGGTATAGCGGTCGACCGGAAAGCCGCCGTAGTCGCCTTCGAGCAGCTTCAGGTGCGCCATCACGCGCTCGGGCAGCCCGCTGGCGAAGTGCATGAACTCGCCACTGATGGCCTGCCAGTCCTCGCGCGTGCTGTCCTGCATGCGCACGAAAGTCGCCCTGTGGGCCATGGTCGTCTCCGTCGTTGTCGTGGGGGAGACGGCACTGTAGGCCTGCGCAGCGGGCGCCGTCTGTCCGGCAGACGACAGGAGCGGCGAATGCGGTCAGCGCCTGGTGAAGACGACGTCCCACACGCCGTGGCCGAGCTTGATGCCCCGGTTCTCGAACTTGGTCAGCGGCCGGTACTCCGGCTTGGACGCGAAACCACCCGCATCGGGTGCGGCTGTATTGGCCAATAGGGGCTCGCCTGCCAGCACCTCGACCATCTGCTCGGCATAGGGCTGCCAGTCGGTGGCGCAATGCAGGTAGCCGCCGGGGGCCAGGTGCTCGGCCAGCTGGTGCACGAAGCCGGGCTGGATCAGCCGGCGCTTGTGGTGGCGCTTCTTGTGCCAGGGGTCGGGAAAGAACACATGCACGCCGGCCAGGCTGCCCGGCGGGATCATGTGCTGCAGCACCTCCACGGCATCGTGCGCCACGATGCGGATGTTGGCCAGGCCTTGCTCGCCCGCGCGCTTGAGCAGCGCGCCCACGCCCGGCTCATGCACTTCGCAGCAGAGGAAGTTGTCGCCCGGCCGCACGCGCGCGATGTGCGCGGTGGCTTCGCCCATGCCGAAGCCGATCTCCAGCACGGTGGGTGCCTCGCGGCCGAAGGCCTGCGCGAAGTCGAGCGGGGCGGGGCGGTAGGGAATCAGGTACTGCGGGCCGAAGTCCGCATAGGCGCGGGCCTGCGCATCGGTGGTGCGGCCGGCGCGTCGCACGAAGCTGCGGATGCGGCGGTGGGGATGTTCGGTGTCGCCGGCTTCGGGCGGAGCAGCGGGGGAGTCGTTCGTTTCGTCGGCGGTCACGGGGCGGGATTGTAGAGAGCGGCCCAGGGTGCGACCCAGCCCTCCAGGGCCTGTCGGACACCATCTCGCAATGGTGCCGCGGGAAGCCCCAGGGCCTGCGCGGCGGCGTCCAGGGCCGACCGCGCCGCGCTGGACGTGCCGGTGTCGATGGCCGCAGCCCCGTTCTGCTTGGACAGCTTTTCGCCATTGGCGCCCAGCACCAGCCGGGTGTGCAGGTAGCGCGGCGTGGGCAGGCCGAGGGCGCGCTGCAGCAGGATCTGGCGTGGCGTGTTGTCGGTCAGATCCGCGCCGCGGACCACGTCGGTGACGCCCTGCTCGGCATCGTCCACCACCACGGCGAGCTGGTAGGCCCAGGGCCCGTCGGCGCGCCTGAGCACGAAGTCCCCGACCTCGCGCAGCACATCCTGCTGCTGCGCGCCCAGACGTCGATCGGTCCAGTCGACGGTCGACGCCGGCATGCGCCAGGTGGCGAAGCGCCAGGCCCGCGCCGCCTTGCCGTTCAGGCCATGGCGGCAGGTGCCGGGATAGACGCGCTCGCCATGGCGGTCGTGGCCGATGCCCTGCGCGGCCAGCACCGCGTCGATCTCGCGGCGCGTGCAGCCGCAGGGATAGGCCAGGCCGGCACCGATCAGCCGCTCCAATGCGGCCTGATAACGACCGACGCGCGCCGTCTGCCAGACCGGCGCCTCGTCCGGCACCAGGCCGCAGGCGGCCAGCTGCTGCAGGATGTGCTCGCCCATGCCGGGCAGGCAGCGTTCGGTGTCGGCGTCCTCGATGCGCACCAGCCAGCGGCCGCCGGCTGCGCGTGCATCCAGCCAGCTGGCCAGCGCCGCCACGAGCGAGCCCGCATGCAGGGGGCCGGTGGGCGAGGGCGCGAAGCGGCCGATGTAGCCGGGCACGGACCTCAGAGGATGGCCAGCGCCAGTTCCAGCCCCGAGACGAAGGCGTCCTCGACCCGGTGGCCCAGGCACCAGTCGCCCGCGATGCCGATGCCCGAGGCGGCGTTCCAGAGATGGCTGCGGCCGAGCGGCGTCTCGGTCTTGGCTTCGGTCCACAAGCGGGCGTGGGCGAAGGAGGGCTCCACGCGGATGCCGGTGATCTCGGCAAAGGCCCGAAGCAGCTTGGCCTGCACGCGGGCCGCGTCGTCGCCGATGTGCTCGGCCGACCATGGGGCGCTGGCCTGGACCGTCCAGCGTTCGATGCTGCCGCGGCCGGGCTTGGACGATTCGCGCGCCAGCCAGGCCACGCGGTGGTGGGTGGAGCGGGCGCAGTTCCACTGCGGTCCCAGGTGGGGCAGGCCGGGCTGGCTGGCCTGCGCGAAGGCGATGTGCAGCGACCAGCAGGGCGCGATGCGCACCGGTGCCAGCGGCGCGGCCAGGGCAGGGGCCACGGGCTGCAACAGGCTGCGCGCCGCGCCGGCCGGCACGGTCAGCAGCACGGCATCGAAGCCGGCATGCACGGCGTGGTCGTCGCCGTCGCCCTGTGTGCGCAGCTGCCAGCGGCCGGGCTGCAGCGTGTCGGCCTCCAGGCACGAGACGGTGGTGCCCAGGTGCAGGGCATGGCCCAGCGGCGCCGCCCAGTGGGCGGCCAGGCCGTCCATGCGGGGCAGGCCGACCCAGTGCGGCTCCAGGCCCGGCAGCGAGGCTTCGACCACCCGGCCCAGGGCATCGAGCACGCGCACGGCGTTGGCGCTCCAGCGGCGGCAGGGCGCGGCGGTGGCGTCCAGGGCCCGGCGGAAGCGCGCGTCACGGACGGTGAAGTACTGGGCGCCGGTGTCGAAGCTGCCGGTGCGGCTGTCCAGGCCGGCCAGCCGTCCGCCGGGCGTGGACGCCTGCTCGAACACCGCCACCTCCAGGCCGGCTTGCGCCAGCGTGCGCGCCGCCGCGAGGCCGGCGATGCCGGCGCCCACGATGGCGATGCGGCGGGGTTGGGAGTCAGGGCGGGCGGCGTCGGAGAGGGGCATGGTGGCAGGTGTTGCGGGCAGCGGGATGGTCGTGCGACTCTAACCGCACCGATGACGCACCATGCTGCGCCAACGCAGGGCGACCGGGTTTGTCCCCGGTACGGTCGGGCCGCCGGCCAGTGGCCTCGCCTTCAGCGGCCGCGGTGCTGCGTCAGCAGGGCCTCGCGCGTGCCCGTATGCTCGAACTGCGACAGCCACCACTGCAGCGCCAGGCCTGGCTGGGCGGCGCTGCGCACGCGCCATGCGGCATGCATGTTGGTGGTGGGGGCGGCGCGTTCGGTGGGGAGCGCAACCAGGTGGCCGGCCTCCACATAGGGCCGGGCCATCGGCTCGGGCAGGAAGCCGGCACCCAGCCCGTGCAGCTGGGCATGCAGCTTGGCCTGCATGGTGGGCACGGTGAGCACGTCCTGCCCGGCCAGCAGGTTGACGTTCATGCCTTGCGACAGCCGCGCCGAATCGGCGGCGGCGACGGCGCGGTGCTGGCGCATCATGGCCTCGGTGACGGGCAAGCTGGTGCGCGTGAGCGGATGGTTCGGTGCCACGGCATAGACGAAGGACAGCTGACCCAGCACACAGCTGCGGATGCCGGTGCCGGTGAAGCCCAGCCCGTCCGCGTCGAGCACCGAGCCGATGGCCAGGTCGGCCTGGCCGCTGGTCAGCGCCTCGATGGTCCCCAGCAGGGTCTCGTCGCGCAGCTTCAGCCGCGTGGGTGGCGCCAGGGCATAGAAGGCGCCCACCAGGTCGTAGAGCGGGTCGCGGGCGATCACGCTGTCGATGGCGATGGTCAGCTGAGGTTCCCAGCCCGTGGCGATGCGGCGCACGCGGTTCGCCACCGCGTCGATCTCGCCCAACAGCCGCACCGCATCGCGCAGCAGTTCGCGGCCCGCCTCGGTCAGTTTGGCCTGGCGGGCGCTGCGGTCGAACAGCAGCACGTCCAGCGCGTCCTCGATCTGCCGCACACGGTAGGTGAGGGCCGAGGGCACCAGCCCCAGGCTGCGGGCGGCGGCGGCGAAGCTGCCGCGGTCGACCACGGTCTGCAGCATGGCCAGGGCGTCGGGCGTGAGCACTTCGCGGGCGGTGGGCATGGCCGGATTGTCATTCAAAAAATTTGAACGACGTCTTCAATGCACTGCGGTTTCAAGCCGGGTCCGCCGGCCTAAAGTTCATCCCATCGCGGCGCAGTTCGGTGCCGCCTACCGGGGAAGGCCGGCGCAGCAGGCGCCACCGCCAGCCCCATTCGAAGGAGTTCAACATCATGCTGCAGATCCGCAAGTCCCAGGAACGTGGCTATGCCGACCATGGCTGGCTCAAGTCCTTTCACAGCTTCTCGTTCGCCGGCTACTACGACCCCGCCTTCATGGGCTGGGGCAACCTGCGGGTGATCAACGAGGACCGCGTGGCCGCCGGCGCCGGCTTCGGCACCCATGGCCACCGCGACATGGAGATCATCAGCTACGTGCTCGACGGCGAGCTGGCCCACAAGGACAGCATGGGCAACGTCGAATCGATCCCGCCCGGCGACGTCCAGCGCATGAGCGCGGGCCGCGGCGTGATGCACAGCGAGTTCAACCACAAGGCCGACCAGACCACGCACTTCCTGCAGATCTGGATCGAACCCAATGTGCGCGGCATCCCGCCGGGCTATGAGCAGAAGCAGGTCGACGTGGCCGACAAGCGCGGCAAGCTGGCCCTGGTGGCGGCGCCCGAAGGCGAAGCCGCCGCCGTGAGCATGCATGCCGACGCGCGGCTCTATGCCGGCCTGTTCGACGGCGACGAGGCGGCCGAGCTGAAGCTCGACCCGGCCCGCAAGGCCTATGTGCACCTGATCCGCGGTGCGCTGGACGTCAACGGCCAGCGCCTGCAGGGCGGCGATGCGGCGATGATCGCGGCCGAGTCGCAGCTGAGCCTGGCCGGCGGCCAGGACGCCGAGGTGCTGGTGTTCGACCTGGCGCCGTGATCGCAGAATGAGACGGCCCGCCCTGTGCGGGCCGTTTCTTCATCGATTCCCTTCGCGGTGCCGTCCGTCATGCGGCGGCATCTTTCACTGCTTCCAATCTGTCCAAACCGATTTTTTCAACGCAAGGAGCTACTTCCATGGCCATCACCCAGACCTCCAACACCACCCCGACCCAGGACGCCGCAGCCCTGGTCGGCCGCGTGCTCATCGCACTGCTGTTCCTGCCCGCCGGCTGGAGCAAGCTCACCGGCTTTGCCGGCACCGTCGGCTATTTCGGCAAGATCGGCGTGCCCATGCCCGAGGTGGCGGCGGTGATCGCCGTGGTGGTCGAACTGCTGGTCTGTCTGCTCTTCCTGGTCGGCTTCAAGACGCGCCTGATGGCCATCATCCTGGCCGTGTTCACCGTCGCCACCGCCTTCCTGGGCCATGCCTTCTGGAATGTGCCCCCCGAAATGGTGATGGCCCAGAAGACCAACTTCTTCAAGAACTTCGCCATTGCCGGCGGCTTCCTGGCCTTCTTTGCCTTCGGCCCCGGCCGTTTCAGCATCGACAAGAAGTGATGCCCGCGGGCCGCGGTGCTGGCGCCACGGCCCATCTTTTTCCAATCCCTTTCTGAACCTGGAACTCCCATGACCGACATCGCCATCGTCTACCACTCCGGCTACGGCCACACCCAGCGCGTCGCGCAGGCCGTCGCAGAAGGCGCCAACGCCGCCGTGATCGCCATCGACGCGGATGGCAACCTGCCCGAAGGCGGTTGGGAAACGCTGGCCGCGGCCAAGCTGATCGTCTTCGGCGCGCCGACCTACATGGGCGCCCCCAGCTGGCAGTTCAAGAAGTTCGCCGACGCCTCGTCCAAGGTCTGGTTCGTCCAGGGCTGGAAGGACAAGCTCTTCGCCGGCTTCACCAACAGCGCCACCATGAACGGCGACAAGTTCGCCACCATCGCCTACTTCTGGCAGCTGGCCATGCAGCACGGCGGCCTGTGGGCTGGCCTGGGCATCGTGCCGAGCAACAAGAAGGAATCCAGCCGCGACTCGCTCAACTACGTTGGTGGCTTCGGTGGCCTGATGACCACCTCGCCCGCAGACGCGAGCCCCGCCGAGATCCCGGCTGGCGACCTGCAGACCGCCCGCGCCTTCGGCGAGCGCCTGCAAGGCGCGCTGAAGCTGCTGGCCTGATCCCTCTGCATCCCATCCACGCCAACCGAACCGGAGAGCCGCCATGTCCGACCTTCTCACGCTCCATCCGCATGCCAAGGACCTGGGCGGCGGCTTTCAGGTTCGCCGCGTGCTGCCGGCCGCGCAACGGCGCGCGGTCGGCCCCTTCGTCTTCTTCGACCATTTCGGTCCGGCCACCGAGACACCGGAAGACCAGCACGACGTGCGGCCCCATCCGCACATCGGGCTCGCCACGGTCACCTACCTGTTCGAGGGCGCGATGATGCACCGCGACAGCCTGGGCACCGAGCAGGAGATCCGCCCCGGCGCGATCAACTGGATGACGGCCGGCCGCGGCATCGTGCATTCCGAGCGCAAGCCCCAGGCGCTCAAGACCGAGACCTACGTCAACCACGGCCTGCAGCTGTGGTGCGCGCTGCCGCGCGAGCACGAGGAGGTCGAGCCCAGCTTCTCGCACACGGCAGCCGCGGACATTCCCGCGACGGAGGTGGAGGGCGTGCCGGTGCGCGTGCTCGTGGGCGAGGCCTTCGGCCTGCGCTCGCCCGTGCCCACGCTGATGCCGACGCTCTACCTCGACATTGCGCTGCCGGCGGGCGGCGCCTTCTCGCTGCCGCCACTGGCGCCGCAGATGGCGATCTACGCCGTCGATGGCGATGTGCTGCTGGACGGCGAGCCCCTGCCGCAGCACACCATGGGCGTGCTGCCCGACGAGGACGCCGCGGCCGGCGAGCGGCCCCCGGTGCGCATCACCGCCGATGGCGCGCGCCGCCTGGTGGTGGTGGGCGGCGCGTCGCTGGACGGCCCGCGCTTCATGAGCTGGAACTTCGTCTCCAGCCGCCGCGAACGCATCCTGCAGGCGGGTGCGGACTGGGAGGCCCAGCGCATGGGCCATGTGCCCGGCGAGACGGAATTCATCCCGCTGCCGGACCATCCCTTCAAGACGCAGTCGCAGACGAGCGCGGCGGAGCCTGAGGGCAATTCCAAGGCTTGAGCAGGCAGACGGGTTTGGCAACGGGCAGCGGTGCCGCCCGACCTCGCCGCCCTCAACCCTGCTTGATCGGCAGATCCGGGTCCTCGAAGGCCCGTGCGCTCGCATGCGACGAGCGCGCGCTCAGGTCCGGCGCCAGGGCCTCGCGGCCATCGAAGACGAAGCAGTCGCCGCGGTAATGCGCGCCGCCCACTTCCTCGAAGTACTTGAGGATGCCGCCTTCGAGCTGCAGCACATGGGTCAGCCCCAGCTCGTGCATGTAGATGGCCGCCTTCTCGCAGCGGATGCCGCCGGTGCAGAAGCTCACCACCGTCTTGCCCTCCAGCTGGTCGCGGTGCGCCTGCACCGCCGCTGGAAACTCGCTGAACTTGCCGATGCGCCAGTCGATGGCGTCCTCGAAAGTGCCGTAGTCCACCTCGAAGGCATTGCGGGTGTCCAGCATCACCACAGGTTGGCCGGCGTCGTCGTGCCCCTGGTCCAGCCAGCGGCGGAGCGTCGGCGCATCCACCGCCGGCGCACGGCCGGCGGAAGGGCGGATGGCCGGATGGTCCATGCGGATGATCTCGCGCTTGTTCTTGACCAGCATGCGGCGGAAGGGCTGGTGGGCGGACCAGCTTTCCTTGGGCGCCAGCGGCGCGAAGCGGGGATCGGCACGCAGCTCGGCCACGAAGCCGCGCACTGCCTCGGGCGCGCCTGCCAGGAAAAGGTTGATGCCTTCCTCGGCCAGCAGGATGGTGCCCATCAGGCCCAGCGCACGGCAACGCTCAAGCAAGTGCGGCCGCAGCGTGTCGCGGTCGTCGATGGGCACGAAGAGATAGGCGGAGATGTTGAGCACGGATTCGGACACGGCGCGGATTGTAGGAAGGCGTCCGCGCGTGATCGGGCACATCCGGCTTCGGTTGACATGAGTCAAGGCTCCCCGGGCAGCGCGCCTGCACGATGGGCACGTTCCCGACGACCCGGCCATGGCCATGATTTCCAGGATGCTCGACCACTTTCGCCGCGCGGTGCCCTTCCGCATCGTGCCGGCCACCATCGCCACCGCCGTGCTGATCGGCCTTCTGCTCGTGCCCAGGCCCGACGGCCTCACGCCCAAGGCCTGGGCGTTGGTGGCTATCTTCCTGACCACCATCGTGGCGATCATCCTCAAGGTCATGCCCATCGGCGTGATGGCGATGATGGCCATCATGGTGGTGGCGCTGTCGCAGGTCACCGCCACCTCGTCCAAGGGGGCGATCACCGATGCGCTGGCCAGCTTCGGCAATCCGCTGATCTGGCTGATCGTGGTCTCGGTGATGATCTCGCGTGGGCTCAAGAAGACCGGGCTGGGCGCGCGCATCGGCTTCTGGTTCATCTCGCTGCTCGGGCGGCGCACCCTGGGCATCGGCTACGGCCTGGCGGCCTGTGAGCTGATCCTGGCGCCGTTCACGCCCAGCAACACCGCCCGGGGCGGCGGCATCGTGCACCCGATCATGAAGTCCATCGCCCATGCCTTCGGCTCCGATCCGGAGCAGAAGACGCAGGGCAAGGTCGGCACCTACCTGGCGCTGGTCAACTACCACGCCAACCCGATCAGTTCGGCCATGTTCGTCACGGCCACGGCGCCCAATCCGCTGGTGGTCGACTACGTGGCGAAGGTGACGAACCAGTCCTTCCACCTGAGCTGGGGCACCTGGGCGCTGGCCATGCTGTTGCCCGGCCTGGTGTGCATGGCGCTGATGCCCCTGGTGATCTACGTGCTGGCCCGGCCCGAGGTGACGCGCACGCCCGATGCCGTGACCTTCGCGCGCGCCGAACTGGCCCGCATGGGCCCGCTACAGGGCCGTGAGTGGGTCATGCTGGGCACCTTCGCGCTGCTGCTGGTGCTGTGGGCCGACGTGCCGGCCCTGCTGCTGGGCAAGGCCTTCAGCCTGGATGCAACGGTGGTGGCGTTGCTCGGCCTGTTCATGCTGCTGATCACCGGCACGCTGGACTGGGAGGATGTGCTGACCGAGAAGAGCGCCTGGGACACGCTGGTGTGGTTCGGCGCCCTGGTGATGCTGGCGGGCGAGCTCAACAAGGCCGGCGTGATCGGCTGGTTCTCGGCGGGCCTGCGCAGTGGCATCGAGTCCAGCGGCATGGGCTGGCTGCCCGCGGCGGCGGTGCTGGTGCTGGTCTTCCTGTTCTCGCACTACCTCTTTGCCAGCACGACGGCGCACATCAGTGCCATGCTGCTGGCCTTCCTGAGCGTGGGCGCGCACCTGGTGCCTGGCGCCTACCTCGTGCCCTTCCTGCTCATGATGGCGGCGGCCTCCTGCATCATGATGACCCTGACCCACTACGCCACCGGTACTTCGCCGATCGTCTTCGGCAGCGGCTACGTGGGCATGGGCCGCTGGTGGTTCGTGGGGCTGGTGATGGCGGTGGTGGAACTGGCGGTCTTCGCGACCGTGGGGCTTCTGTGGTGGAAGGTGCTGGGCTATTGGTGAGCGTCCGGCGTCAGCGGGCGCCGGCCAAGGCGCGCCGCGACTCGGCCGCCAAGGCGGCCAGGGCCGCCTCCAGCGAAGGATGGATAAAGGCATAGCCGGCCTGCTGTGCCACAGCAGGCACCACATTCCGGCCGGCCAGCAGCAGGTCGGACATCTCGCCCATGGCGAGGCGCACGGCCAACCCCGGAACGCGCAGGCGCACCTTCCGCCCGTAGGACGCCGCCAGCGCATGGACGAATTCGGACTGCGTGGGCGTCGGCGGCGCCACGACATTGACCGGCCCGGCCATCGTCTCTTGCGCCAGGGCGAAGCAGGCCAGGCCCACCACATCGTCCACATGCACCCAGGGCGAGGGCTGCCGGCCGTCGCCCAGCACCGCGCCCAGGCCCAGGCGTGCCGCCAGGGCCTGTGGCGGATAGGCGCCGCCGTCGGTGCCCAGCACCACGCCGAAGCGCAGACGCACCACACGCACGCCCAGCGCCTCGGCGAGCTGCGCATCGCGTTCGATGGCGGCGCACAGGTCGGACTGGAACTGCCCGGGCTGCGGCGGCGCACTTTCGTCGCAAGGCAGGTCGGCGCCTGTCTGCACCTTGCCATACCAGCCGATGGCCGACGCCACCAGCAGGGCGCGGGGCGGGCGCGCCAGCCGGTGCATCAGTGCCAGCAACTGGGAGGCTGGCGCGGCCCGGCTGCGCATCAGTTCCTCGCGCCGGGACTGGGTCCAGGGCGGGCCGATGACCCGCGCGCCGGCCAGGTGGATGCAGGCGTCGATGGGGGTGTCGGCCGCGATGTCGGACAGCTGGCCGACCACCCGCACCTGCGGCCCCAGGGTCCGGCCGGCGCGCGCGGGATCGCGGGAGAGCGCGATGACCGCATGGCCGTCCGCCAGCAGCCGGCGGACGAGATGGCGGCCCACGAAGCCGGTGGCGCCGGTGACGAGCAGGGTCTGGGACA
Source organism: Pseudacidovorax sp. 1753 (assembly GCF_040544975.1). Classification (NCBI taxonomy): domain Bacteria; kingdom Pseudomonadati; phylum Pseudomonadota; class Betaproteobacteria; order Burkholderiales; family Comamonadaceae; genus Pseudacidovorax; species Pseudacidovorax sp. 1753. The sequence continues at coordinate 119,942 of NZ_JBEPKY010000002.1, read as the reverse complement.
TGGGCAGACGGCGTTGTTGTGGGAGGAGAGGTGGGGTAGCGCAGTGGTCTTGTGCGTCAACCGACGATCTCGCCGCGCCGGATGGCGGCCGAGCGTTCAGCGATGCGCCGACGCTCGTCAGCGTCCAGGCGCTGCAGGTTGCGCAACTGCATGGTCATGCGCGGATTGGACGCCAGGCGCTCCTCGTGGCGCGCCAGGAAGTCCCAGTAGAGGGTGGTGAAGGGGCAGGCCTCGTCGCCCAGGCGCTCCGCCGGCTTGAAGCGGCAGCGGCCGCACAGGCTGCCGGCGCTCATGCGCTCGATGTAGCGGCCGGTGGCCACATAGGGCTTGCTGCCCATCAGGCCGCCGTCGCCGAACTGGCTCATGCCCAGCGTGTTGGGCAGTTCCACCCATTCCACCGCATCGACATAGACCGCGAGGTACCAGGCGTGGACCTGCTGCGGCTCGACGCCCAGCAGCAGGGCATAGAGCCCGGTGACCATGAGGCGCTGGATGTGGTGGGCGTAGCCGTGTTCCAGCGTCTGGCCGATGGCGTCGGCCAGGCAGGCCATGGGCGTGTCACCGGTCCAATAGAAGCCGGGCAATGGCTCCTTGGCGCCGAGCGCGTTGAGTTCCAGGTAGCGCGGCATGCGTGTCCAGTAGATGCCGCGCACGTACTCGCGCCAGCCCAGGACCTGGCGGATGAAGCCCTCGGCGCTGGCCAGCGGCACATGGCCTGCGCGGTACGCCTTCTCGACGGCCTCGACCACTTCTCGCGGATGGAGCAGCTTGAGGTTCATCGCGGCCGACAGGCGCGAATGCCAGAGCCACGGCTCGCCCGGCCACATGGCGTCCTGCCAGTGGCCGAAACCGGCCAGGCGGTGGCTGATGAAGTCGGCCAGAGCGTCCAGGGCCTGGGCTCGCGTGACCGGCCAGGCGAAGTTCGCAAGCTTTCCGGGCCGGTCGGCGAAGCGCTCGGCCACCAGGTCGAGCACGCCCTGGGTGAGCGGGTCAGGTCCGAAGGCCGGCGCCGCCGGCACCAAGCCCGGACCGGTCTTGCCGAATGAGGCGCGGTTCTCTGCGTCGTAGTTCCACTGGCCGCCGACGGGCTCGTCGCCATCCATCAGCACGTCGTGGCGGCGGCGTTGCTCGCGGTAGAAGAACTCCATGCGCAATTGCCGTCGGCCCCGTGCATGGGCGGCGAATTCGCGGACGGTGCAGAAGAAATGCCGGTCTTCGCGGATTTCCAGCGGCACGCCTTCGGCGGCAGCCACCGCCTGGAGCGCCTTGAGCACCCGGTGCTCGCCCGGTGCAGTCATCACCAGCCCTTGCGGCCGGTGCGTGCGGATGGCCAGTTCGAGTTCGGCCGCCAGGCTGCCGCGATTGCCTTTCCCGTCGAGGCGGGTGTAGTGCACCGTACGGCCGGCTTCCACCAGCGCCTGGGCGAAATGCCGCATCGCGGCCAGGAAGATGGCAATGCGCGGCTGGATCGACCAGACATGGCTGGCCTCGTCGTCCACCTCGGCCATCCAGACGGCGTCCTGCGCGACATCGAAATCGTCGAAGCCGCTGGCCTCCAGGTCGAGCTGGTCGCCCAGAACGAGCACCAGGTTGCGCAGCGTCACCGTGGCGCCTCGGCACGGCGACGCCGGCAGGCCTCGGAGCAGTAGCGCACCTCGTCCCAGTTGCGGGCCCAGGCCTTGCGCCACGTCATCGGCCGGCCGCAGACGGCGCAGGGCTTGGCGGGCAGGGCGGCCTTGTTGCCCTTGAAACCTCGGGGCTCGGTCATGGGAAGTGCAGCACGGTTCGCGGGGAGCGGGTGTTCTGGCCTTACGCAGTTCAAGGCCGGCCCGATCACTGTCGACCTTGCGGGCCGGGGGGCTTTTTACAATCGCGCGAATGTTCGTTCATCTGCGCCTGCACACCGAGTTTTCCGTCGTCGACGGCACCACCCGCATCGACGAAGTCGTCAAGGCAGCCGCCAAGGACGGCCAGCCCGCCCTGGCCATCACCGACCTCAACAACCTCTTCGGCGGCGTCAAGTTCTACAAGCAGGCCCGCGGCAAGGGCGTCAAGCCGCTCCTGGGCTGCGAAGTGGCCATGGAAGGCCTGGATGCCGACGCGCCGCCCTCGCGCGTCGTGCTGCTGGTGCAAAGCCGCGAGGGCTACCTCAACCTCTGCGAATTGCTGGCCCGCGGCTGGACCCAGAACGTGGGTCGCGGCGAAGGCCAGGCCAAGGCCAAATGGGCCTGGCTGGAGGAACTCAACGGCGGGCTGATCCTGCTCTCGGGCGCCCAGGCCGGCCCGCTGGGCGCACCCCTGGCCACCGGCAACGACGAGCGTGCGCGCGAGGTGGCGCTGCGCCTTGCCGGCATGTTCCCGCACCGCTTCTACCTGGAACTGCAGCGCGCCGGCCGTCCCGAGGACGAGCCCCATGTCGTGGCCGCCGTCAAGCTGGCGGCCCGCCTGTCGCTGCCGGTGGTGGCCACGCACCCGGTCCAGTTCCTGGAGCCGGACGAATTCGAGGCCCACGAGGCCCGCGTCTGCATCTCCGAAGGCGAGATTCTGGGCAACCAGCGCCGGGTGCGCCGCTTCACCCGCGAGCAGTATTTCAAGAGCGCTGAGCAGATGTGCGCGCTCTTCGCCGACATCCCCAGCGCCATCGCCAACACGGTGGAGATCGCCCGCCGCTGCAACCTCACCCTGGTGCTGGGCAAGCCGCGGCTGCCCGACTTTCCGACGCCGGGCGGCGTGCCGATGGAGGAGTTCTTCCGCCTGGCCTCCTTCGAGGGCCTGGAGGAGCGCCTCGTGCACCTGTACCCCGACGCGGCCAAGCGCGACAGGCAGCGCCCGCGCTATGTGGAGCGGCTGGAGTTCGAGATCGGCACCATCCTCAAGATGGGCTTCCCGGGCTACTTCCTGATCGTGGGCGACTTCATCAACTGGGCCAAGAACAACGGCTGCCCGGTGGGCCCCGGTCGGGGTTCGGGTGCGGGCTCGCTGGTGGCCTATGCGCTGAAGATCACCGACCTGGACCCGCTCGAATACAACCTGCTGTTCGAGCGCTTCCTGAACCCGGAGCGGGTGTCCATGCCCGACTTCGACATCGACTTCTGTCAGGGCAACCGCGACCGCGTCATCGAGTACGTCAAGCAGAAGTACGGCCGCAACGCGGTGAGCCAGATCGCCACCTTCGGCACCATGGCCGCCCGCGCCGCCATCCGCGACGTGGGCCGCGTGATGGACATGAGCTACAACTTCTGCGACGGCATCAGCAAGCTCATTCCCAACAAGCCGGGCAAGCCGGTCACGCTGCAGTACCCGCCCAAGGACCTGTCCGAGGCCGACAAGGAGAAGTACGCCATCGCCGCCGAGCCGCAGCTGGCCGAGCGCATCGAGAAGGAGGAAGAGGTCAAGACCGTCGTCGAAATGGCGCAGAAGCTCGAAGGCATGACGCGCAACATCGGCATGCACGCCGGCGGCGTGCTGATCGCGCCGGGCAAGCTCACCGACTTCTGTCCGCTCTACCAGCAGCCGGGCAGCGAGTCGGCGGTGAGCCAGTACGACAAGGACGACGTGGAGGCCATCGGCCTGGTCAAGTTCGACTTCCTGGGCCTGGCCACGCTCACCATCCTGGAGATCGCGCGCGAGTTCATCGTGCAGCGCCACAAGGGCCAGGAAGGTTTTGCCTACGAGAACATCCCGCTGGACGACAAGCCGACTTACCGGCTGTTCCAGGAGGGCAAGACCGAGGCCGTGTTCCAGTTCGAATCCCGCGGCATGCAGGGCATGCTGCGCGACGCGCGGCCGACGCGGCTCGAGGACCTGATCGCCCTGAACGCGTTGTACCGTCCGGGCCCGATGGACCTGATCCCCAGCTTCGTGGCCCGCAAGCATGGCCGCGAAGAGGTGGAGTACCCGCACCCGGCCGTGGCCGAGATGCTCTCCGAGACCTACGGGATCATGGTCTACCAGGAGCAGGTGATGCAGACGGCGCAGATCCTGGGCGGCTACTCGCTCGGCGGCGCCGACCTGCTGCGCCGGGCCATGGGCAAGAAGAAGGCCGAGGAAATGGCCGAGCACCGCGAGAAGTTTCGCGCCGGTGCCCTCGCCACCCACAACATCCCGCAGGAGAAGGCCGACGAGATCTTCGACCTGATGGAGAAGTTCGCGGGCTACGGCTTCAACAAGTCGCACGCGGCCGCCTATTCGCTGCTGGCGTACCACACCGGCTGGCTCAAGGTCCATTACACCGCCGAGTTCTACTGCGCCAACATGACGGTGGAAATGGACAACACCGACAAGCTGAAGGTGCTGTTCGAAGATGCGGTCAAGAACTTCGGCATCAGCTTCGAGCCGCCCGACGTCAACCGGGGCCGCTACCGCTTCGAGCCGGTCAGCGACAAGGTCATCCGCTATGGCCTGGGCGCCGTCAAGGGCACCGGCCAGTTGGCCATCGAGGCCATCGTGAAGGCGCGCGAGGAGGGCGGGCCTTTCCAGAGCCTGTTCGACTTCTGCGCCCGCGTGGACCGCCAGCGCATGAACAAGCGCACCGTCGAGGCGCTGATCAAGGCCGGCGCCTTCGACACCCTGCACGCGGACCGCGCGGCGCTGGTCGCCTCGCTCGACCGCGCCTTCGACTACGCCGCCGCGCAGGAGGCCAATGCCAACCAGGGTGGCCTGTTCGACATGATGGACGGCGGCCCCGGCTGCAGCACCGAGGCGCCGCCCCTGGCCGAGGTCACGCCCTGGGGCGTGAAGGAGCGCCTGACCCACGAGAAGACCGCCATCGGCTTCTACCTCTCGGGCCACCTGTTCGACGAGGTCTCGCGCGAGGTGCGCCAGTTCGCGCGCCGGCAGATCGACGAGCTGATCGACAGCCGCGAGCCGCAGATGATCGCCGGCATCGTGAGCGGCCTGCGTGTCATCAGCGGGCAGCGCGGCCGGCTGGCCATCTTCGCGTTGGACGACAAGAGCGCCACCATCGAGGCCGTGGCCGACGAGGCCGTGCTGGACGCCGCGCGCAACCTGCTCAAGGAAGACGAACTGGTGATCGTGAGCGGCCGGCTGCAGCCGGGCCGGGGCGGCTTCGAGCCGCGCTTCAACGTGCAGCAGGTGTGGGACCTCGCCACCGCCCGCTGCCGCTTCGGCAAGTACCTGCGCGTGGCCGTCAACGGCAAGCTGCCGGACATCGCCCGCATCGTGCGCGACCATCCGGCGCGGGTGGAGGCGACGGAGCAGGGCGAGGTGCACCGTGGCCTGCCGGTACGGCTGGCGCTCAAGCGCGCGGGTGCGCAGGTGGAGCTGCAGCTGGGCGAGTCGGCGCGCTTCTTCCCGGTCGATGCGGCGCTGGCCAGCTGGATGGCGCAGGCCGAGGCCGGGCAGGCGGCCATCGTCTACGAATCGGCCTGAACGCAATCAATCACCATGAGCACCGCATTGCGCACGCTGTATCCCGCCATCGAACCCTACGCCACCGGCATGCTGGACGCGGGTGACGGGCACCACGTCTACTGGGAGCGCTGCGGCACGCCCGGCGCCACGCCGGTGGTCTTCCTGCACGGCGGTCCGGGCGGCGGCATTTCGCCCGCTCATCGCCAACTCTTCGATCCGGCGCGCTACGACGTGCTGCTCTTCGACCAGCGCGGCTGCGGCCAGTCGACGCCCCACGCGAGCCTGGAGGCCAACACCACCTGGCACCTGGTCGCCGACATCGAGCGGCTGCGGGAGGAGATCGTGGGCGTGCCGCGCTGGCAGGTCTTCGGCGGCTCCTGGGGCTCCACACTGGCGCTGGCCTATGCCGAGACACACCCGCAGCGGGTCAGCGCGCTGGTGCTGCGCGGCGTCTACACCGTCACGAAGGCCGAACTGCAGTGGTACTACCAGTTCGGCGTCTCCGAGATGTTTCCGGACAAGTGGGAGGGCTTCCAGGCACCCATTCCAGTGGAAGAGCGGCACGACATGATCGCGGCCTATCGTCGCCGGCTCGTGGGCGACGACGAAGCCGCCAGGCTGGCCTGCGCCCAGGCCTGGACGATCTGGGAGGGCGAGACCATCACGCTGCTGCCCGACGCCGCCTTCAGCGAGCCCTTCCGCGACCCGCATTTCGCCCTGGCCTTCGCGCGCATCGAGAACCACTATTTCGTGCACGGCGCCTGGCTGGAGGAAGGCCAGCTGCTGCGCGATGCGCACCGGCTGAAGGGCATTCCCGGTGCCATCGTCCATGGCCGCTACGACATGCCCTGCCCGATGCGCTACGCCTGGTCGCTGCACCAGGCCTGGCCCGACGCGAACTTCCATCGGATCGAAGGCGCGGGGCATGCCTATTCCGAGCCCGGCATCCTCGACGCGCTGATCCGCGAGACCGACCGCCTGGCGGACCGGCGTTGATGACGGGCGGAGACGTCGCACGTCGGCAGGACCTGGCGAAACCCGAGGCCGCGTCGGACGCCTCGCCGCGTGCGGCCTTCGCGCAGCTGCTGGCCGACATCGAGGCCGCCCGCGCGCGGCTGGCGGAGTGGCAGGCGCTGTCGGAGCGCTTGGGCGTGCAGTACGCGCGCGACGTGGCGCCATTGCACGAGGCCTACGACGCGCTAAGGGCGGAATTGGTCGAGCGGCTCGATGCGCTGGCCTCCGGCGGCGAGCGCCTGTCGCATCCCGAGCGCATGCGGCTGCATGGACTGATCGCGCAACTGGCGGGTGAACTCGAAGAGACCGAGGACGCGACGCGGCGCGCGGCGATGCAGCGCTTGCGGGCCTACTACGCGCCCGAGGCATCCGAAGGCTGGTCAGATGATGTGGAGCCCGACCGTCGCGCGCGCCCATCCGACGACGAGGTTGGCGCAACGGCAGACGCCGGCACCCCGCCCGACGACGACCCCGTCACGCTCGCCGACCGCGCCGAAGCCCACGCCCGTGCCGCCGCCGAGCTGGCCGAGGCCGCCCGCGCCGCGCACCGGGCCCACCGCACGCGCCAGGCCAAGGAGCGTGTGGCCCTGGCTGAAGCGCGCGACACGGCCGTACCGCTGCGCGAGGTCTACCGCCGCCTGGCCAGCCAGCTGCATCCCGATCGCGAGCCCAACCCGGCCGAGCGCGAGCGCAAGACGGGGCTCATGCAGCGCGCCAACCGCGCCTACGAGGCCGGCCAACTGCTCGAACTGCTGGAGATCCAGCAGGCGCTGGCGAGTGCGGAATCCAGCCGCCTGGCCCAGATGAACGATGAGGCCGTCGCGCGCTACAACCGCCTGCTCGAAAGCCAACTGACCGATCTGCAAACGCAATGGCGGGCCGAGCAGGTGCGGCTGGCGGCAGCGTTCGGGCTACCGCCGCATCCCACGCTCACCGCCGCTCGTTTCGAGGCGGACCTGCGCGCGCGCAAGCAGTCGCTCGTCGCGGCGCAGAAGGGGTTGCGGCAGCTGCTGCAAGCCCTGGAAGCGCCCGGCGCGCTACGCGAATGGCTGCGGCAGGAAAGGGTGTGGGAGCGGGAGGAAGCGGCGACGACCAAGTCGTCGCGCCGCGCTCGCCGCTGAACGGGCGAGCGCGCGAACTCAGAAGTCCTTGGGGCGCATCACGATGATCGGGAACGGGGAGGGCACCCGGCCATCCGTGTCGCGCGGCATGACCTCTGCGCGCTGGACGGCGCGCACCGCGGCATCGTCCCAGGACGGGTTGCCGCTGGACTTGGTGACGCGCGGCGTGCCGACGATGGTGCCGTCCGGCGAAGTCTGGATCTGGATTTCGACCGCCGGGTTGCCGGCCACCGAGTTGGGGTCGAAGACCACGTTGCGCTTGATCAGCGCGGCCACGCGGCCCAGGTAGCCGGCGGACACACCGCCGCTGCCATTGCCCTTGCCCGAACGCGGCCCGCTGGACTGATCGGCACCGCCGTTGGCCTGGCCCAGCATGCGCCGGATGTTGTCCTGCCGCTCCTTCTCCAGGGCGGCAGCGCGTGCGGCGGCTGCGTCCTTCGCGCGCTTGTCGGCCGCAGCTTTCTCGGCCGCGGCAGCCTTCTGTGCAGCGGCCTTGTCGGCGGCTGCCTTCTCGGCCTGCTCCTGCTTCTTCTGATCGGCCAGGCGCTGCTGTTCCTTCTGGCGGCGGTCTTCTTCCTGCTCGCGCTTGCGGGCTTCCTGTTCCTTGCGGTCCTGCTCGGCCTTGCGCTGCGCGTCCTGCTGGCGTTTCTTCTCGGCTTGGCGCTCTTCCTCCTCGCGCTGCGCCTGCAATTCGCGCTGCTTGCGCTCACGCTCCAGGGCGATGTCTGGCGCCTTGGGCGGTGGTGGCGTGGGCGCGACCGCCGGGGCCGGCGGCGGGGGGGGAGGGGGCGGCGGCGGTGGTGCGGGTGTGGGTGCCGGAGCCGGGGGCGGCGGTGGCGGTGGCGTGGGCGTCACGTTCTGCCGTGCCTGCTGCACGGTAGACGACCAGATCTCGGCCTCGACCGGCTCGTCGTCGCCTTCGCGCTTCCAGCGTACGCCCCAGGTAAGGGCTGCGATCAGCAGCGCGTGGGCGAGCAGGGCCAGCACCACGGCGCGCACCGTGCCGCGCTGCGGGGGGGGATTGAACTCTGAGCGTTCGGAAGCCAGGGACATCGGGGCGGGGTCCTCGCGGGGCCGCTCAGCGGCCGCTGCCGGTGGCCTGCACCGACAGGCCCACGCGTTCGATGCCGGCCCGCTTGAGCTGGTTCATGGCCTTCACCACCGTCTCGTACTTGACCGACTTGTCGGCGCTGATGACCACGGGGCGCTGGTCGTCGCCGTTCTGGGCGGCCTTCACGGCCTGGCCGATCTGGTTCATGGGCACCTGCAGGCCGGAGGAGCCGGAGCTCGGGTCCTTCTTGAACTCGATCACGTCGTCGCTCTTGATCGTGACTTCCAGGGGCTTGTCGGGCTGGCGGTTGGCCTTGTCGACCGTGGGCAGGTTGATGACGCTCGGCGTGATCAGCGGCGCCGTGACCATGAAGATGATCAGCAGCACCAGCATCACGTCGATGAACGGGACCATGTTGATCTCGTTGATCGTGCGGCGACCTCGGCCGCGGGAGGCGACGGCGGGCATGCTTGGCTCTCCGTGCGGTTCAGTGACCGGCCGCGGTGGCGGCGGGCGCGGTGGACAGGTTGCGCTGCAGGATGTTGGAGAACTCTTCGGTGAAGGTCTCCAGCGCGATCGCGACCTTGTCGATGTCGCGGGCGAAGCGGTTGTAGCCGACCACCGCCGGGATGGCGGCGAACAGGCCGATGGCCGTCGCCACCAGCGCCTCGGCGATGCCGGGGGCCACGGTGGACAGCGTCACCTGCGTCATGGTCGACAGGCCGGTGAAGGCATGCATGATGCCCCACACGGTGCCGAACAGGCCCACGTAGGGGCTGACCGAGCCGACGGTGGCCAGGAAGGACAGGTTGGATTCGGCCGCGTCCATTTCGCGCTGGAAGCTGGCGCGCATGGCGCGGCGGGTGCCGTCCAGCAGCGTGCTGGCATCGCCGATCCGGCGCTCGCGCAGCTTCTGGTACTCGCGCATGCCGGAGGCGAAGATGCGCTCCATGGGGCCGGCCAGCTTGGCGTTCTGCGCGGCAGCGGCGTAGAGCTCGTTCAGGCTGGAGCCCGACCAGAACTCGCGCTCGAACTCGTCGTTGAGCGCACGCATGCGTCGCAGGGCGAAGAACTTGCGGATGATGGCGGCCCAGCTGGCCACCGACACGCAGGCCAGCAGCGCCATCACGAACTGCACGACGATGCTCGCCTGCAGGATGAGGGAAACGATGGACATATCCTGGTTCATGTTCTTCGGTGTGGTTATGCGTTGGATGGAGCGCGATGGCGTTCGAGGGTTCCCAGCAACGTGGCCGGCATGCGCAGCGGGCGCAGCGTCGCCGCCTCGACCCAGCCGATGCGGATGGTGCCTTCGGCCAGCCTGTACGCGGGGTCGGCGGCCAGTACCACCTGCTGTGAGAGCGTGATGGACGCCTGGCCCATGTGCTTGAGTTCGGCCGAGACGCACAGCAGGTCGTCGAGTCGCGCCGGGCGCTGATAGCGCACCTGGGTGTCGGTGACGACGAACATGCCGCCCGTCTCGTCGCGCAGCAGCTGCTGCTGAACGCCCATGGCGCGCAGCCACTCGGTGCGGGCGCGCTCCATGAACTTGAGATAGTTGGCGTAGAAGACGATGCCGCCTGCGTCGGTGTCTTCCCAGTAGACGCGGATGTCGTGGGTGAAGCGGTTCATCGGACGAGTGCGCGCAGGCGGGTGACCGCCTCTTCGAGCTGGGGCAGGGCGTTGGCGGTGGAAAAGCGGATGAAGCGGCCCGTCTGGTCGGTGCCGAAGTCACGGCCTGGTGCCACGGTGACATGGGCGCGCTTCATCAGCTCGAAGGTGAAGTCCCAGCTTGTCTCGGGGCCGGAAATGCCAAGATGGCGCGCGAATTCGCTGCAGTCGGCCCACGCATAGAAGGCGCCGTCGGGCACCACCGGCACAGGCAGGCCCAGCGATTCGAGCTGTGGGATGAACCAGTCGCGGCGGGCCTTGAACTCGGCGCGGCGGCGTTCGTACTCGGCGATGCTCTCGGGCTCGAAGCAGGCCAGCGCCGCCTGCTGGGCGATGGCGCTGGCGCAGATGAACAGGTTCTGCGCCAGCCGCTCGACCACCGGCACCAGCGCCTCGGGTACCACCAGCCAGCCCAGGCGCCAGCCGGTCATGCTGAAGTACTTGCTGAAGCTGTTGATGCTGATGACGTTGTCGTCGATGGCGAGTGCGCTGTGGCCGAAGCGGGCATCGGCCTCGGCGGCGTCGCCCAGGGCGGCGCCGTAGCTCAGGCCCAGGTAGATCTCGTCCACCAGCGTGATGCCGTTGTGGGCCTTGACCACTTCGTGGATGCGGCGCAGTTCGTCCAGCGGGATGGACGTGCCGGTCGGGTTGGAGGGCGAGGCCAGCAGCACGCCGCGCGTGCGTTCGTTCCACGCGCCCTTCACCTGCTCGGCCGTGAGCTGGAAGCGGCCTTCCGCCGTGGTCGGCAGCAGCACCGCGCGCCCCTCGGCGGCGCTCACGAAATGCCGGTTGCAGGGGTAGCTCGGGTCCGGCATGAGGATCTCGTCGCCGGCCTCGATCAGCGCCAGGCAGGCCAGCTGCAGCGCGGCCGAGGCACCGGCCGTGACCACGATACGTCGTGCCGGCACGTCGAGGCCGAAGCGCTGGGCATACCAGCCGCTGATGCGCTCGCGCAGCGCGTCGATGCCCACCGCGGGTGTGTACTGCGTGCGGCCGGCCGAGACGGCGCGGGCGGCGGCTTCCTGCACCAGTGGCGGTGCGGTGAAGTCGGGCTCGCCGATGTTCAGGTAGAGCATCGGCTGGCTGCCGGCGGCGGCCTCGCGCGCCAGTGCGCTGGCGGCCTTGGCCACTTCCATGACGAAGAAGGGCTCGATGCGCTCGGCCCGGCGGGCAATGCGCAGGGGCGTGGCGATGCTCATCGCGCCTTGCCGGAGGCGCGGTCGGCTTCGACCTCGGGCGCGCGCAACTGCGGCGCCAGGCCACCCAGCACGCCGTTGACGTACTTGTGGCCGTCGGTGCCACCGAACTCCTTGGCGAGCTCGATGCATTCGTTGATGACCACGCGCCAGGGCACGTCGGCGCAATGGCGGAATTCGTAGGCGCCGATCCACATCACGGCATGCTCGATCGGCGAGATCTCTTCGAGCTTGCGGTCCAGCAGCGGCACGATCAGCGCGTCCAGCTCGGCGGCCTCATTCACGCAACCGTGCAGCAGGGCGTCGTAATGGGCCGAATCGGCCTTGTGGAAGCCCGAGAGGTCGCGGGTGAAGGCGTCGATGGCCGATGCGTCGTTGCGGCCCACCAGATGCTGGTAGAGCGCCTGCACGGCGAATTCGCGCGCCCGCGTGCGGGCCGACTTGGCCGAAGCCTTGCGCACGCCGTTGGATTTGGTGCCGGGCTTGGCGCCGGCCGCTGGAGCCACCGGGCGGACCTCGCCTTCGGCCGGCAGTTCGGTGCCGGTCAGCGGGGCGTCCTCGGGCGGTTGGGTGCTGCTCATGCCTGGCCTCCGATGCGCTGCACCAGCCGGGCCATCTCCACGGCGACAGTGGCCGCATCGCGGCCCTTGTCGGTCTGGCGGGCGATGGCCTGCGGCAGGTCCTCGGTGGTGAGGATCGCGTTGGCGATGGGCAGGCGGTGGTCCAGCCCCACGCGCGTGACGCCGGCGCCGGATTCATTGGCCACCAGCTCGAAGTGGTAGGTCTCGCCGCGGATGATGCAGCCCAGCGCCACCAGCGCATCGAAACCGCCGCGGTGCGCCATGGCCTGCAGGGCCAGCGGCACTTCCAGCGCGCCGGGCACGAGCACATGTTCGATGTCGGCCGGCTGCACGTTCAGCCGGGCCAGCTCGGCCAGGCAGGCCTCGGCCAGCGCATTGGTGATGTCTTCGTTGAAGCGGGCCTGGACGATGCCGATGCGAAGGCCGCGTCCGTCGAGCGGGCCGACCGCTCCCTTGTTGGCGTTGAGCATGAGGATTCTTTTTTATGGGGTTGGAGCGGCCGGTGCCGCTCCGGGGTCATTTGGTCACGTAGCCGGCAATCTCGACGCCGTAGCCCGCCACCAGGCTGGGCATGCGGCGGGGCTTGCCCATCAGGAGCATCTTCTGGATGCCGCATTCGCGCAGGATCTGCACGCCCACGCCGTAGCTGCGCAGGTCCATGCGGCCGCGCTCGGGGGCCTGGGCGGGGCGCGCCGTGCCTTCGAACTGGGCCAGCAGGTCGGCCGCGCTTTCGCCGCAGTTCAGCAGCACCGCCACACCCTTGCCGGCACCGGCGATGTGGGCGAGCGCCGCATCGAGGCTCCAGGTGTGCATGGGGCGGTGCAGCTCGATCAGGTCGAGCACCGACAGCGGCTCGTGCACGCGCACCGGCACGGCCTCGTCCGCCTGCCATTCGCCACGCACCAGGGCCAGGTGGAAGCCGCCGCTGGGCTGGTCGCGGAAGGCATGCAGCTGGAAGGGGCCGTGGGCCGTCTGCACCTCGCGGCTGCCGACGCGCTGCACCAGCGACTCGTGGCGGCTGCGGTATTCGATCAGCGCGGCGATGGTGCCGATCTTCAGCCCATGCTCGGCGGCGAAGCGCTGCAGGTCGGGCAGGCGGGCCATGGTGCCGTCGTCGTTCATCACCTCGCAGATGACGGACGCGGGCGAGCAGCCGGCCATGCGGGCGAGGTCGGAGCCGGCTTCGGTGTGGCCGGCGCGCATCAGCACGCCGCCGTCGACGGCCTGCAGCGGGAAGATGTGGCCGGGCTGCACCAGGTCGCTCGCGCGGGCGTCCGGCGCCACGGCGGCCTGCACGGTGCGCGCGCGGTCGGCGGCGGAGATGCCGGTGGTCACGCCCTCGGCCGCCTCGATCGAGACGGTGAAGGCCGTGGAATGCTTGGCGCCGTTGCGCGCCACCATGGGCGGCAGGTTCAGGCGCTCGCACATCTCGCGCGACAGCGTCAGGCAGATCAGGCCGCGCGCATGGCGGGCCATGAAGTTGATGCTCTCGGGCGTGATGTGGTCGGCGGCGATGACGATGTCGCCTTCGTTCTCGCGGTCTTCCTCGTCCACGAGGATGACCATGCGGCCGGCGCGGATCTCCTCGACGATCTCCTCGACCGGCGAGATGGGGGCGGGCGTGACGGCCGCGGTGGGCAGGGAACTGATGGAAGCGCTCATGGTGCGAGGGAGGAGGTGCCGGAGACCGCGGTGCCGGCCTGCAGCATGCGCTCCACGTAACGGGCCACGGTGTCGATCTCCAGGTTGACCTGGCTGCCGGCGTTGAGCAGGCCCAGCGTGGTGTGCTCGACGGTGTGGGGGATGAGGTTGATGCCGATCTCGCAGCCCTCGGCATGGTCCTCGACGGTGTTGACCGTCAGGCTCACGCCGTTGACCGTGACCGAGCCCTTGTAGGCCATGAAGCGGCCGAGCGCGGCGGGGGCCAGGATGCGCAGGTTCCAGCTCTCGCCCTGCGACTCGAAGCGGCTGACGCGGCCGATGCCGTCCACGTGGCCCGAGACGATGTGGCCGCCGAGCCGGTCCTGCGGACGCAGGGCCTTCTCGAGGTTGAGGGTGGTGCCCGACTGGCCGAGGCCAGCGGTCTTGGCCAGCGATTCGGCGGAGATGTCGATGGTGAAGCGCGAGGCGGCCGGGTCGAGCGAGGTGACCGTCATGCAGGCGCCGTTGAGGGCGATGCTGTCGCCGAGGCCGACGTCGTCCAGATAGCCGGCAGGCGCCTCGATGTCCAGCCGCTTGCCGTGAAGAGAGGAGCTTCCGAGGTCATGGACGGCGGCGATGCGCCCCATGCCGGTGATGATGCCGGTGAACATAGCTCGCCATTTTCGCAGACTGGCGAGGCGCGGACCGCGCGCTGGGTCAAAACGCGTCGCGGCCGGCCGGACGGGCGACGATGCGCAGGTCCTCGCCGATGCGCTGCACGTCGTGGAACACCCACGCCGGCGCGTCCGCCAGCGAGGCCAGCGGGCTGGTGGGCGTGGGCCGGTGGAACATGTCCAGCCCCTCGCCGATGAGCTTGGGCGCGAGGTAGACCAGCAGCTCGTCGACCAGCCCGGCCCGCAACAGCGAGCCGGCGAGCTTGTGGCCGGCTTCCACATGCAGCTCGTTGATCTCGCGCCGGGCCAGGTCGGCCAGCATCGCGGCGAGGTCGACCTTGCCCTGGGTGTCGGCCATGCGCGTCAGGTGGGCGCCGCGGGCCTGCAGCGCGTCGGCTCGCGCGTCCTCCGGCGCTGCCGCGTAGAACCAGACCGGCCGCTCGGCCGCGAACAGCCGGGCGTCCAGCGGGGTCTGCAGGCGGCTGTCCACCACCACCAGCGTGGGTTGGCGGGCGATGGTCAGGCCGCGCACGTCCAGCCGGGGGTCGTCGTCCAGCACGGTACCGGCGCCGGTGAGCAGGGCGGCGGCGCGGGCCCGCCACCGGTGGCCGTCGGCGCGGGCGGCCTCGCCGGTGATCCATTGGCTGGTGCCGTCGGGCAGGGCGGTCTTGCCGTCCAGCGAGGCGGCGGTCTTGAGGCGGACCCAGGGCTTGGCGCGCACCATGCGGCTGAAAAAGCCGATGTTGAGGGCGCGGGCGCCCTGGGCCGGCTCGCTGGCGGCGTCGAGCAGGCGGGCGTCGATGCCCGCCGCGCGCAGGCGCGCCATGCCGCGGCCGGCGACCTGGGGGTTCGGGTCCTGTAGCGCCGCCACGACTCGGCCCACGCCGGCCGCCACCAGCGCATCGCAGCAGGGCGGCGTGCGGCCGTGGTGGCTGCAGGGCTCGAGCGTCACATAGGCGGTGGCGCCCTTGACGGCATGGCCGCGCGCCTGGGCATCGCGCAGCGCCATCACTTCGGCATGAGGCCCGCCGGCCTGCTGGGTGTGGCCCTGTCCCAGCACCGTGCCGTCCTCGGCCACGATCACACAGCCGACGCGGGGGTTGGGATCGGACAGGCCGACCGCGCCCGAGGCCAGGTCCAGCGCCCGGGCCATCCAGGTGAGGTCGTGGTCGGGCAGGGGTGGCAGGACGGGGAGGTCGCTCATGAGGCTTTGAAGCAGTCGCTCGGCAGGGTGTCCGCGGCATTGTTGCTGATCGTGCGACGGCCGGTCTGGTCGACGGACAGCGTGCCGCAGCGGTCGCCCTGCATGGCGCCCGTGGGCGTGGCGGCCAGTGTGAAGCGCTGCGGCTGGCTGGCGTCGAGCGTCAGCGTCAGGCGATAGACGGCAGCGCCGGTGGCGGGCACGCGGGTCAGGGCGTCCGGCATGGCCGCGCCCGCAAAGCTCAGGCGGGCGGCGTGGTAGCGATGCAGATGATGCTCGGCCTCCATGAGGGCCAACTGGGCCGCCGCGCGATGAGTGCGTCGCACGTGCTCCTGGTAGGCCGGCAGCGCGATGGCGGCGAGCAGCGTGGCGATGGCCAGGGCCGCCAGCAGCTCGATCAGCGAGAAGCCGGTGGGTGGCCGGCGCGGGGCAGAACGTTTCATCCGGGGTTGGCGGCGGGAGGGGTGATCAACGTGCGCCAGCGGCGCGTCCAGCCTGGGGGCGCGCAGGTCGGGGTGGACGGCGCGCCCGCGCCCTGGCAAGGGTCGGCGGCCTTGCGAAGCACCGCCTGCTGCCAGGCCTCGGCACCGTCGAGCAGCATGCCGGTCTGCGCCGAGACCTGCGCATCGGCCGAGAGACCCCGTGCCGTGACCACGAAGCGCAGGCCCTGCGCGCCGTCCGCGAGCCGCTGGAACAGGCATTGCCCCGCCCCCAGGCTGCGGCCGTCGGGTCCAGCGACGGCGGCGGTGCGCAGGCCGGAGGCGCCCGGGCGCCAGGCAGACAGCCGGTTCCAGGTCTGCTCGGCCTGGGCGGCGGTCACGGCGACGGTTCGCGGATCGGCTGCATCGGGGGCGAGGGTTGCCATGACCAGCGCTTCGCATTGGCGCAGGGCGAGGCTGGCGGCCTCCTGAGCCTGCGCACTGGTCTGCTGGGCCTGCAACTGCCGGGCGGCGGTGATGGCGCCCCGCACCGCCAGGGCGGTGGCCGCTGTCAGCGCAGGCAGGAGCAGCATCAGGACCACGAGGGCCTGCCCTCGCTCGGCCAGATGCCGCGCGCGGGGTGCCTGGCGACTGCGGCGCTTCATGAGGAGGTTCCCGCGTCCAGTGCAGGCCGCAGGGCACGGAAGAAGACCGTGGTGCGAAAGCTGCGCCGCAGCCGTCCGTCCAGGGCCTGCTGCGGCTCGCCGTCGCAATCGAGGTAGGACTCCGGCGTCTGCTGGGCGCCTGCCACCGGCGAGGCGCTGCGCACGACGATGCACAGGCTCATGCCGATCACGCGCCGCCAGCGCTCGGCGGTGGCGCCCAGCGCGGCATCGTCGGCCCGCACATAGGCTGTGACCTGCGCCGACTGCGGTTCGCTGCCGTCGGGAAGGCGGGTCACGGCGTAGAGCACGCGCATGTCCTCGACCTGGCTGGCGAGGGCCTGCTTGCTGCCCATCACGCCCGCGTCGCGCATGCCGCGACAGTACAGCGTGGGCACGCCGTCATCGTCCGGCTCGATGAAGTAGCGCTGGTCGGCCAGCGCGTAGCGCAAGGCGCCGTCCGAGCTGGACGTGGCCCAGGCGGCGATGCCCTCCAGCACGCAGTTGGACGGCTGGTCGGTGCCCACCGGCACCGTGACATGGACGTCTGCCTGATGCCGGATCGCGAAGGCGTGCGGCCGCGCATCGCCGGTGGGCGCCTTGCAGGCCAGTGCGTCGAAGGCGGCGCCCGTATCGGAAAAGGCGCCTGCGCAGCCTCGCACGGCGAGGCCCTGGAAATGCGGCGTGCCCTGGTCGTCGAGCTCCGACAAGCCGGCGAGCCGCATCTGCTGGGCCAGCAGTTGCAGGGTCATCGCGCCGTCGCTGTGGAGTTGCACCTGCGCCGCGACGCGGCGTACCGGCTGGCCGGTGATCACGTAGACCTGGACCGCCAGAAGCACGAGGGCAAGGCCGATGGCGGAGGACAGCAGCAACTCGACGAGGCTGGTGCCGGCCTGCCGGCGCCGCGCGTGTCGACGGTGTTCCGATGGCATCAGAGGGCGAAGCGCTGGAAGAGGCAGGCCTGTTCGGGGGCAGGCTTGCCCAGTTCGGCCGGGCAGTCGGCCTGGTTGGCGGCACCCAGCCCGTCCTCGGCTGCCGCGCCGGCGGTCCACCAGACCAGCCAGACCTGCAGCACCTGGGCGCCGTTGTCCTGGGTGGTCTTCACCTGCGCACGAGCCTGGGGCAGTTGGGCGGCCGCCGTCGTGAGGAGGTTGCGCTGGTCCAGCGCTGCGACCCGCCGCGCGGCCTCCGCGGCGTCGGCCAGGTCGGCTGCGGGTGCGGCGGCTGCAGGCGGTGGCTGATCGAGGCCGAGCGCATAGCGCCCCTCCTGCAGGCCCCTGGGATTCATGCGGGCGCGTTCGGCATGGTCCTGCGCGAGGAGGAGGGCGGCCGCCCGTTGCTGGGTGGCCTGCAGTTGCTGGTAGGTGCGTGCGGCCAGCCGCGCCCCACCCAGGGCGGCACCGGCCAGGAGCATCAGCGCGACGAGCACTTCGAGCAGCGAAAAGCCCAGGGCGCGGCGGCGAGGCGCGATGGCGGCCACCCTCACGATCCGGTCGTCACCCGCGCACGGCCGATGCGGTTGAGCACCAGCTTGCGCACCGGCACTTCGGGATGGCTCGAGGTGATCGCGAGGCTGGTCGGCGTGCTGTTCAGCAGGCCGTTGGGCAGGAACACGAGGCGCTGGACGCTGCCGCTGGCCGGCGCGATGCGCAGCAGCCCGGGCAGACGCGGCTGGACGTGCATCAGCGGCTCGTCCGTGCCGCGCACGCCGTCGCCATCACGGTCGCCGAAGACGATCCAGCCGGCGCTCCAGTCCGAGGAGGCGAGGCAGCCGTTGCCGTCGGCGCTGACGCAGACCGTGGCACGGCCGGAGGAACGCAGGGCGTGGATGCGCGCGAGGTCGAGGCTCTCGCGCAGGGCCTGGCTGGCACGGCTGCTCTGCCAGTCGCGCAGCCAGCGCGCCACGTTGGGCATGGCCACCGTGGCGGCCGTCAGCATGACGGCCAGACAGATCAGCCCCTCGACCAGCGAAAAGCCCCGCATCCGCGCCGATCGCGCGTTCCTTCCTCGCATGGTGCGCCCCCTCGTTCCCGTTCGAGCGCGGGATGTTAGGGACGCATCCATGCGCCAGGCACCGATGCACGACGGGAGTGCCGCCGGGGGCGATCAGCGGACAGGCAGGGAGAGTCGGGAAAGGAAGGTGAGCCGACGCTGCGGGCGTGCATCGGCATGCTGCCGCCCCAGGAGGCCGGCGGCGGTCAGATGTCCCGCAAAAGCCGGCGGAACTCTTCGACGTCCTCGAAGCTGCGGTACACCGAGGCGAAGCGCACGTAGGCGACCTTGTCCAGCCGCTGCAGCTCGTGCATGACCAGTTCGCCGAGCTTGCTCGACTCGATCTCGCGCAGCCCGCCCGACAGCAGCGTCTGCTCGATGCGCATGAGCGCCTCGTCGATCTGCTGCACGCCCACGGGTCGCTTGCGCAGGGCGAGCATCATCGAGGCGCGCACCTTGGCCGGGTCGTAGTCGGCGCGGCTGCCGTCCTTCTTGACGACCGCCGGGAAGTTGACGTCTGGCCGCTCGTAGGTGGTGAAGCGCTTCTCGCAGCCGCCGCACTGACGGCGGCGGCGCACGAAGTCACCGTCTTCCGAGATGCGGGTCTCGACGACCTGCGTCTCGGCGTGGCCGCAGAAGGGGCATTTCATGCGGCCGTGCCTGCTTCAGCGGTAGACCGGGAAGCGGCTGGTGAGTGCTGCAACCTTGGCGCGCACGGCTTCGATGTTGGCGGCGTCGCGCGGGTTGTCCAGCACGTCGGCAATCAGGTGGGCCGTGGCGCGGGCTTCCTCGTCCTTGAAGCCGCGGGTGGTCATCGCAGGGGTGCCAACGCGCACGCCGCTGGTCACGAAGGGCTTCTCGGGATCGTTGGGGATCGCATTCTTGTTGATGGTCATGTGGGCGCTGCCCAGCACGGCCTCGGCTTCCTTGCCGGTGATGCCCTTGGCGCGCAGGTCGACCAGCATCACGTGGCTCTCGGTGCGGCCGCTCACGATGCGCAGGCCGCGCGAGGTCAGCGTCTCGGCCACGATCTGCGCGTTCTTCACCACCTGCTGCTGGTAGGCCTTGAACTCGGGCGTCAGCGCTTCCTTGAAGGCGACCGCCTTGGCTGCGATCACATGCATCAGTGGGCCACCCTGCAGGCCGGGGAAGATGGCGCTGTTGATCGCCTTCTCGTGCTCGGCCTTCATCAGGATGAAGCCGCCACGCGGGCCGCGCAGGCTCTTGTGGGTGGTGGAGGTCACCACATCGGCATAGGGCACAGGGTTGGGGTACACGCCCGCGGCGATCAGGCCGGCATAGTGGGCCATGTCGACCATGAAGATGGCGCCGACGTCCTTGGCCACCTTGGCGAAGCGCTCGAAGTCGATGCGCAGGCTGTAGGCAGAGGCGCCGGCCACGATGAGCTTTGGCTTCGATTCGTGGGCCTTGCGCTCCATCGCGTCGTAGTCGATCTCTTCCTTGTCGTTCAGGCCGTACGAGACGACGTTGAACCACTTGCCTGACATGTTCAGCGGCATGCCGTGGGTGAGGTGGCCGCCTTCGGCCAGGCTCATGCCCATGATGGTGTCGCCTGGCTTGAGGAAGGCCAGGAACACGGCCTCGTTGGCGGAGGCGCCGCAGTGCGGCTGCACGTTGGCGGCGTCGGCGCCGAAGAGTTGCTTGATGCGGTCGATGGCCAGCTGCTCGGCGACGTCGACATATTCGCAGCCACCGTAGTAGCGCTTGCCCGGATAGCCTTCGGCGTACTTGTTGGTGAGCTGCGAGCCCTGGGCGGCCATCACGGCCGGCGAGGCGTAGTTCTCGCTGGCGATCAGCTCGATGTGGTCTTCCTGGCGCTGCGTCTCGGCGACGATGGCGGCGTACAGCTCGGGATCGGTCTCTGGGACCAGGATATTGCGTTGGTACATGGCAGTCCTTCGAAGAAGAGGGACCTTGCGGCGTCGGATCCGGCAAGGGCTGCCCAGGCGAACGGCTGATCGCCCCGGCTCCAGCCGCGGGCGGTGCGCTTCCCAGTGGTCATCCACGTCAGCGCCGGCTCGCCTCGCAAGGAGGGGCCGCGCCTATCGCCAGTCGCGCACCGGCGGAGTGTAGCCGAGGCCTTCGTCCCTCCCTCGTCCCAGGGGAACCGCAGCGCGCCACGCCCAAGAAAGAAAAAGGCGCCTGATCAAAGGCGCCTGGAAGGCTCGCCGGGGCGGCAGCGGTCAGGACGCGGGTTGTTCCAGCAGGGCGACCGTGGCGGGCGGCCGCGTCGTGGGCTTGGGCTCTCCCGCCGGGGCCATGACCGGGATCGGCTGGGTCCGTTGCGTGGGCTGCGTCGGCATCGCGGCTGGCGGCGGCGTGCTGGCGGCCGGTGCCGAGGGGGTGAAGATCGGCACATTGCGGCCGTTGGCCACCTGGCGCAGGCGGTCGTGCTCGGCCATCACCTTCACGGTGTAGCCGCCGTCGTCACCCAGGTTCGCGGCACCGACGTAATAGCGCAGGCCGCCTTCTAGCGAGCCGGCGCGGGCGATGCATTCCTGCAGCACCTTGACGCCGACGCGCAGGTTGGTGATGGGGTCGAAGGCCGCGAGCGTGCCACCGGCCGGCTCGTACTTGTCGCCATGGACGCGGGTCATCACCTGCATCAGGCCCTGTGCGCCGACGGGGCTCTGGGCGAACGGGTTGAAGCTCGATTCGACGGCCATGATGGCCAGGATCAGCGTCGGATCGAGCTTGGTCTGCCGGCCGATGTCGTAGGCCTCGGCGACCAGCACGCTCAGGGGCTCGGCCGCCACCTTGTATTTGCGGCTGAGCCAGTAGGCCACGGCCGCCTGGGGGCGGGGCAGCTCTTCGGGGCGCGCCGCGGTGGCCCGCTCCACGGCGTTGGGTGCCGGATCGGTGGGGGCCGGAGCCGGCTTGCGAGATTCCACCCAGGCAGCCAGACGCTCCTCGCCAACCTGTTGCAGGTCGGGGCGGGCGGCCAGCGCGACGACGACGAACACGAGCGCGAGCCCGATCAGCGCGAAGCCGTTGTGGACGATCTCGAAGAAACCATCGGCTACGTCGCTGGCAAAGGTTCGCAACCCCTGCATGCCAGCCCGCAAGACCTGATTCATTCGCTACTTTCCTTTCTCTGCGAGCTCCAAGGCTGCGAGTCGTGCACCAGGGTGCCGACTGCCTCGAACGATCGCGTGATGCGGCGGAGAACAGGTCCGTGCAGGGATACAAGGTGCACGGGCGTCCTGACTTCGCCAGAGAGGCCGGACCTGGGAAGTCCGGAAGAGAGCCCGGGGAGTAGGACTGCGGGAGCCCGGGCAGCGCGCATTCTATGAACCGTTAAATACACGGTCAAGAATATCGAATCTTTTCTTTATGCTAAATAGGTGCTTAAAAGTTTGTCTATTGCCCCACCCAGCCTCATCGCTCGACTTCATTTGCCACGCCCGGTCGGCAGGCCTAATCTGCGGCTGTCTGCATCGCAGACGCTCCGCCGGCGCTTCTCCTGAAGGACGCAGTCCTGACGGGTGGCCCGGCCCCTCGGCGGCAATCCCTTGCTGCCAGTGCGTCGGGAACCTTCTTCTTCCCGCGCCAAAAGATGGATGCGGCCTGGCGCCCTCCGTCGAGCCCGGTGGCCTGTGCAAGCAGCCACCGGGCTTTTTCGTTGTGAGGTCCGCCGATGCCGACAAGGGGCGCCCACGCGGCGGCGCCCCGCCTCTCGTCGCAGGGCGAGTACGCGTTGCGGCACACTCCGCCCATGAATTTCTCCGGAACGAAGTACGGCCTTTGGTTGAGGCGGCTGGGCGTCGCCATCGCCGGCCTGCTGCTCCTGTGGCTGCTGCTCTGGGCCGCCGTGCCGCCGCTCCTGAAATGGCAGATCCAGAAGCAGGCATCGGCAGCGCTGGGCCGTAGCGTGACCTTGGGGGGCGTGCAGTTCCGGCCCTGGACGCTGGAGTTGTCGCTGTCGGACCTGGCGATCGCTGGCGTGGACGCTGCGCCGCCGCTGTTCACGGCGAAGCGCCTGTATGCGGACGCCGAACTTCAGTCTTTCCTGCGCCTGGCGCCGGTGGTCGATGCGCTGCGCATCGAGCAGCCCGCGCTGCGGTTGACGCGGCGCGCGGATGGCGCGCTGGACGTCGACGACATCCTGCGCCGGCTGAGCGGCCCCGCCGAGCCCAAGCCCGCGGGCGAGCCCGCCCGCTTCGTGCTCTACAACCTCGCGATCCACGACGGGCGCATTGCGCTGGACGACCAGGTGGCGAAGCGCCAGCACGTGGTCGAGGGGCTGGAGGTGCAGCTGCCCTTCCTCAGCAGCCTGGCATCGAAACGCGAGGTGGACGTCGAGCCCCGGCTGGCATTCACGCTCAATGGCAGCCGCTTCGACTCCTCCGCGTCGTCCCTGCCCTTCGCCGCCACGCACAAGACGGCCGCGCAGTTGCACATTGCCGGCCTCGATCTGGCGCCCTACCTGGCCTATGCACCGCCCGGCCTGCCGGTCGCGCTGCAGTCGGGCGTCGTGGACGTGGACCTGCGTGCCGACTTCGAGCGGGCCGACCATGCCTCGCTCAAGCTGTCCGGCACGGTCCAGGTCAAGGACGTGAAGGCCGTGGATGCGCAGGGCGGCGAACTGCTCAGGCTCGATGCGCTGAAGGTCCAGCTGGCGGATGTGCGTCCGCTGGAGCGGCAGGTGCATCTGGCGTCCGTGGAGGTCGATGCGCCCACGCTGGCGGCACGCCGCGACGCGCAGGGTCGCATCAACCTGCTGCTCACCGACGGCCGGACGCCGGCGCCGGCCACCGCGCACGCCGCTCGCACGGCCGCGCCGCCGACCTCGGCGCCATCGAAGGACGCTGCCGCGCCCGGTGCGTGGCAGGTGCGGGTCGACCGCGTGGCGGTGCGGGAAGGCCGCGTGGCCTGGCGCGACGATTCCGTGCGCCCAGCGGCGGCCATCGATGTGACCGGCCTGGGCGTCACGGTGGACGACGCGGCATGGCCCATGGCGCAACCGGCCCGCTTCTCGGGCGAGATGGCCGTGGCGCAAGGTCGGCTGCGCTTCGAAGGGCAGGGCAGCCCGAGCACGGTGAAGGCCCAGCTGGAGGCCAGCGACGTCCCGCTGTCCCTGGCCGCACCCTACCTGGCCTCGACGCTCAATCCGGCCGTGGACGGGCGCCTGGGCGGCCGACTGGGGCTGCAGTGGTCGCCGCAGACGCTGCTGCTCACGGCCGAGCGCGCCACGCTCGACAGCCTGTCGCTGACCGAAGGCAAGACGGCCCTGGCTGCGGTCGGCCACTTCGAGGTGCGCGATGCGCAGGCCGATCTGAAGGCGCGCACGCTCAGCGTGGGCAGCCTGACGGCCACGGAGCCGCGCGTCCGGGTGGAGCGGGACGAGGAGCAGCGCTGGATGTACCAGCGCTGGCTGCGCACGCCCGACGCGTCGACTGCGCCGGTGGCGCGGCCCCGCCAGGTGAAGGGTGAGCCGCCGCCCCCGTGGAAGCTCCGGATCGCGGCCCTGTCCGTCGACGGCGGTGACGTGGAATTCGCCGACCGCGCCCAGGCCGGCGCGCCGGTGGAGGTGAAGCTTGCCAGCCTGCGCCTGCGGGCCCGCGACCTCGATCCCGCGTCTGCTGCGGCGTCGCCCGTGGAGTTGGCTGGCCGCATCACGGCAGGCACCCGGTCGGAGCCGGGCCGCGTCGACTTCAAGGGCAGCCTGGCGATGGCCCCGGTGGTGCTGTCCGGCCGGCTGGAGGCCACGGGCCTGCCGGTGCATGCCTTCCAGCCCTACTACGGGCAGTCGCTCAATGTGGACGTGCGGCGTGCCTTCGCCGCCTACCGGGGCACGCTGGCGGTGGCCGTCCAGCCGGCGGGCGTTCAGGCAAAGCTCAGCGGCGACCTGTCGGTCGACGACCTGCGGGTGGACAGCGTGGCGCTGACCGCCGCAGACAGCCCTGCGACGGGCGCGGCGCGGGGCGAGCGGCTGCTGCGCTGGAAGACGCTTGCCCTGCGCGGTTTCGAACTCGATCAGCGTCCCCGCGCCGCCCTGCGGCTCGACGTGCGCGAGACCACGCTCACGGATGCGTTCGCACGGATCATCGTGCAGCCCTCGGGACGCCTGAACCTGCAGGCCATCACCCGCCAGGGCCAGCAGGAAAGCGAGCGGGCCGCGGCCGAGCGGCCGGCACCGCGCACCGCGTCCGCGCGTGGTGGTGCCAGTGCCACCACCAATGCCGGCGAAAGGGGCCCCGCATCGGCGCCAGCGCCGGCGCCGGCCACTGCGCGGGCAGAGGCCGCGCCAGGCCTCGCGCCCATCATCCATTTCGGCCCGATCAGCGTGGTCAATGCGCGCGTTGACTTCTCCGACCTGTTTGTGCAGCCGAATTATTCGGCCGACCTCACGGAGCTGACCGGCCGGCTCAGCGCCTTCTCCTCCGAGCCGGCCGACGGCGGCCGGCCGGCCCTGGCCGATCTGGAGCTTCGCGGCAAGGCGCAGCAGACCGCTTCGCTCGAGATCCTGGGCAAGCTCAATCCGCTGGCCAAGCCGCTGGAACTGGACATTGCGGCGAAGGTGCGCGACCTGGAGCTGGCGCCGCTGTCTCCTTATTCGATCCGCTATGCCGGCCATGGCATCGAGCGCGGCAAGATGAGCGTGGACGTGCACTACCAAGTGGCGCCGGACGGGCGCCTCACCGCCACCAACAAGCTGGTGCTCAACCAGTTGGCCTTCGGCGACGAGGTCAAGGATGCGCCCAACAGCCTGCCGGTGCGCCTGGCCGTCGCCTTGCTCGCCGACCGCAACGGCGTCATCGACGTCGATCTGCCGTTGTCGGGCTCGCTCAACGATCCGCAATTCAGCATCGGGCCGCTGATCTGGAAGGGCATCCTCAACCTGATCGCCAAGGCGGTGACCTCTCCGTTCAGCCTGCTCACGGGCGGCCTGGGCGGCGGCAGCAGCGAATCGAGCGTCGTGCCCTTCGCCTTGGGCAGCGACGCGTTGTCCGACGCGGCGAAGCAGAGCCTGGACAAGGTCGAGAAGGCACTGGGCCAGCGCGACGGCCTGCGCCTCACCCTCGTCGGGCGGGCCAGCCTGGAGCGTGAACGCGACGCGCTGCAGCGCGAGCGCCTGCGCCGCATGGCCCTGGCCGAGAAGCGCCGCGCAGCGGTGCGCGGCGGCACCGACCCGGCCGAGGTCGGTCCGGTCACCGACGCCGAATACCCGGCGCTGCTGGAGGCCGTCTACAAGCGGGCCGACATTCCCAAGCCCCGCAATCTCATCGGCATGGCCAAGTCGCAGTCGGTCGCCGAGATGGAGAAGCTGCTGCTGCCGACCATTGCCGTCGACGAGCAGTCCATCCGCGAGCTGGCCATCGCCCGGGCCGCGGCCGTACGTGACTACCTGCTCCAGCGGCAGTTGCCCGGCGACCGGATCTTCCTGGGGGCGGTTCGCACGCGTGCGGACGGCGCCGACTGGATGCCCGGCACGGCCTTGGCGCTGGACATGCCCTGAGAAGGATTCCTCAACCGCTTTCTGCGGTATTCCAGACGCACGCGCTCCTGGGCGACAATGCGGGATGCGCCGGCCTTGCCGGCGCCTTTGCTTGGATGACCGGCTTCGCGCCGGCCCACCCCCTCCGATCTCTTTCAACGACTCTGGCGCAGTGACTCAAGCCACGACCAAACACGATCTCCCCACCCTCGACCAGCTCACCGGGGGCGTCTTCACCGCCGCCACCTCCGGCGAACGGGCGCAGCGCGTGCGCGACTGGCTCGCGGGCAATCCCTCGCCCGAGTTGATGCAGGAAGTCTTCAAGGAACTCAGCGGCCGCGACAAGGGCGCCGCCCGCGCCCTGCGCGAGCGCCTTGACGAGATCAAGCGCGCCAAGGGCCAGGAGGTGATCGCCGCCGAGTGGGCCGAAAAGGCCCGCTCGCTGCTCGACCAGCCCCGGCTGAACATCGCCGACGCCATGGCCTGGCAGCGCGACGCCGCCAAGGCCGGCGCACCGTTGTCGCGTGAACCGCTCGCCGGCCTCAAGGCCAACCTGGCCGAACGGGTGAAGGGCGTGGAGGACCTGCAGCACCGCGCCCAGGTCCATCGCGAAGCCGCCGTGCTGCTGGCGCAGCGCTTCGAGGTGCTTTCCACCAAGGGCTGGCAGGACGCCCAGGCCGCCGAGGAGGGCCTGCGCGGCGACGTCGCCCACTGGACGACCCAGGCCGACGAGATTGCGCAGGACCCGAACTGGGCCAGCCTGGATGCGCGCTTCGCGCCGCAGCTCGACGCATCGCGGTCGCAATTGCAGGTCGTGTCCGAGGCCTTCCACAGCGCGCTGGCCCAGGCCGTGGCCGCTGCGGCCGATGCCCAGGCGCCGCTGCCTCCCGTCCCCGTCTGGGCCGACGAACTGCGCGCCGCCCGGGGCCTGCCGCCCGAAAACGCGCCGACCCCGGCCGCGGCACCGCCCGCCCCCAAGGTGGATCCGGCACAGCGTGCTGCCGCCGAAGCAGCCGTCGAAGCCTCCCTGGCCAAGCTGGAGGAAGCCACGGCCCAGGGCCAGGGCAAGAGCAGCCAGGCCGCGGCCAATGCGCTGCGCGCTGTGCTCAAGGAGCACGGCAAGCTGGTGGGCAATGCCCTGGAAGCGCGCGTGCATGCCGCGCTCGTCGCCGCCGGCGAACTCGAAGGCTGGCAGCGCTGGGGCGCCGACAAGGTCCGCGAAGAACTGGTGGCAAAGGCCGAAGGCCTGCTCAATCGTCCCGAGGGTCAGGCGCTGGGCGGTCGCAAGATGCAGGAGCAACTGCGCGCCCTGCGCGAGCAATGGAAGCAGGCCGACCAGGGTGGCGTGCCCAACCACGGGCTGTGGCGTCGTTTCGACGAGGCCTGCAACAAGGCCCACAAGGTGGTCGAGGCCTGGCTGGAGAAGGTGCGCGCCGAAGCCGCCGAACACCGCGCCCAGCGTCTTGCGCTGATCGAAGAGTTGCGCGCCTGGACGGTTGAGCACGCCAGCGATGCCGACCTCAAGGCCCG
The DNA here is from genome assembly GCF_040544975.1 of Pseudacidovorax sp. 1753. Classification (NCBI taxonomy): domain Bacteria; kingdom Pseudomonadati; phylum Pseudomonadota; class Betaproteobacteria; order Burkholderiales; family Comamonadaceae; genus Pseudacidovorax; species Pseudacidovorax sp. 1753. The sequence continues at coordinate 92,357 of NZ_JBEPKY010000002.1, read as the reverse complement.
CAACCGCGCCCTGCACCAGTTCTCCGATCGTTGGCGCGATGGCGGCCATGTCAGCGAGAAGGTGTTCGCCGAGCTGCAGCCGTTGTGGGGCGCAGCCATGACCGAGGCCCGTGGCCCGCTCGAGGCTTCGCAGAAGGCCAGCATCGAGCGCCGTCAGCAGATGATTGCCGAGGCCACCGAACTCGGCGCTGCGCCGCAGCTGCGCATCGACGCCGTCAAGGCGTTGCAGCAGCGCTGGCAGGCCGAGGCGCAGGCCGTGCCGCTGGAGCGTCGCCAGGAGCAGAAGCTCTGGGACGCCTTCCGCAAGCCCATCGACGACGCCTTCCAGCGCAAGAGCGCCGAGCGCGAGCGCCAGACCGAAGCCATGGGTGAACACGACCGTGCGGTGCTCGAGGCTTCGAAGGCGCTGGAGGCAGCCAATGCCACCGGCGATGCCCAGAAGATCCGCGCCGCCATGACCGCGCTGGAAGATGCCCTGCGCGGCCGTCGCGAAGCCGCGGCTCCGGGCGGCGCTGCAGCACCTGTGGCCAGCGCCGATGCTGCCGCCCCTGCCGAATCCACCGCCGCGCCTACGGACGCTGCCGCCCAGGAGGGCGCACCCGCCGCCGAAGGTGGCGAGGGTGCGGCACCCGCACCGGCTGCGGCGCCCAAGGCTGCACCTCGCCCGGTCGTGGCCGTCCGCGGCGACGACCGTCCCGGCGCGGCACGCCCGGCCGCCGCACCCGCCGGTCGCTTCGGCGACCGCCGTGATTCCCGCGACAGCCGTGGCGGCCCGCGGGGCGGCGACCGCAGTGGCGACCGTTTCGGCCGCGACCGCGCCGGACGTCCCGGCGACATGCGCGGTGATCGTCCGCCGCGCGAGGACCGCGGTCCCCGTCTGGGCGATACCGCCTTCCGCGCCCAGCGCGACGCCATGGAGCACGCCCAGGCCGCCCTGCGCAAGCTGGCGAGCCAGGCGCACGGCGAGGCCGTGACGCAACTGCTCGACGCCTGGAGCAAGCGCGACGGCGCCGCCGTGCCGCCGGCGCAGGAACTGGGCCGCGTCACGCCTTCGGTGCGCAACCAGTGGGTGCAGTCGCTGTCCGCCGCGCCTTCGGGCGAGCCGGCCGAGGCCCTGCTGCGCCTGGAGATGGCCGCCGAAGTCCCCACCCCGCCGGAGCAACTGGACGCGCGCCGCGCACTGCAGCTCAAGCTGCTGACCAAGCGCAACGAGCCTGGCCCGGTCGAGACCTGGGCCCAGGACGCCGCGCGTGTGCTGGCTTCGGCGCATGAGCCGACGACCGCGCGTCGCCTGCAAAGCGCGCTCAAGCCGCTGTTGCGCAAGGGCTGATCGCGGGGCGTTGCCTCATCGAAAGCGGCGTGCCGGCGACGGTGCGCCGCTTTTTTCTTGGGGCTGCAGCGCCGGGGCGACGCTACCCTTCGAAGCGGGCGCGACACCCGCGGCAACCTGCGGGCGGCCCCTGCGGACCTCTCGCGTTCAGCGTTGACGGTCGTTGGCGAGGAAGAACGCGTCGAAGGCGGACGCCAGGCCGCTGAACTCCTGGATGAAGCGCGACCGGTCCACGAAATAGGCTTCACAGGCAACGGCGAAGAACTCCGCCAGGGACGAGGCCGCGTAATCGTCGAGCCAGGGCGGCTCTCCCCCGAAGCGCTCTGCCACGATGGCCTGCTCGCGGAAGCGGTCGTAGGCGGGCTGCAGCGCAGCCAGCCAGCGCTCGCGGGCCTGGAGCGCCGTCGTGCTGGCCATGAAGCCGATTGGCAGTGGCGGACAGCCGTCCACCTGCCCGTCGCGCATGTCGATCTTGTGGGCGAACTCGTGGATCACCACGTTCAGGATGGGGCCGGCCTGCGTGCCGGCGGCGCCTTCGGCCACATGCGGCCAGCTCAGCATGACCGGGCCGTGCTCGCGCGCCTCGCCGATGATGGCCTCGTCGTACTCGTGCACCACGCCGGCCTCGTCCACCAGGGTGCGACGCGTGGACACCTCAGAGGGCACGACGACGATGCCGACGAAATCGTCGTACCAACCCAGGTCGCCCGGCAGATGAAGCAGTGGCAGCACGGCCTGCGCGGCGATGAGCAGCGCGACCTGGTCGGTGATCGCGAAGCCCAGCGCACCGTGGAATTCCTTCTGCTGCAGAAAGCGCGCGCTGAGCTCGCGCAGCCGCTCGCGCTCGTCCCTGCGACGGGCGGCGAGAAAGGGCAGCGCATCCAGGACGCGCTGCCAGTCGGCTTCGGGAATCTCGGGAGGGGGGCGCAGTCCGCGCAGCCAGCGTCCCAGCATCGATGGAGGCCTCAGCGCAGATCGACGCGCTGCGCGCCGGCCGCCGTCAGGCACAACACCTGGGCGCGAGGAGGTGAGGCAGCCACGTCCCAGTCGCTGAGGACCAGCCGTTCCAGGCCGTCGCCCAGGTCGTGCCGTCCGGGCTTGTGGGTATGGCCGTGGATCAAGGTCTGGGCGTGTGCACTGCGCAGCCAGGCGACGGCTGCATCGGCATCGACGTCCGCCCAGACGGCGCGTGGATCGGCCTTGCGCGATTCGCTCTGTTCGCGCATGTGGCGGGCGAGTGCGCGGCGCTCCTCCAGGGGCTGCGCGAGAAAGTCCTGCTGCCACTCCAGGCTGCGCACCTGCGCACGGAAGGCCAGGTATTCGTGGTCCTCCAGGCAGAGCAGGTCGCCGTGGCTGAGCAGCCAGCGCCGGCCATGCAGCACCAGCACCAGCGGATCAGGCACGCGCTGGATGCCGGCCTGGGCGGCAAAGCCCTGGCCGAGCAGAAAGTCCCGGTTACCGGCCATGAAGAACATCGGCCGGCGCGCCGCCGCTTCCTTGAGCCAGGCGGCGCAGTCGGCCTCGAAACCGGGCTCGGAGGCGGAATCGTCGCCCACCCAGACTTCGAAGAGGTCGCCCAGGATGAACAGGGCGTCGGCCGGCGAGGTCTGCAGGTACTGCCGCCAGGCCAGGAGGGTCTGCGGCTCGGCAGGATGCAGGTGCAGGTCGGACAGCAGGTCGACCGTGCGCCACTCGGGCGGCGCGAGGAATTCGGTGAAGGCGGCCTGCGCGGTCATCGATCAGGCGCGGGGCGCTCAGCCGCGATGCAGGCGAGGGGATCCGCGTACGGGCCGGTTGCGTGCATGCCGCCTTGCGATCACTCGGCCAGAACGGTGGCCTTTTCGATCACCACGTCGTCCGCGGGCACGTCGTCATGGAAGCCACGGCGGCCCGTCTTCACCTTGCGCAGCTTGTCGACGATCTCGGTGCCCGAGACGACCTTGCCGAATACGGCATAGCCCCAGCCCTGCTGCGACGGCGCGGTGTGGTTGAGGAAGTCGTTCTTGGCGACGTTGATGAAGAACTGCGCGGTGGCGGAATGGGGCGCGCTGGTGCGGGCCATGGCCACGGTGTACATGTCGTTCTTCAGGCCGTTGTTGGCCTCGTTGGTGATCTCGGCGCCCGTGGGCTTCTGCTTCATGCCGGGCTCGAAGCCGCCGCCCTGGATCATGAAGCCGTCGATGATGCGATGGAAGATGGTGTTGTCGTAATGGCCCTGGGCGACGTAGGCCAGGAAGTTCTCGACCGTCTTGGGTGCCTTCTCGGCGTCCAGCTCGATGACGATGGGACCGTGGTCCTTGATGGAGAGTTCGACTTTGGGATTGCTCATGGGGGCTCCTGGAGAAAGGGGAGGGCGCTCGCGGGGCGGGCTTACTTCAGCACCGTGGCGCTGCGGATGATGACGGGCTCGACCGGCACGTCGCGCATCGGGCCCTGGGCACCGGTGGGGACGGCGCGGACCTTGTCGACCACGTCCATGCCCGACACCACCTTGCCGAACACGGCGTAGCCATGGCCGTCCGGGTTGGGCGCGTTGAGCATGTCGTTGTTCTTCACGTTGATGAAGAACTGGGCCGTGGCCGAGTTCGGATCGCTGGTGCGAGCCATGGCGATGGTGCCACGGTCGTTCTTCAGTCCGTTGTCGGCCTCCAGCGCGATCGGTGCACGCGTGGGCTTCTGGCGCAGGTCGGGCGTGAAGCCGCCGCCCTGGATCATGAAGCCGTCGATGACGCGGTGGAACACGGTGCCGTCGTAATGCTTCTCCTGCACGTACTGCAGAAAATTGGCGACGGTCTTGGGTGCCTTGGCCGGATCGAGCTGCAGCACGATGTCGCCAGCACTGGTGGCCAGCTTGACGCGCGGCGCAGCGGCTTGGCTCCAGGCGGCAGTGGGTACGGTGGCGGCCGCAGCCAGGGCCAGCAGCCAGCGGCGGGTGAAGAGGGTGGAACGGGAAAACATCACGCAAAAACTCCCTGCGAGGTCACGGAAAGGGATAGGAGCGACCGTTGGCCCGGCGGTTCCGGCCGGGCGCCGATGGTGCATCAGCGCGCGATGCGCCGCTGCTCGGGCGTGGCCGCGGGCAGCTTGCCGTTGGCGGCATTGCCGGTGCTGTCCACCAGCTGGCGCACCAGCGCCAGCTTGGGCGCGACGCTGGAACTGGTCGATGCGAAGGATTGCGCGCGGTTGTACTGGCGCGCAGCCAGGCGCACATAGACATCGCCCAGGTTTTCGTGCGCGACGGCGTAGTTGGGGTTGAGGCGCAGGGCGTTGTCGAGCGCGTCGCGCGCCTTGTCGAGCTGGCCCTGGGCGGCGTAGATGACGGCCAGGTTGTTGTAGGGCTCGGGCAGTTCGGGATAGTCCTGCGTCAGCTTGACGAAGGTGTCGGCCGCGTCCTGCGGCTTGCCTTGTTCGCTGAGGATCACGCCGCGCAGGAAGCGCATCTGCGGGTCGCGCGGATTGCCGGCGATGTAGCGGTCGGCCTTGTCGAGCGCCTCTGCGGCCTTGCCCGCGCGCAGCAGCGCGCTGACGTCGGCGTAGTCGTCGGCCAGGGCCGTGCCGGCCCCTGCGACCAACAGGCAGGCCAGGGCAGCGCGGAGCAGGGAACGGGCGACGGGGGATGCGGCGTGCGTCATGGAGCGAGTGAGGCCGGACCGCGAGTGCGCCCCGGCGTGGTTGGATGCGGCAGCCCCCTCTGAAAAAGGCGCTGCGCAGGGGCCGTTTATACTTGCCGGATTGTAGCCACGGGTTGTCCGAAGCCCTTGGCAGTGCGCCCGCGGCGGCGCATGATCGACCCCCCAGGCCGGCGCCACCTTTCAACGGCGCCCATTCCGATTTCCATGACCCTGCGTATCTACAACACGCTCACGCGTGCACTGGAGGAGTTTTCGCCGCTGGAGGCGGGCCATGTACGGATGTACGTGTGCGGCATCACGGTCTACGACTTCTGCCACGTGGGTCATGCCCGTTCGATGATCGCCTTCGACGTGGTGCAGCGCTGGTTCAAGGCCCGCGGCTGGCGCGTGACCTACGTGCGCAACATCACCGACATCGACGACAAGATCATTCGCCGCGCAGTGGAGAACGGCGAAACGCTCAAGGCCCTCACTGGCCGGATGATCGACGCGATGTACGAGGACACCGACTCGCTGGGCGTCGAGCGGCCCACGCACGACCCGCGCGCCACAGACTACATCCCCCAGATGCTGTCGATGATCGAGACACTGGAACGCAAGGGCCTGGCCTATCGCTCAGCCGATGGCGACGTGAACTATGCGGTGCGCAAGTTCCCGGGCTACGGCAAGCTGTCGGGCAAGTCGCTCGACGAGCTTCACGCCGGCAACCGCGTGGCCGTGGCCGAGGGCAAGGAAGACCCGCTCGACCCCGTGCTCTGGAAGAGTGCCAAGCCCACCGAGCCCGCCGAGGCCAAGTGGGAGAGCCCCTTCGGCACCGGCCGTCCCGGCTGGCACATCGAATGCTCGGCCATGGCCTGCGACCTGCTCGGCGAGACCTTCGATATCCATGGCGGCGGTGCCGACCTGCAGTTCCCGCACCACGAAAACGAGATCGCGCAGAGCGAAGGCGCCACGGGCAAGACCTTCGCGATGAAGTGGATGCACAACGGCTTCATCAACATCGACAACGAGAAGATGTCCAAGAGCCTGGGCAACTTCTTCACGATCCGCGACGTGCTGAAGAAGTACGACGCCGAGACGCTGCGTTTCTTCATCGTGCGCGCGCATTACCGCAGCGACCTCAACTACAGCGACGTGCACTTGGACGATGCGCGCAACGCGTTGCGCCGCCTCTATACGGCACTCGACGGAGTTCCGCCGGTGGAGGTGGCAGAGATCGATTGGCAAGACCCCCATGCCGCACGCTTCAAGGCCGCCATGGACGAGGACTTTGGCACGCCCGAGGCGGTCGCCGTGCTCTTCGAACTGGCCGCTGAGGCCAACCGCACCCGTTCCGCACAGACGGCCGGCCTGCTCAAGGCGCTGGCCGGCACGCTGGGCCTGCTGCAGACCGAGCCGCGTGCCTACCTGCAGGCCGGTGCGGGGCTTGACGACGCGGCCATCCAGGCGCGCATCGCGGAGCGCGCCGCGGCCAAGGCGGCCAAGAACTTCGCCGAGGCCGACCGCATCCGCAACGATCTGCTCGCCCAGGGCGTCGTGCTCAAGGACGGTCCCACGGGCACCACCTGGGCCGCGGCCCAGTAATCGGTGGACAGGACGGCAACCCTGGCCATGGCTGCTCCGCGCCCGCAGGATCCGGAATTCATCACGCCCGACTACTGGGAGGAGGCCTGCCGCCACCTGGTCAAGAAGGACCGCGTGATGCGCCGGCTGATCCCGCAATTCGGCGATGCACGCCTTCAGTCGCGCGGCGACGCCTTCACCACGCTGGCGCGCAGCATCGTGGGCCAGCAGATCTCGGTGAAGGCGGCGCAATCGGTGTGGGAGCGCTTCGAAAAGCTGCCGCGCCGCATGACGCCCGCGAACGTGCTCAAGCTGAAGGTGGACGACATGCGTGCTGCGGGCCTCTCGGCGCGCAAGGTGGAGTACTTGGTCGACCTGGCGCTGCACTTCGACGGCGGTACCGTGCACGTCGACGCCTGGAAGGACATGGCCGACGAGATGATCATCGCGGAGCTCGTGGCCATCCGCGGCATCGGCCGGTGGACGGCGGAGATGTTCCTCATCTTCCATCTGTTGCGCCCAAACATCCTGCCGCTGGACGACGCCAGCCTCATCGCCGGCATCAGCCAGCAGTATTTCTCGGGCGACCCCGTCAGCCGCAGCGATGCGCGCGAGGTGGCCGTCGCCTGGGCCCCTTATTGCAGTGTGGCCACTTGGTACATTTGGCGCTCGCTCGAGCCCCTGCCCGTGGCCTATTGACTTCACAGGAGTAGATCTTGGCAAAACGTAGCTTCCTCGACTTCGAGCAACCCATTGCCGAACTCGAAAGCAAGATCGAAGAACTGCGCTATGTGCAGAGCGAATCGGCGGTCGACATCTCGGAAGAGATCGACCAACTTGGCAAGAAGAGCCAGCAACTGACCAAAGAGATCTACAGCAGCCTCACGCCCTGGCAGATCACCAAGATCGCCCGCCACCCGGAGCGGCCCTACACGCTGGACTATGTGAACGAGATGTTCACCGACTTCGTCGAGCTGCACGGCGACCGCCATTTCGCGGACGACCTGTCGATCGTGGGCGGTCTGGCGCGCTTCAACGGCATGCCCTGCATGGTGCTGGGTCACCAGAAGGGCCGCGACACCAAGGAGCGCACCGCGCGCAACTTCGGCATGAGCAAGCCCGAGGGCTATCGCAAGGCGCTGCGCCTGATGAAGACGGCCGAGAAGTTCAAGCTGCCGGTCTTCACCTTCGTCGATACGCCGGGTGCGTATCCCGGCATCGATGCCGAGGAGCGCGGCCAGTCCGAGGCCATCGGCCGCAACATTTTCGAGATGGCGCAGCTCGAAGTGCCGATCTTCACCACCATCATCGGCGAGGGCGGCTCCGGCGGTGCCCTGGCCATCTCGGTGGCGGATCAGGTGCTGATGCTGCAGTACTCGGTGTATTCGGTGATCAGCCCCGAGGGCTGCGCCTCCATCCTCTGGAAGACCGCAGACCGGGCGCAGGACGCTGCGGACGCGCTGGGCATCACGGCGCACCGCCTCAAGGCGCTGGGCCTGGTCGACAAGATCGTCAACGAACCGGTGGGCGGGGCGCACCGCGACCATCGGCAGATGGCGTCCTTCCTCAAGCGCGCGCTGACGGAGGCGGTGCGCCAGGTGGTGGACCTCAAGCCGCGCGAACTGCTGGAACGCCGCTATGACCGCATTCAGAGCTACGGGCGCTTCGCCGACACGAAGGTTGACGCCGGGCGCTGAGTTCCGAGTTGACGCGCAGCAGGGCGGCTCCCCTTTTCATGCACGCGGCCGTGCGCGTCACCGCCGACGTGTTGCACCGCGCGCTTTGAGCGCTTCGCTCAGTCCGGGCGGCAGCAGCTTCTGCGACAGCCGCAACAGCAGGAACACCACGATGCCGTCGTCCAGCCAGCCCAGCAACGGTACGGCATCCGTGATCAGGTCCAGGGGGCTGATCAGGTACGCCGCCGCAGCGAGCACGGCCAGCTTGGCACCCCACGGCGAGCGCCCGTCGCGCAGGACGGCCCAGGCCAGCAGCAGTTCCTTGCGCATCGCCCACCACAGTCGTCCCAACTTCCACATTCGGCAACTCCTCGGTCCGGGTGCGGCCGGCGCGGGAATGCGGCGGCCATGAGCGCAGTTGGAGCGCCAGGGGGGGCAGGGGTTCCCCCGGGTGGCGTCGAGGCAGCCGTCGCCGCGCTCACGACGCGCCTGCCGCTGGGCGTCGCCTTGAGCGGCGGTGCCGACTCGACGGCGCTGCTGGTCGCCTGCGCGCGCCGTTGGCCGGGCCAGGTGGTGGCGCTGCACGTCAATCACGGGCTGCAGGCGGCGGCCGATACCTTCGAGCGCCATTGCGCCGCGCTTTGCGAACGCTGGCAGGTGCCGTTGCGGGTGGGCCGGATCGACGCGCGAGCGCAGGCTGGCGAAAGCCCGGAGGAGGCGGCGCGGCTGGGGCGCTACAGGGCGCTGGCCGAGCTGGCCAGCGCGGAGGGTGACTTCGTCCAGAACGCGTCGGGTGAGGCCAAGGCCGTGGAACCTGCCCCGACCGGCGACGGGCCCCGCGCTGTGCAGGACATCGTGCTGGGTCACCATGCCGACGACCAGATCGAGACGCTGATCCTCGCCCTGTCGCGCGGTGCCGGTCTGCCGGGCTTGGCCGCCATGCCGCGCATGGCCGAGCGTGCCGGCCTGCGCTGGCACCGGCCCTTCCTGGACCTGCCGCCCGACACCCTGCGCGCCTGGCTGCGCGCCCGCGGCGAAAGCTGGGTCGACGACCCCACCAATGCCGATGCGCGCTACACGCGCAACCGCATCCGCCAGCAGGTGCTGCCCGCGCTGGCCGCCGCCTTCCCGCAGTTCCGCGAAACCTTCGCCCGCAGTGCGCGGCACGCAGCCCAGGCGCAGGAACTGCTGGCCAACATCGCCCGTGCCGACCTGGACCAGACGGGCACGCCACCCCGCATCCGCGCGCTGCAGGCGCTGCCGCGAAGCCGGCAGGCCAATGCATTGCGGGCCTGGCTGGCGCAGGCCGCCGGCCGTGCGCCGGCGGCCCGTCAGATCGACGAACTGCTGGACCAGATCGCCGACTGCACCACGCGTGGCCACCGTATCCATATCAAGGCCGGCAGCGGCCAGGTGGTGCGCGAAGGCGACACCCTGCGTTGGTACAATAGCGCGCCCTTGCCGAAGCCCCCGCGCTGAATGGCATCCGGGCCGCCACCGCGCAGGCCGCTCTGAAGGCCCGCCATCCCGGGCGACGCCGACCAGGCGACTCACTTTTCTTCCGACATCTCACCCATGGCATTGATCGTTCACAAGTACGGCGGCACGTCGATGGGCTCGACCGAGCGCATCCGCAATGTCGCCAAGCGCGTCGCCAAATGGGCGCGCGCAGGCCATCGCATGGTGGTGGTCCCCAGCGCCATGAGCGGCGAGACCAACCGCCTGCTGGGCCTGGCCAAGGAACTGGCCCCGGCCAAGCCCACCACGCCCTACAACCGCGAATTGGACATGCTGGCCGCGACCGGCGAGCAGGCCTCGTCGGCCTTGCTGGCCATTGCGCTTCAAAGCGAAGGCGTGGAGGCCGTGAGCTACACCGGCTGGCAGATGGGCGTGCAGACCGACAGCAGCTACACCAAGGCCCGCATCGAGCGCATCGACGACGAGCGCGTACGCGCCGACTTGGACGCGGGCCGCGTGGTCGTCGTCACCGGCTTCCAAGGCGTGGACGAACTGGGCAACATCACCACGCTGGGTCGTGGCGGCAGCGACACCTCGGCCGTGGCCATCGCCGCCGCCATGAAGGCGGACGAATGCCTGATCTACACCGATGTCGATGGCGTCTACACGACGGACCCGCGCGTCGAGCCCGATGCGCGCCGCCTGGCCAAGATCAGCTTCGAAGAGATGCTGGAGATGGCGAGCCTGGGCTCCAAGGTGCTGCAGATCCGCTCGGTGGAGTTCGCCGGCAAGTACCGCGTGCCGCTGCGCGTGCTCTCCAGCTTCACGCCCTGGGACATCGACATCAATGAAGAGGCCGTGTCGGGCACTCTGATCACCTTCGAGGAAGACGAAACCATGGAACAAGCCGTCGTGTCCGGCATCGCTTTCAGCCGCGACGAAGCCAAGATCTCCGTCCTGGGCGTGCCCGACAAGCCGGGCATCGCGTACCACATCCTGGGCGCGGTGGCCGACGCCAACATCGAGGTGGATGTGATCATCCAGAACCTCTCCAAGGACGGCAAGACCGACTTCAGTTTCACCGTCAATCGCGCCGAGTTCGCGCGCACGGTGGACCTGCTCAAGACCAAGGTGCTGCCCACGCTGGGAGCGGCCGACATCGTGGGCGACACCAAGATCTGCAAGGTCAGCATCGTCGGCATCGGCATGCGCAGCCATGTGGGCGTGGCCAGCAAGATGTTCCGCGTGCTGAGCGAGGAGGGCATCAACATCCAGATGATCTCCACCAGCGAGATCAAGACCTCGGTCGTGATCGACGAGAAGTACATGGAACTGGCCGTGCGCGCGCTGCACAAGGCCTTTGACCTGGACCAGCCTGCAAATTAATGCGCAACGCGCGGCCTTCGGGGTCGAACGGGGCAGATTTGATGGCATAATCATGGTCTGCCTAGCGCACTGGAAACGTGACCGAGTGGCCGAAGGTGCTCCCCTGCTAAGGGAGTATGGGGTGTAGAGCCTCATCGAGGGTTCGAATCCCTCCGTTTCCGCCAAAAGTTGATTGCATGTTGATGCAACCCGAAGCCAAGCGATTGATTCACTTGGCTTTTTTCTTGGCTCAAACCGTTCTCTTGTTGCAAACCGCTGCGCTAAATTGCAGTGCGTTTGTGGGCAGGATGTGGGCATGGGATAGCATTGCGCTATGCCTAAGATCGCCCGCGAACTCACCGCCGCCGCCGTTGCCAAGCTGCGCGAGCCCGGCCGGTACCCAGTGGGCGGCGTGCAGGGGCTGCACCTCCGCATCACGCCTGCCGGCACCCGATTGTGGATCTACCGCGCCATGGCAGCGGGCAAGCGGCTGGACGTCGGCCTGGGGAACATGGAGGACATGTCCCTGTCCCAGGCGCGCGACGCCGCCATCGAACGGCGGCGCATGATCCGGGCGGGCGCCGATCCGCGGCCCGCGCCGCGCGTTGCCGTCCAGACTGCTGGCGCGCCCTCCCACCAGTTCAAGGTGGCGGCCGAGGAGTACATCGAGTCCAAGCGCGAGGGGTGGAAGAACGCGAAGCACGCGGCCCAGTGGGCCGCCACCCTCGAGGCCTATGCGTACCCGCTGCTCGGCGAGATGAACGTGGCCGACATTGAGCCGTCGCATGTGCTCGAGGTCCTCAAGCCGATCTGGACGGAGAAAACCGAAACGGCCACGCGGGTTCGTGGTCGCATCGAGGCGGTGCTCGACTACGCCACGGCGGTGAAGAAGTGGCGGGTGGGCGACAATCCGGCGCGCTGGAAGGGAGGGCTGGAGATGATCCTCCCGGAGCCGAAGAAGGTGCGCAAGGTTTCGCACCACGAGGCCATGCCGATTGACGACACGCCGGCGTTCTATCGGTCGTTGCAGGCCGCGAACGGCATAGGCGCGCTGGCGCTGCAACTGCTCATCCTGACGGCCGCCCGGTCAGGCGAAGCGCGTGGCGCTCGGTGGAGCGAGTTCGATCTGGGAAAGAGGGTCTGGACGGTGCCGGCGGCGCGGATGAAGGCCGACGTGGAGCACAGCATTCCGCTGAGCGAGCAGGCATTGCACCTGCTGTCCAGGATACCGAGGTTGGACGGACAGGATTTCCTGTTCCCCTCGGTGAAAGAGGATGCCGAGACCATCTCGGACATGACCATCACGAAGGTGCTCCGGGATCGCAAGCTGACCTGCGTGCCCCACGGCTTCCGCAGCACCTTCCGTGACTGGGTAGGGGAGCACACCTCCTATCCCCGCGACCTGGCCGAGATGGCGCTGGCGCACACCATCGAGAACAAGTCGGAGGCGGCGTACCGGCGCATGCGAGCGCTGGAGCGCCGGCGCCCCCTCATGCAGGATTGGGCAGACTTCCTGGCTCCGGCTTGACCCATTCGCCGCGCTGCCAGCGCGCCAAGTCGATCCCGCGCCAGGCCACCGCGTGCGGCCCGATGGCCACCGGGGCCGGCGCCTTGCCCGCCTTGATCCATCGCCACCAGGTGGTGCGATGGACGGGTGCGAATCGCGAGAGGACCAGCTTCTCGCGGTACAGCGTCTCCGGCGCGGGCTCCGCCGGCGGCTTGGTGGTGTTCCTGCTCATCAACTGAACTCCCCGGGGCTTGCTGGCCGGCCCCAGCTGGCGCGCATGGCGGCCAAGTGAGCGGCGGCCGAGCGGTCGATGTGGCTGGCCAGCGTGGCGCGGGCCTCGCGCTCGAGCCGAGGAAGTAAGTCAGCCCGGGCCAGGGCAAGCAGCTGGCGGCCGCGGACCAGATCGGGATGCAGTGCGAGGCAGTCGTCTGCGGGATCCAAGATCTGGTTGCGGTCCCAGCAGATGACGTAGCACATGCCGCCGATCACCCGGCCCGCGAACCCTGGTGCACGCTCAAGGAGGGCGTCCAGCGCGTCGTAGAGCCGGCGCAGGTGCTGCCGGTCGTCCGGGTCGAAGTAGGTCGGGCGGTGCTCGCCATCGTTCCATGGGTAGTAGCCGCTCGAGAGGTCGTTGCGCAGCGACAGGAGGGCGCTGCCGGCGTCGATGTCGCGTTCAGAAGGCTTGGCCATCTTCATGGTGGGGCTCCAAAGAAGAAGCCCCGCTCGGTGGCGGGGCTGAAGAAGCAGGAAGCAGTGCGGTTGGCGGGCAGAAGGCGACGCCTTCAAGGTGCCTCGCGCCGAAGAGCGCGGCCAGGTCGGCCTCCATCGTCTCTTCGTCGCCGTGGCAGCGCACGCGGATGAAGACCCTTTGCTCGTGGTCATAGATCCGCCAGAAGACGTCCTGGATCAGGGCGTCGCAGTGCATGCAGCGGATGCGAAGGTCCATCAGTTGTACGCCTCTACCGTGTAGCCCAGGAGCGACTGCAGCGGGCTGGGCCTCGTGCCCTGCGGGCAGATGGCGATGTTGGCCTCCAGCCCGTCGAGGCTGACGCTGGCGCCTTCGAGGTTGCAGCCAGGCGGCAGCCCCAGGAACTGGAACGGTTCGCCGCACTCGGTGCAGCGCACCTTGACCTCGAGCATGAATCGACCAACGTCCTCGAGGCGGGCCACGGCGCATTCGGCCGCGAAGTTTGTGTGTTTGCACGTCATCGGTGTTCTCGGATCCAAAGAAAGTGCGGGGGCATGCCCGCGGATTGGTAGGCGCCCCACAGGGTCTGGCCGGCCGGGCAGCGCGCGTCCGCTCCCTGCGAGGCGCCGGCGGCGCAGCATGTGGCGCAGGTGAAGTGGTGCCGCTGGTAGGCGCTGTCCGCTGCGTCCCAGGTGGGCGGCCTGGCGGCGTCGTTCATCACGACGGGAAGCCGTCATGCGTGCGGCCGTCCAGCAGGCGGCCGGCGGCCTTCTTCCCTACGCGTTGTACAAAGACATCCTCTCCGGCATCGGCGGTGCAGTTCTCGGTCATGCGCGTATCCCGGCCGTGCTCGCCAAGCCGGATCACATCGGGCCACCGAGTGCATTGGGGGTCCAGCGTTTGGAAATCCTGCCCTGCTCCGCAGATCGCAGCCCGCGGCGACCATTCACCCCATTGCTTGAATAGGAACGGCACGCCCACCTCGGCGCACTGGTCGCGCAGGCTGCGAGCCCAGGCTGGGTGCATGGGGCGCGCGCCTGGGCCGCTCTCGCCGCCGACGATCACCCAGTCGATGCCGGGCGTCCAAACATCAAAGGCGCCGCTTCGGGCTGGGTCGATGTAGAGCGGCAGTTGGACCGGTCCCAGCAGCGGCTCCATCGACAGGAACCGCTTCGCTGCGGGCGCGTCCAGCAGCTTCGGGATGTCGCGGCCGGCCTCTTTCTGGTCGCACACCGTGATGCCCAGCCAGACGTTGGCCGGCGGCTTGCGGTTGCTCCACCAGTCCACGCACCAGGCACGCAGGTCTTCGTTGCCCCGCTGGTTCGCCACCATCGCAGCAGTCGCGATGCGGCCGAGGTTGCCGATGCGTTTCGTCAGCAGCAGCCAGTCAAGCGCCGGAGTGGTGCGGACGAGGTCCAGCAGGTCCACCAGCCAGTCGATGGGCACCTCGTTGTCCAGCCAGTCCGCCAAGCTGGCGCAGAACACGCGGCGCCGTGCGTCGCGCACGCCAGCGGACTTGCATGCCGGGCAGCCGCGCGTGGGCATCTGGTCATCCGGGTGCGGCACGCTGATGCACTGGCGCGTCTCGCCACGCCAGCGGCAGGATTGACAGCACGAGAAAGGCGTCTCGTTCCAGACCACCGGATGGCGCCAGTTGGCCGGCACCGTGCGCACGCGCGGCGCACCAGCGCCCCACTTACCGACCCTTGCACCGGCGCGCTTGCTCCAGCCCTCGGCGTAGCAGTGATCGCACGCTGGCGACACCTTGGCGCAGCCGGTCCACGGATTGAACGTGCTGTCGCACCACTCGATGTTGCTGCTGGCGCTCATGCTGCTTCCCTTTCCAGGTCAAAGAGCGAGGGGGTCGAGCGCTCGCGCACCGCGGCCTCGCAGTAGGAGACCCCGTCTGCGAAGTAGCCTGGGCTCAGCTCGCAGCCGCGGCCGCGCCGGCCCAGCTTCACCGCGATATAGGGCACGGTCATCAGGCCGCCGAAGGGGTCGTAGACCTCCTCGTCCTCCATTGAGTACTGCGTGATGGCGCGCTCGGCAATGTCGAACTGCATCGGGCAAAGGTGTTGCTCGCGGCCGGCTGCCGACTGGGCGCCGTTCAGCGTGCGCATGCGAGTGATGTCGGTCCAAACGTCCGGGTGCCAGCTCTGCGGCTGCAACAGCATGAAGGTAGTAGGGAGCATCCCGCGGCCGGCCAGGCCCTCGCCGATGCGCACATCGTGTTCCCAGTCGTAGACCTGCTCCAGAGAGTGCTGGCGGAACAGCTTGAACACGTCGGCATGCGTCAGCCCTTCCAGCTCTTCGGGCGTGAGAAAGCGGTTGCCGCTGCTGCGCGCAAAGCCGTGGGCGTCGAATTGCCAGCGCGGCCGTGAGTACTTTGCCTTGTCCTTCACCACCGGCACGTCCGCGTAGCCGCGGCTGGCGTCCGTTGGCGCCTTGCGGAAGATCAGCAGGTACTCGCAGAGGCCGAAGCCCATGCGGCTACCGTCCTTGCACTGCTCGCTGTAGCCGAGGCGATAGGTCTGGTTGTTCTCCCGCACCACGTCCGTCACGATGGTCTTGCGGCCGACGAAGTGGAAGCCGTGCCGGCGGAAGCAGGCAATGGTGTCGACGTCGAAGGGGTACTCGGTCTGGAAGCCGACTCCTTCGACCATGCCGCTGGGCACGATGCGGTTCTTCACATGGATGGCGGCCACGCGGCCTGGCTTCAGCACGCGCAGCAGCTCCGGCACCAGGAAGTCCATCTGCTCGAAGAAGTGCTCGTTCCCGTCGGTGTGTCCGAAGTCTGCGAAGTTCGGCGAGTACTCGTACTGGGTGCTGAAGGGGATGCTGGTCAGCACCAAGCCGACGCTGTCGCTGGGCATCGACCGCGTCTCCTTGACGCAGTCGTTGTGCACCAGCGTGTACTCGCCGCCCTTGGCCCGGACCTCGACACGCTCCACGCCCATGGCCCGCGAGAGGGTCTTGATCATGGCCGCGTGCGACAGGCCGAACTCCTTGATGATCTCCGTCATGCGTTGCACCTGTTCTTTGTGTTGTGCCCACTTCCGTTCGAGCGTGCGGCGCACCTCGCGCTCGGCCTCGGTGTAGATGAGGTCGACGCGAACCTGGCGCGTCTGCAGGAAGCGCTGCAGGCGGTGGATGGATTGGATGAAGTCGGCGAACTTAAAGCCGATGCCGAGGTAGATCGCCCAGGCGCAGTGCCGCTGCAGGTTGCAGCCGCTGCCCAGCAGCACCGGCTTGCTGCTCAGCTCCTGCAGCTGGCCGTCACTGAAGGCGACCACCAGCGGCTCGCGTGCGGTCTCCGGGTCTTGGGTGCCATAGACGCTCGCCACGCCCGGTATGGCGCGCTCGATCGCGCGGCGCTCGTCCTCGAGGTCGTGCCAGATCACGCGGTGCGCGCCCGGATCCTCGGCGCGCAGCTCCAGCATCTTGGCCACGCGCGCGTCCAGGCTCTCGCGCTTCTCGCGCGCGGCGTCCACCACGCCGATCGCCTGGCGGGCGAACATCTGGCCCTGGCCATTGAGGTCAGCACCGGCGGCGGCATGGTCGGCCGGGATCTCGTGCCAGCGGATGTCGAGCGGCGGCAGCTCGTAGCCCTCGTCGCTGTAGCCCAGGTCGGAGGGCTTCTGCACGAACAGGGCCCAGCTGGCCACCCACATCCAGAAGTCCTGCTCCCGCGCCGGGCTCAGCGTCAGGTGGTCCGCTTTCTCGCTGTTGCGCTTGAAGAAGCGGGTCTTGGCCTGTCCCACGTCCATGACGCCCCAAAAGGCGCTGTAGGCCAGCAACTCCACGAACTCATTCGGGCTCGGCGTAGCCGTGGCCACGAAGCGATAGGCCACGCCGGCACCCTTGATGCGGTTGCCCATGTCGCGCCGGTCGTCGCCGGCAAACATGGCCATGAACTCGCGGAAGGTCTTGCTGCCGCCAAAGCCGCGCAGGCACGCCGCCTCATCCAGGCTGGCCACGCCGAAGAGCAGCGGGTCGAGCTTGCGGTCGCGCACCGTCTCGTAGTTGGTGAGGTAGATGCCCTCGGGGTCGTCGGCCTCTTCGATGCGTCGGATGAACTTCACGGCGATGCCCAGGCGGGCCGCGTCGCGCATGAACTCCTGCCGCACGCCGAGCGGGATCACGATCAACGCCATGCCGCCGACGCGCTGGCGGACCAGGCGCACGATCTCCAGCTGCACGAAGGTCTTGCCGAGGCCGAAGGCCATGAACAGCGCGGCGCAGCCCAAGCGGATGGCCCAGATCACGGCCGCCACCTGGTGCGGCTTGAGCAGCGGGTGGATCTCGGCCGGGTCGACGTTGAATCCCTTCGGCTGTGCGATCGTGACCTTGGCGCGGAGGAAGTCGTCGTAGTTCATGCTGCGAGCCTTTCGCGATCGTGGTCGCAGTAGTTCGCCGCCACGAGCAGGCGCATTGGGAGTGGGCTCACGCTGTTTCCCGCCATACGCACCTGTGCCGTCTTGGTCAACGGCTTTCCGCTGGCCGTCCGGTCGATGACGTAGGAGGGCGGGAAGTCCTGCGCGTTGTACAGCTCGCGTGGCACCAGCATGCGCAGCGTGATGTCCACGATCACCCAGGGCTCGCCCTGCAGCCACACGGTGACCAGCGCGAGCCTGTCGTGCGTGGTGATCGTGGTCATGGGGTCGCGCAGGTCAGCCCATTGGCCGCCGCTGGCGTGGTAGCGCATGAGGAATGCTGCGCAGCGCAGCGCGCCGGCCTCGTGCTCCTTGCTCAACGCGTACTGCACCAGGGCGTGATGCTCGGCGCCGGCGGTGACCGTTGACACGGGCTCATCCACTGCACGGCCGTTACAGTTCCGGCGCAGGGTGACCATGTGCGCTGCCGTGAGCTGCTGTTGACTGCCCGAGGTGGTGACCGTGGAGACGCCTTCGCGCAGGTCGCGGCCGTGGCTCGTGTTGAAACCGCCGTTCGCCTGGACCATGAACGCTGCGGCGAGGCTCTGGCCGCCTCCACTGGCCGTCACGGTGCCGAGGGGGCCGGTCACGTCGTTGACGCCATGGCTCCAACGCTTCCCGCCCTGGCTGCCCTCGCCGTGGCCCGCCTGCACGACGTAGGCAGAGGCGACGGCGAACTTCTGCCCGCCCGCAGTGATGGTGCCAAGCGGCTTCGTCGGATCGAGCGAGCGCGGCTCCTGCCCGGGGCGTTCTCCATAGCCCATCTGCACCAGGTGCGCGGCCGTCAGGGCGATCTCGCCGCGGCGCGCGGCCGTGACGGTGGGCAGGGGCTCGCGCGGATCGTGGTTGCGATGACCGCCCTGATGGGTGAGCGGCAGCAGGTGCGCTGCAGCCAGAGCCGTTTCTCCGCCCTTGGCCGTCGTGATCGTGCGCAACGGCTTGCCGATGTCAAAGGCGGTGTCCCGCGAATGCGTGACGGGCACGAGAGCAGGCGCAGCGCCGGCGACGATGTATGGATTGGGCGTGTCGAGCACGTACTTGCGCATGCCGTGCGCGATGCGCCGCATCGTGGCCTCCGCAAGCGGCTTCTTGCGCCCGAAGATGCTCGTGCCCGCAATGCTCCAGTCGAGGCAGTCGGCGGCGGGTCGGTGGGCCTGCAGGCCGGCGCGGGGCCGCTTGGCGTGCGTCTGTGCGGGCCAGACGATGGGCAGGCCATCGCAGCGCGCGACCATGTAGAGCCGCGTCCGGGTGCTGTGCGCGCCCAGATCCGCATTGCAGATCACCCGCCATTCCACCTTGTAGCCCAGCGCTCTCAGTGCCGCGACGAAGTGGTCCCAGTTCTTGCCCTTGCGCTTCGGGTCGGGGATCAGGAACTGATTGCTACGCGCGACCCGTTCGCCTGGCTCGGCAACGCGGTGCACGAGCTTGCTGCTTACGGGATCGCGGACACGCTCCAGCGTAAGCACGCGCCCGGTCGCGGGGTCGCGCTTCGCGATCAGCGGCGACCACAGCAGCATCTGCTCGACGTTCTCCAGCGTGATGACGTCGGGCCGCGTCTTGCCAGCCCAGCGCAGCACCTGCCACGCCAGCGAGCGGATCTCGGACTTGCGCGGCTGCCCGCCGAGCGCCTGGGAATGGTGAGTGCAGTCGGGCGAGGCGTGCAGCAGGCCCACGGCCTGGCCGCGCGTCACGGCCAGCGGGTCGACCTCGCGGATGTCTGCGCGGTAATGGCGCGTCTGCGGGTGGTTGAGCTCGTGCATGCCGATCGCTTCGGCGTCGTGGTTGATCGCCACGTCCACATGGCGGCCAATGGCCTGCTCGATGCCGGTGCTGGCGCCGCCGCCACCGGCGAACAGGTCGATCACAAGCTTTGCCGACAGCGCAAGGACGAACTGGGGTGTGAGCATTCGGGCTCCAGAAAGAAGAAAGCCCGCTGGCGCGGGCTTGGGTTGTCAGGTGGGGGAGGGAGCGCCTTCAGGTCGCTCTCGGAACACGATGCGTGGCTTCTGGCCAGGCGCGTGCTCGACCTCGACGTCGAATGCGGGAGCCGGCGGCTGCGGGTCCCACTTCGGCATCTCGACGTACAGGCCGGCCAGCTTGAGGAGCGGGATCACGGCGCGGCCCGCATCGGTCAGCTGGATTAGGGCGCCTTCCTTGAACTGCTCATCGGACTTGACGCGCTCCACCAGGCCTTTGCGCTCCAGCGCCTGGAAGGTGGTCAGCAGCCGGTAGCTGGCGCCGTACTGATCGATCTCGCACATGCACTGGATCTGCCGGTGGCTGATCGTGAGCGCGAAGGCGGTGCTGGTGACGTAGTCGCGGAAGTTGCTCATGGGTCCTCAGAACGAAAAACGCCCGGAGGTGCGGGCGTTGTTGGGGATGCTGGCGCGGCGGCCGGCTGTCTACCTGGCGGCGAGGGAACCTTGCGTGCTTCAACGAAGCGGCGCAGCGGCTCCCTTGGAGCGAGAAGGTGCACGCCGATCTCGTGAGGTGGGTCGACGCGGGCGGTGAACGCCGAGACGTAGAAGCCATCAGGCAGTTCCATCACATGCTCCGTGGCGAGGCGCAGCGCGTAGTGCGGCGAGATGAGGAGGCCCGGGCCCAGGATGCGATGCTTGACCCCGCGGGGCGGCGCGAGCGATACGGCTGTGTTGGCCTGGATGGCCTGTACCTCAAACTCGGTCAGGCGAAGGCAAACGCTCCAGTGCCCGCGTCGGATCAGCCCTGCTTCGTAGTCGTCCGCCAGGCCCGGGCGCAGTAAGTTCTCGGGGTGCCACTGGAGGCCTGTCCGGCGGTACTGCTTCATCTGGAATTTCCGTCCGCACGGATCGTGGAGCCGAAGGCCTTGGCCACTCTGGCGCGCATGCCGGCGATCAACATGGTGGCGCCCGCGTAGCCGCTCCCGCAGAATGAGACGCACATTGCGCTGGCCTCCAGTGAACCTTCACTTCCTGCTTCCCAGCCCCCCTCATGGTTGGGAATGATCTCTAGGCGCTCGCGCTCCATGATGGGTTGGCCCTGGGCAGGGTCTGTGCTGGGCGACCACTGCGGGACGTGGGTTCCACCCAGGTATCCGAGCAGCTTTCGCTCCTTGCTGATCACCCAGCAGCCTGGAGACCATTTGCTGTTGCCGGCGTTGTAGACGCCATGGCCTTCAGCGCGGGCGACCCAGTAGTCCAGCTCTTGGCCGATCAGGTCGGCGACCTTCTTCTCTGTGCTCATGATGGTGTCTGTCAGCCGGCGGGGCTTTTCACTCAATCGGGACGACGGCTGCGTCTTCTGCCTCGATAGTCGGCAACCCTCGCTTGGCGAGAAACTGACGCGCGAGCCGCCGCAGGTGGTTCTCGCCCGTCTGGATCCGCTCGGCGAGCGCGGTGTCCGGGTTGCGCACGCTTTCGATCTGCTCGCGCTTCACGCCCAGCACCTCAGCCATGACCGGATCTGTGCCTGCGTCGGAGAGGAGGAAGTAGGCGAGGCACCCGGACTCGGCGCCGTCGCGATGGACCCGGCCCATGCACTGCTCATGCACGCCAGGGCTCCAGTCCATCTCGCCGAACACGACGGTTCGACAGAAGCCCTGCAGGCCGTCGACGCCGGCGCCGGAGCGCAGCGACATGATCAGCACCTTAGATTCGCCGCTGAGGAACGATGCCACCGCGGCGTCCTTCTGCAGAGCCGACTCGGTACCTGTGTAGAGCACCGGATTGAATGGGGCCAGCTTCTCGACCCAGATGTCGTAGACAGCCCGGTGCCAGCCGAACAACACTACGGGCTCGCCGCTGTCCAGCAGCAGGCGCACGAATTCGGCCACAAAGGGAGCCTTGGCAAGGCCGGTGGCTTGCCGCATCAGGTTGTCGAACTCGCCGGCGGCCTGCATCTTCTCGCCGCGGAACCGTTCGTTGTGTTGCAGTACGACGCGGGCCAGCGCTTCGGCGTCGGAGTTGAGGGCGTCGAGCTGAGCATGGTCCGCCTCGATCTCGTGCACGATCTTCTCCAGCGGCGGCAACTCACGGCCAACGTCGGCGCGCGTGCGGCGCAGCATCAGCCCCTCGCGTCGCAGGTATGCGCCGAACTCTTTGGCGTCTGCCAGCCGAGATTTGCCGCCGGGCGCGGCCGTGCACCACTCGCGCAGGAACTCCTCACGGTTGCCCAGGGCCTCCGGCACCAGCACGTCGATGACGTTGAAGAACTCCTCGCCGTAGTTGTAGATCGGCGTGGCAGTGAGGGCGAGGCGGTAGGTGGCCGCGGCGGCCACGTGCTGGGCGGCCTCGTAGATCAGCGTGCCGGGGCTGCGGAGCTGCTGCCCCTCGTCGTAGACCACGAGCGGTACCTTGCCGGCCAATTCCTCGGCCCAGCCGCGCAGTCGGTGGTAGCTCGTGATGATGACGTCCGGCGTATCCGAGTTCGGCACGAGCTCCATCTGCGCATTGCGGCGGCGCTTTGGCGCCATGTCGTAGACCGTGCCCTTCTTCAAGATGTGCGTGCGCAGGGACGGCATGAAGCGGTGGATCATCTTGGCCCACTGGCGCGGCAGGTGTGCGGGGCACACGACGAGCGCCGGCAGCATGCCCGGCGATGCCATGCAGGCGATCGCCGACACCGTCTTGCCGAGGCCCAGGTCATCGGCCAGGATCAGGCCGCGGCGTTGCTGCAGGAACTGCGGCACGAAGGCTTGGTACTCGCGGGGCGGCTCGGCCATCTCGATCTTGTCGGGCGGGATGTGGCCAGCGATGAGCTTGCCGATGCGCGCCTCCATGTCGATGTGCTGCTGTGCGAGCTTGGCCAGGACGTCGGGCCGATCGACGGTCATGGGGTAGCGCTCCAGGAACCATTGCAGCTCGCGGGAGTTCTCGGGCGTGGCCGAGATGGCGATCGAGTCTGCGGCGCGCTGGGGCATGCGTGGGAAGACACGTTTCAAGCGCGAGCGGACGAAGGGCTCGCCGACGATCTTCCACTGGCGCATGCCTGGGAGGTATTGGACGCTTCCGTAGGTCAAAACGATGCTCCCCGGAGGTGTACGGTATGGATGGACTTACCGGTGCGCTTTGAGCGGTATTCCGGCTGGGCCTTGCCCCAGTAGCGGGTGACGGCCAGGATCACGACGCTGACGTCATCCCGGTCGAGGTAGCGCGCGCACTGCTGAAGTGCGGGCGGCAGCGAGCCCTTGACCTTCGCCTCGATCACGATGCCGCTGTCGATGAGGAAGTCGAAGCGGTCCTGCGGGCCGGCGATGTGCTCGCGCACGAAGGGGACGCCCGCCCCAGTGAGCACCTGGGCCATTCCCTCATGAAGCTCGACCTCGTCAGCGAAGCGGTAGGCGAAGCGAGGCAACTCTTCAAGGACGCGGCGAAGGAGCAGAGGGTTCGCCTTGGCGCGGTTGCTCACGGACCGGCTCCGTCTGGCGGATTGGCCAGCTCGAGCAGGACGGCCGCGTGGCATGCGTCCTCGTAGGGGTTGTCCTTCGGGCACCAGCACGCGAGGTTCTTGCCGGCCAGTTCGTCGCGCGCCGCGGCCACCAGGTTGTCGTTGAGCGGGGCCAGCGAGCGGAACAGCACGAATGCATGGCGCTTGTCCGTGACCGGCGCGCCCTTCGTCGGGCCGAATGGGGCCGGCTGACCCGGCACGAACGGGTTGCCCCATTTCGTGGTCCGGTCGACCTTCACCGTGTTCTCCGGCATCCGCCATCCCTTGGCGCGGCTGAGTTGGACGCGTCGGGGCATTCCGTCGTTCATGGCAGTTCCCGCAGCGCCTGCTCGCGCGCTGCATTGATCTCCGCCATCTTGGAGGGGTCACCCCCGCGATCGGGATGGTGGATCAAGGCCAGTTGGCGAAAGGCCTCCTGCAGTTGGGCACGATTCTTCACGTCAGCGCCGAACACCTTTCGCCACGCCTCCGGTGCTGGCGCGGGCAGGGCCGCAAAGCCTGTGAAGGCCGCCTCGAGCATGTCGCCGGTGCCCCAGCGGGCAATACCTCGCAGCGCTTCAACCGTCTTCGCGATGGCCTGCATGTTGTGCTCGACCTTCTCCCACCTGTCGCACGCGAAGACGACTTGACGCTTCTTGTAAAGGAAGTAGACGGCGACGCCCGGATCCTCGGGCGCACGCTGGTTCGCCAGCGGCAGGCCATCGCGTCGCAATGCGATGTTCGTGCTCAGCACGATCGCCGGATCAGGGTAGCGGCCGGCCAGGCGCCCGATCTCCGCGACGATGTTGTCACGGGCTCGAGCGAAGGTCACATCGAACTTGGCGCGCTCGCGCTTCCATGAGACGGTGCGCGAGCGGCCCTCAGGCCAATGCAGCGGGAAGGCTTCTGTGCTCATGGCCTGTCCTCCGTAATGCCTGTTGGAAAGAAGCCCAGCGCCCCGCGCATTGGGATGGGCTCAGCGAACTGGATGGCATTGGCCATCCGAAAGCCGTGGGGGCCAAAGAACCACGGCGAGTCCGACACATCCACGCAGCCGGTGATCTCTGCCGCGCCGATGACGGCGCCGCGTACCAGGTCGCCCGGCTTCGGAAAATGGGGCAGGACGTGCTGAAGTGAGGGCGTGTCCTGCAGGAACGCGCGCACATTGGCGTATTCCGTGGAGGTCATGCCCTTGCCAGCATGGATCAGGATGCGCCCGCGCACCTGGGTGCGCCAAGTGCGGTTCTCGATGTCCTTCCATCCGGCCGCGATGAGCCAGGCCCAGGGCTGTCGGATGCTGAGTGCCTTCATGGTTGCGAGGCGTCCCTGGTTGAGGGGGTGTTCTCGTTCAGGTACTCGCGCCAGGGCACTTTGACGCCGTCGACGTCGAAGCCCCATGTACCTTGCTTGCGCCATGTCCAGAACATGGTCCAGACACCTCCCTCGGAGACCGTGCTGATGCGGTGGTACTGTCCGAAGAGCAGCCGGCCGGTGTACCCAGCCCGCCGATGGAAGAGCGCCCGCCTCGGCTCGTCGGGCGGTAGCACGAATCCATCGGCGCGCAGGAGCTCATCGCGCTGCATGCCGGAGGTTGGCCGCTCCTCCGTGTAGCAACCGTCCAACACGATGGTTCGCGCGTTCCATGGGTGATCGTGCAGATGTCGGTCAGTGTCCGGCCGCATGATGTGGTGGATGCGCACGCTTGGCAGCCAGGACCACCGCGCGGGGAGCGTTTCGCCGTCCGGCCCTCTGCCGTATGCGTTGAACAGCCACCAGCGGCCCATGTAGATGCTGCTGCCGTCCTGGCTGGTGATGTGGAAGTAGGGCGTTCGGTGCGCGCGCGTGATCAGCCATGCCGTCAGGGTGGGCCGCGTGACGATGAAGGCGACGAGGCGCCAGAGCAGATTACGCATGCCCGCTGCCTTTCATAGCTGTGGAGTCGACAAGGGCTTTGCGCTCGTCGTAGCGGGCGATGGCCCACACGATGGCGTAGCAGTTCCAGATGAAGCGATCGGTGTACCGGGTGAAGCGGTGGTCGAAGAAGTCCACGAAGCACCAGGACCGACCTCGATTGCGGTCGAGGTCAGGCTTCCACGAAAAGTCGTTGGCGGCCTGGAACGCCCCATGCTCACCGTGGTAACTCAGGGCGCGGAACACTTCATCGTCGACGGCCTGCCACAGCTCGCGGCGCTGCTCGCGCGTCAGGTCACCACTGCGTGCGGCATCGCGCACCCATCTCAGCCGGTATTCGTTGACGACCGCTATGAATCGGTCCTCGCTGAATTCCTCGGCGCCCCTCTCTGGCGTGGCTTCCAGCTTCTCGGACCAGTAGCTGGGATTGATGCCGCCGCGATCCGAGCGGAAGAACTGGAACATGTCTTCAAGGCGGTTGAAGACCCACGTTCCGCAGTCGCCGCCGATGTAGAGCCGGCCCGACCAGGTGATGACGTCGAACCAGTAGATGCTGCTGTCGGGCTGCTTGAAACAGAGGTGACGGTCCACGCCGTCATCGCGGAGCACTGTCATTTCGTGCCGGGCGACGTTCTGCAGAAACTGCTCGCGGATGAATGTGGCCTCACGGCTCATACCAGGGTCCCCTGTGCCGGGCGCTTCTCGCGGGGGCGCTTTTGGGTGGGCGCCTTCGGCGTAAGCTTGCGCTCGATGGAAAGGATGGTGCGGTCAGGTGCGCCAGCGAGGCGCGCGCGCCACGGCTCATTGAGGACCGGCTTGAAGTGCTGCAGCAGGTCTGCATGCGTGCGGGGACGCAGGTGCTGCAGCAGGTCGGGGTTGGTGACGAAGAGGCGGAACATCTCCGCAAACCACTCCGCGTCATTCGGGCAGTACGAAGTCAGGGGGGCCTCGCCGCTGCGTTTGCGCACCCCGATGCTGAAGTCGCCGAAGTAGCGGCCCTTGCGGGTGCTCCTGCTCCAGTCGGCGTGGTGGCCCAGCTCGTGCGCGATGACGCCGTAGGGGGTGCGGTCGACCGAGTGGCTAGGGAACGACCACTGCATGCCGGCATAGCCGATGGAGGCACATTTGTCCACGCAGATGTGGATCTCGACCGGGCGGTAGTAGGCGCAGGCGTCGAAGCTCCAGCCCTCGCGATTCGTGAGCGTGACCGGTGGCACCGGCAGATCGTTGGCGGCGCAGAACCCCTCCATCAGCTGGATGCCGCGCTTCAGCATGGATTGCTTACCTTCCCAATCAGCCATGAGCGTGCTCCTCAGAGGGGGTGATGGCCTGGCTGCAGCACCTCAGGTGCCGGGCCGCCGCTGACGGGAATGCAGCCGCTCTTCGAGCAGTGCACCACGGTCTCGCACGACGCACATGGCGTGCGATGGAGCGCGCGCGACGGGTTCAGGGTTCGGGTGGGCGCGATGTCGAGGAAGTCGACATGGCCAGGCTCCAGCTCCGTAGCTTGCGCGGCTGGGGCGGGCAATCGGAGTGCGCGCCTGCGCCCAAACAGCAAGCCGACACCTAAGCCTGCAATGAAGGCAAGGAGGATGGTGCTTCCGACGATGAGTGCCAAAAAGGTTTCGATGGTCATGAGTTGTTCCAAATGGCTGAGCTGAGCTAGTTGCGATATGCGGGAACGACGCTTAAATTAGGAGGAGTTGTTAACGTCACGCCATCCCCAGATGGACCTGTTCGATCAGGAGGTCTACGAGGTCGCTCTTCGCGCTTACCGAAGGCGCGTCCTTACGGACACGGGCTGCTACAGCATCTGGGTAGATGCCGAATCGCTTGCGCTTGCGCCCGAGATCCGCGCAGCCGCTGCCAAAGCGTTGGAGGATCTGGCCGAAGCGCGTCGTCCCGGGAGCGTGCACCGCTTGCTTCGGCGCGCATGACCTTTGCTCACGTTCCGCCTAACGCCTCCAGCAGCGCGGGCAGCAGCTGACCCAGCTCACCCGTCACGATGGCGGCATCGGTGTCGAAGCCCTCGTCCTTGGCCTGTGCATCGCTGGCAGCGCCATCGAACACGCCTTCCAGGAACTGCAGCTTGCGCAGCTGCATGCCCTCGGTCAGCTCGAACGACACGCGGTCTTCCCAGGTCATGGCCAGGCGCGTGGGCCGCTTGCCCTGGGCGATGTGCTGGCGCACCTCCTCGATGTCCAGGGGGTGTTTGCCGTAGCGCACCACGGCCTTGGAATCGTCCGTGGCCTTCAGCTCGCACTCGCGGTCGATGGAGAAGCCCGCCGGCGGCTCCTGCGTGGCCAGCCAGCCGGCCATGGCGCTGCCGGGCTCCACCTGCGTGTGGAAGGCCGACACGCCGAAACCGTCCAGCGCCTTCACCAGCGCCGTCACAACGCCGTCGGCGCGGGCCTGGTTGGAGGTATCCAGCGTCAGGCGCCGCGCGATCGGGTCGATCCACACCGCGATGCGCGCATGGCGGGTGAAGGCCATGGGCAGCAGCTCCTGGGTGATGTCTTCCTTGAGCTGTTTCTTCTCCTTCTTGCCGGGCTGGCGGCCGGTTTGCTGCTCGATCTGCGCGCAGCGCTCGTCCAGCTTGCGACGCACCACCGAGGCCGGCAGCGTCTTGCTCTCGACCATGTACTCGAGAAGCCACTGGCCGCCGACAGACTCCAGCAGCGGGCCCTCGGCCTGGCCACGCGGCTCGACCCAGCCGGCGGAGGATTCCTGCGTCGCGCCGCAGGGCACGAAGCGCTCCTTCTCCAACTGCTGCTGGGCGGCGTCGAAGTCGGGCGCCCAGGTGGGCTCGATGCGATAGGTCATGCAGTGCTTGAAGCGCATGTGGATCCTTCAGATGAGGGGCGCGGCCGCTCAGAGAGCGCCGCCTTCGGAGTCGTCGGCCGGCAGCCGCAGCACCTGGTGCCTCGGCGCGGCCGCGGTGCCAGCACGCGCCGACGTTTGGCCGGCGATCGCGAGCAGGTGAGAGGCCAGCCGACGGCAGAGCAGCGGCCAGGCGTGGTGGGGGATGTGGGTGGCGGCTCGGGCCGACCGCGTCTCAATGCCAAGGAGTGCCAGCGTCTCGCGGTCGATCTTGGCCAGGCCGATCAGCGCGTTGATCTGGCCGACGTTGAGAGTGGCGCCGCGCTCAACGGCCGCGGCAAATTCCTCTTCGGAAAGGTCGGCCAGTCTCAGCGGCACCACCGCGGAGGGAGGGTTCTGCGTCATCGTGGCGGCAGGCCCTTCGCATCGTTGGCGGCGGCGAGTTGAGCCTGCGCGATCGCGTCCTGCAGATCCTGTTGCACCAGGTCATCGGGCTCCGGCTCCATGCTGCTGGCCCAGCAGAACGCGGCGACGATGACGAGGGCCAGGGCCCAGTTCTTCATGCGGTCGAGCATTGGCGGATCCGGCGGAGGTTGATGCACATGGCGTGGGCCTCGGCCCCGGTGATCCACTGGGTGTGGCGCGCATCTGCGGGCACAGTGGGTCGCACGGCATGGCCGTGGAGCGGGGCGTTGGGCTTGGACTCGTGGACGGCTCCGCCGTCATCGACGCGGTACCAGGTGCCGGCATCCGGCTCGATCAGGTCTTCGGTGATCATTGGCGCAGCTCGATGGGTGCGATCGGCTCGAGGTAGGCCTTCTTGCAGCGGCCCTTCATGCGCCAGGCGTGGGCGAGGTGTTCGAAGCGCATGCCGAAGTCCTTCCGGCCGTAGAGTCGATTCAGCCAGTCGTGCACCTCCATCTTGGGCGTCGCATCGAAGCGCATCAGCTCAAGCGCCATCGTCAGGTGCTTGTCATCGAGGCAGCGCAACTCGGTGAGCTCGAATGGGAAGCGCGCCCCGTTGTAGAGCCCCAGCAGCAGCTTGGCCGCGACGCGGGCGCCGCCGTGACTGTGGTTGGCGGCCAGCTCGTAGAAGGTGCGCAGGGCCTGCAGGCCTGGTGGCAAGGCGTCGGGTTCGCTCATTGGCTTCTCCAGAAAGAACGAAGCCCGCGTGAGGCGGGCCGGAGGGGGAAAGAAAAGAGGCCCGGGCGTGCCGGGCCTAAAAGTCCACCGAGGTGGACCCCACGAGAAGAAGAAGCCGGTGCCCCAAGGGGCATGCCTGGGGAAGAGGAGGGAGGAAGGTCGGAGAAAGAACCTACCCAGGCCCGGCGAAAAGGAGATGGTGGCGGGCTGCTTTCGCTGCGTCCGATGCGCTTGCCTCGCCTCGGGCAGACCGAGGGTCAACGGGGCTCGTCCAGTGGGGCCAGGATCGTGTCCCGGCCGGCTACGGCCATGCGCCACCATCGTCGAAGCGGGCTGAGCATGCAGGCGCGCCCTGATGCCCCAATCTCAGCCCCAACGGGCGCTTCGATGATGGTCCCCGTCTTTCCGGGGTGTCAGTGCTGTTCTGCTCCGCGCCCACGCTCATCGGCGTGGTCATAACGCTCGGCCAGGGCATCACCCGCATTCGGGCATTTGCCGCACCTTCCCATGCAATTCGTCCCCGTCTCTCCGAGGTGTCACGCCATTGCCCATGCGGGGCTTTTCTGACCATGTGCAGGCGTTCACGCGGTCGTCTTGCCGCACCAGTGGCCGATTTGGGATGCACCTCCTCGGCAAAACCTCTGCTTTCGCAGGCATCGTTCCGACCTCGCGGTTTCGCCCGGATCCCACGGGCTCATCAGGGAACTAGGCCCGTCTTTCCGGGCTGTCATGACGGCTATCGACAGGGAGCGCGCCTACCGACTCAACCTCGGCCGCACCCGTTGTGAAGGGATGCTGGCGTCTTCCCGCGCAGAGCGACGGGCGCCATGGGCTTCGGTGCCTTCGATGTGCTGTATCGGCTTCACCATCACGACTGCAGGCTGACCCGGCTTACTCCATTGCTGGCTGTCGGGCGGACCTTCCGGCTGCCTGCAACCTGCATGCGTGATGGCCCTCTCTCGAGGGCATGCCGGCATTCCAACCGGCGTGACCGTTTCTGATCTTGGGCGTCTACCCCTCACCTGTTGGACCGTGTACCGCGCTTGGGCGGGCTGGAGACGGGCGGACCCCGCAGAACCACGCACCCATGCCGCATGGAACCTCTTGTGCCGGACAAAGCGCCCCAGGTGGCGCAGCAACATCGGCAGGCTGCTTTGTAAAGGTGCTGAGTAGGGCTGCTGCACGATGGAGGCTGGCCCATCGACACGCGGCCTTTTGGCCCCACCCCGCGTTTGCGTCCTATGCGCTTCGCGCTCGTGTCGCTAGGGCTCAGGTGGTGTGTCGATGGGTCAATATTAGGGATGCCTTACTTTTGTGTCAATAGGCATGCCTAATTAAAAGTTAAGTGGCGGCGTCGGCACTATGCGTGGCGCTACAGTGAGCACATGAGCAAGCCCACCCGGACCGCCAGCGAACTCAGTAAGCTTTTACAAGCGCGTTTCGCGGCCCTGCCGGGCATGGGCGGCACGGCGCTGGCCACGCAGCTGGTGCGGGTGGTCGGAATCGAGGGTGACGGCGAGGGTGGACCGACGTGGATGATGAGGTCGACCGTGCCGCCTAGTGCGTGGCGGCCGGATGTTGCTCGCGTGCTTAAGCAGCTGCAGTTGCAGTACGACCTAGACTGCGACGGTTGAGCTTCACCTGCTTGCAGGTGCAACAGGGGGGCTTAACAACGGGTTAAGGCACTGGGGGCTGTAGCGCATCGCGGCTGGGAATCGCGTCGGCTCGCAAGACGCTCCATTCCCAAAACACGCCTTCAGATCGAAGGATGGAAAGTCGCTGATAGCGGATCGCCACCAATCCGTGATCAACCGTTTCGACAGCCACACTCAGCCTCACAGGCTGGGTCTCGTCAGGCGCGGGCAATTGCCGCGCAGCAGCGGCAATCACCTCGGCAGGGAGGTACCAAAAGATGCCAGTTTCATTGCTCATGCTGTGTCCCGCGGCCTCAGGATTTTCCAACAAGCAGCCGGCGCAAGACAAAGGGCTGATGGTGGGTAGACCCCGTCTAAGTATGCATCTGAAGGGCGCCCCTCCGCGCCCGGCCACCTACCAGGTGCATTGAGGCGACCTCCGCAAGCGAGAGTGTCATTGGCTCGAAGCCATCGTTGATGGATCGCAGCTGGATCTCATCCTGTCGTTGCCAGCCGAACTCCTTCAGGAGCTTCCGCCCGTCGTGGCAGCGGACCACGACGTCGTCGCCGGGCTGGGCTTCATGCGAAGGCTCCACGACGACAAATTCCCCGTGCCGGTATCGCGGGTGCATGGAATCCCCGCGCACCCGGAGCGCATAGGCCTGCGGATCCGACGTCGGGTAGAGGATGAAGCCCTCACCGACACCAACGGGGTACTGGGTCTCCTCAAGGTAGCCGTCATGGCCACCCTTCACCTCGCCGACGAGCGGGACCGCGACACGAGAACGCAGGGTGGGCGCTTCTTCCACTTCGACTTGAGGCGCAGCGGCAAGGCGCGAGCTGGATGTTTGTTCGCCGGTCCGCATTGGACCCAAGCCTTCCCCCAACCACTTAGGGTTCACACCCAGAAAGGCTGCGGCATTCACGAGGTTCGTGCCCTCCACCGACTTCGTTTCCCCGCTTAGCCAGGCACTGACGGACGGCGGCTTGATGCCGCAGGCCTTGGCCAGCGCGGCCTGCGTGCGCTTGGGCGGTCCCTCAAGCGCAATCCTCATTCGCTCTGCCAAAGTGCTTTGCATTAGGCAATCCTAATAATAGGCATGTAAGGCATGCCTATTGACGCGGATGTAAGGGATGCCTAACATTTGGGCATGGATGACCTGTCCCTCATAGAAGCGCTTGGAGGCACCTTCGCGGTTGCCGCTCTCGCTGGCGTAAAGCCTCCTTCTGTCTCCGGATGGAAGGACTCCGCGCGCATACCTGACGACAAGCGGATCCGCCTTGCCCCGGTTGCCGAGGCGAGAGGAATCGTCAGTCGGAAGACTCTCTTCCCCCACGACTGGCACCTCATCTGGCCCGAGCTCGTGACACCGGAGACGCCGGCCCCCAGCGCCGCCGCGCTCTTGCCGAAGGAGGTTGCTCATGGATGACACCGGAGTGCAGCCGCTGATGGCGCAGTGCCATGCAGCGCTGGCGCGCGCGCAATCCGCGGACCTTGGTGTGCGGGCAGCCCTCGACGCGATGTGGTCACCAGATGTGGCCGCCGTCACCCCATGGATCGGGGTGGACCTGTCATCCAGTCCAGATGAGACTGCATTCTTTGCAGTGTGTCCTTGCCCCCGTCCAGAAGGATGCCGGGCTGCACTCCCATCTGGGCTGTCATCCGCTCCAGCATCGTCAGCACCTGATCCCGGTTCGGTGAGCACTGAACCACAGCCCGGAGCAGCAGCATGACGGACATCCGCTGCGCTGCGTTTTCTTCCACTTGGCTCTCCAGCGATTCGATGCGCTGCGAGAGCAAGCGAACGAGTTCCAGGTTGCTGTGTAGCGCCTCCGTGAGCGCCTTCACGTCTTTGTCCATGGCAGGGACCTTTTCCGGCTCGTTTGGGAACGCCCATTGTGGCGAGGTGCCCTTGGCCACTCTCGACCGAGAGGTGCCATAGATGCCCAACCATCTCAACAAGACAGAGACGTTGGCCGCTTCGCAAATCGCGGCCCTGCTTGAACAGTTCTCGCCGGCGCGGGCCAGGGCGATTTTGGCCAAGGTCAGCGCTGCCGCTGAGGATGATGCGCCCCCGCCGTTCGCGCGCAGCGTTGCCGGCCCGCTCGGCAAGCTGGACACCCCGCTGAAGACCTGGCTCGACGCTGGCACTGCGGATCTGTTCCGTCGCAAGGCCGCGATGCGCAAGCAGGACGCCTCCGCGGCGTTGCGCGACTGCGCCTATGCCTGGGTGCACCAGAAGACGTACACGGTCATGGCGGCTGAGAAGGCATTGCATGACGCCGATGCTATGGACGTGCTGGCGCACATGACAGGCCCATTCGAGGGCCGCGAATCCGGAGGCCCGGATCAATGACGGCCACTCTGACCATGCTGGCGCAGAACGCGCCGCTGACCATGAGCAGCCGCGACATCGCGGAGCTGACGGGCAAACGCCACGACAACGTGATGACCGTGTGCCGCGCGCTTCGGAACGGAGGGGTGTGTCCTGAAATTCAGGAGACCCCCTGGACGAACCCGCAGAACGGGCAGGCCTACATGGAGTGCCTTCTGGCCAAGCGCGACTCGCTCGTCCTGATCGCGCGGTTGTCACCGGAATTCACGGCGCGGCTGGTCGATCGCTGGCAGGAGCTGGAGGCCCAGCATGCCCAGCAGTCGCCTGCCGTACCGCGGACGATGGCTCAGGCCCTGCGCCTGGCCGCCGAGCAGGCGGAGCAGTTGGAGCAGCAGCAGGCCGCGCTGGCGCTGGCCGCGCCGAAGGTGGCGTTCGTGGACCGCTACGTGTCTGCCACGTCGGGAGAGAAGGGATTCCGCGAGGTCTGCAAGCTGCTGCAGGCGAACGAGTACGAGTTCAGCGAGTTCCTGATCGCCGAGAAGATCATGTACCGCCTGGCCGGGAAGATGACGCCGCACGCGCCGCACCTGGACGCCGGCCGGTTCGTGGTCAGGACAGGCACCGCGCCGCGGAACGAGCACGCCTACGCGCAGGCCAAGTTCACGCCGAAGGGCATCGAGTGGGTGGCCGGCCTCTGGGGGCAGCGCCTGGCGCGCAAGGCGCAGGAGAGCGGCACGGCATGAGCACGATCGTGATGGCAGCCTGCTGGCCGCTGCAGGGCATGAGCCCATCCCAGAAGGCCGTGCTGATCTCGCTGGCAGACCAGGCGAACGACGACGGCGTGTGCTGGCCGGCGATCTCGACCATCGCGCAGCGCACCTGCCTGTCGGAGCGTGCGGTGCAGGAGGCGATCGGCTGGCTCCAGACCGTGGGCCTCGTGTTCAGGGAATACCGCTTCAACACCAGCACCAGCTACACCGTGACGCCAGCGAGCTACCGGCCCGCCGCGGCGCCGACGAAGCGCGAGCGCATGCGCAAGGGTGCGCCAAGCGCACCGGGTGCAGCTGGCGCACCCCCCGCAGATAGCGCACCCCCCGCACTTTGCGCACCAGGGGGTGCAGATGGCGCACCGGGTGGTGCAGATAGCGCACCCCACCCCCCGCAGGTGGCGCACCCCGGGGGTGCAGATGGCGCACCCAAATCATCAATGAACCGTAAAGGGAACCATCAGGGAACCGCCACTGAACCATTCCCGCCTGGCGAGCAGGCGGGCCCGACGGCCGGTGGGGAGGCTGATTCGGGCGGCGAGACAGAGCTTCAGGCCGCCTGCCGGCTGACCTGGCACGCCTACACCCAGGCCTACCTGGCCCGCTACCAGGTGAAGCCGGTCCGCAACGCCGCCGTCAACGCCAACGTCAAGACGCTGGTCAAGCGGCTGGGCCACGACGAGGCGCCGCTGGTGGCGGCTTGGTACGTCGAGCACGTGAACGAGGCGTTCGTGGTGAAGAACTCGCACGGCGTGGGCATCCTGGTGAACCAGGCCGAGAGCTTCCGCACCCAGTGGGCACGCGGTCAGGCCGTCACCGGCGCTGCCGCGCAGGCCGCCGACAAGTCGAGCGCCAACCTTGACGCGATCGAGGAGACGAAGCGCCTCCTCCGACAGCGCGCCGCTCGCGACGCAAGGGAGGGCGCCCATGCCTGAGCTCAATCACGATGACTGGCTCACCGAAGAGCTCGGCGCCACGATGGAGCTGGCCGGCCAGCAGATCCGTCCAACTGCGCTTGCGCTGCTGGTGAGCGACCTGGAGCACGTGCCAAGGCAGCTGCTGCAGGTCGCGCTGGCGCGGATCCGGGCCGAGCACAAAGGTCCCATCCTCACCGGCACGGTGCTGCAGTACGTCGACCACGCGATGGGCCGGCTACTGCCCGCCGAGGCATATGCGCTGGCGCTGGCCAGCACTGATGACCAGATCACCGTGGTCTGGAACGACGAGATCGCGGCTGCGTGGGGCGTGGCGGCGCCGCTGGCCCGCGCTGGCGACAAGTTCGGCGCGCGCCAGGCCTTCATGGAGGCCTACGGGCGGATCACAGGCGAGGCTCGGGCGCTGCGCCGCACGCCGCGGCCGCTCGTCAGCCTGGGCTACGACTTCGAAGGGCGCACGCGAGCCCTGCAGGAAGCTGAGATGGCCGGCCGCCTGCTCGGCGGCGTTGAGGCGCTCCCGGATGACGTGCGCGACCAAGTGCAGCTGCCCGGACCGCGCCAGCAGATGGCGCTGCCTGCGCCTGCGGTGGCCCTCAACGAGGCGCAAGGCATGACGCTGGCGCGACTGTCCGTGCTGCGCAACCAGATCACGAAGGGGTTCCCGCGCGCGGTGCGCCTGCAGCGCGTGCGCGTGTGGCAGGACCAGCGCCGCGTCCGGGCATTGAAGGCGGCGGCTGCCGCGAAGGTGGCCGCCTATCAGGCACAGCAGGAAACAGCATGGAAGTGAGCGACGAGATCATCGCGGGCCGCGCGCGGGCGGTGGCAGCATGGCAGGACTTGGGCATGACACGGTTGGGCATGGCCGGCTACTGCTGCATCCTGGCCTACCTGACGGCGGGGCCCGCCACCACCATCGACGTGTGGAAGGACTTTGGCCTGTCGAGCAGGCAGCACGTGCGCGAGCTGGTGAATCGGATGGGCGAGCTGGGGCTTGCGCATACCGTCGGCAGTCAGCGAACCGGCCCGGCCGGCCCCGCCTCTCCTCTGTGGCTCGCCGGCGCTGGCGAGGTCAGTCGCCTCGGTTGGGCGTGCCGAGAGAAGTTCGCCGAGCTCATGCAGCTGCGGGTGATCCTTCGCGCGATGGGGGAGCCTTCGCAAGCCAAAGCGCTGGCGCGCGAAACCGGCTCCCACGAGATGACCATCAATCAGCTGGTGCGCCTGCTCACGCGGCTTGGACTGGCGCATCTGCACTCATGGGACCCGCCCGCGCGGGCCGGCGGCAATGGTCTGCACGTTGCGTGCTGGGTCATCGGGCCGGGGCGGAGCGCCCCGCGGCCGGCGCCGCAGCCGCTCGCCGTCATCCGGCGCCGCACCCGCGCTGCACGCCGCGACAAGCGCCGGGCCATGGCGATCTCCCATGCACTTGCCGGCACTGCTGGCGCGACGATGGGAGCCGCGGCATGAAGATTCTTGGCATCGACCCAGGCGCGAACACCGGCATCGCAACGTTCGAGGGTGGGCAACTCCGGGCGCTGGACACGATCACCCCGCTGCAGCTGGAGCGCACCATTCGCGCCGCGGCGCCGGCGCGCGTGATCTACGAGGACTCGCGCCTGCAGTCGCGCGCATGGACGGCGCAGGCGAAGACCGCCAAGGGCGCGGCGCTGGCCACGGCGCGCGATCTGGGTCAGGTGGACGCCTGGTGCAGCCTCATCGACGCCATCTGTGAGGAACTGGGCATTCCAGCCCACGGCATCAGCCCGGCCGCCAAAGGGCCGAAGCGCAGTGCTGAGAACTTCGCCGCCTACACCGGCTGGACGGGCCGAAGCAATCAACACTGCCGCGACGCCGCGATGGTGGCTTGGCAGTTCAGAGGTATCGCTGCAGGTGCCGGCCGGAGGCCAGGATGCTGAGCCGCAAGCAGCCGATGAGCCGTGGAGCGCGGCAGCTCGCGAGCCGCGGCTTCAGCGGAGCGCCGTGCCGTACGTCCGCACGCGGCGGGGCAGTGCCGCCGGCGGATGCGGAGGCTGCGCGCGAACAGCGCCTGCGAGACCGCGCAGCAAGGGCAATGGCCAGTGCATGCCCGCGGTCGGCCTCGATGGTGGCCTGTGCCAGCACGCCGATGGCCGCGTGCGAGAAGGACAACGCGCTGTGCAGCGAGCCCTACCGTCGCCTCGTGGCGAGCATGCGCTGCGCCTGGTGCGGCGTGAGCGGGTTCAGCCAGCACGCGCACGAGAACATGGGCAAGGGGCTGGGCCTCAAAGTGGATGACCGGAGAGCGTTCCCTCTGTGCGGCGCCCGGCCGGGCGTCGAGGGATGCCATGTGGCGTTCGACCAGTACCGCCTGCTGCCAGGTGGCCGCGATGCGCACCGCGCCGCCGGCGCGCGTTGGGCTGCGGCGACACGGCATCAAGTTCGAAGCCAGGGCATGTGGCCGGCACGCCTGCCGATGTGGGTGGAAGGAGAGCACGAAGGTGGATGCTGAACATTCGTCCGCCGCGGCGCCACGCAAGCTCACCGCCCGCCAGGCGGCGGGCCGTCAGTTCCTGGCCGACTACCTTGCCGAGAACGACAACCTGCCCACGCTGTCGGTGATCGCCGAGCACTTTGGCTGGGCCAGCTCGAACGCTGCCAACACTCTGATCGGTGAGCTGGTCCGCGCTCAGGTACTGGAGCCGCTGCGGAAGCAGAAGGGATATCGATTCACACGCGAAGGAGACGCCCATGGCTGAGGGACGACGCAGCACCACCGCCATCGTGCTGGAGGCGGTGCAGGACCTGCATGGCCAGGAACAGATCGTGACGCGCGAGACGCTGGCAGAACTCACGGGCCTGAAGATGACAGTGATCGATGACCGGCTGGCGACGCTGGTGGACGATGGCCTGATTCTGCGCGTGCAGCGTGGGGTGTTCGTACCGGCACCGCGTCACCCAGCCGCCCGGGCGATGTCGCGCACGCTGATGCCTGATGGCATGGTGAAGATCGAGATCGGCGATCAGGTCCTGGAGCTGACCCCGCGAGAGGATCGCATGTTGGCCAACCTGCAGGCAGGTGCGGCGGCGCAGCTGGCGGCAATCGAGACGGGCAGGAACACCGCCATGATGGCGGCCGAGCTTGCTGGACAAATCAAGCGGCTGGAACGTACGGTTCGTGCGCTCCGCGAAGAAAGGACCAGAGATAGTACGCAGCTTGAGTTAGAGCCTCACCGGCCCTAGAGCAATCGACTCTATTTTCCGAAAGATTGAGAGATTTTGTCGCCCAATAAATTTTCTACCCATTCCGTGGTAATTTGATCAGGCAACACGATTGCTTCAAAAGCCTCTCCGGCGTCTGCATATTTTGCCTCAATTTCGCCCACAGAAAGAATTGAAAAGACGACGGCGTCATAATAAGAGTGGTCAGGAAACACTGCTGGCTTTCGCGTGCCCCACCTAATCTCAACGATAGGTCCGTTTGGGCCCTCCAGCATAGGCACATCGGCCCATTGCTTATTCTCAATAAGTTTTTGAGCGGCCCGACGAAATGTGGGAGCGACGATTTGCTGTATCACTCTGGCAGAAACCGCCCGGGCATTTTGCTCGTCTTGTGATTTTTTCTCTTCAGCACGCCGTGCTTCTTCGGCTGCCTGGTTCTTTTGGTCAATCGCATCTTGAATTCTATTGAGCCAGTTCACTTCTCAACTCCGACCATGTTGTGGAGAGTGCATCTTAGTGCTGGGAGCGAACGCATGCCAACGCAGTAGATCAATGGGAAACCCCTGTAGGGTTGGACTGACGCAGAGGCGGTGAGCAGACTGCCCGGCATGCCACCACGCAAGCCGGCCAAGCCGCCGGATCCCGATCCGCCGAAGAAGCCGAAACCCGAAGTAAAGAAGCCCGCAGCCAGAAAGAAGGCCGCGGGCTCTGCCGCGTCTGCCTCCTCCGCAGCCTCACGGCAAAAGCAGACCTCTTCGATGCGCCGGTGCACGCCGAAGGAGCAGCGCTTCGTCGACGAATACCTGATCGACCTCAACGGCACGCAGGCTGCGATCCGCGCTGGCTACAGCGCATCGTCAGCCCGGCAGATCGCATCGGAGAACCTGTCAAAACCTTACATCCAGCACGCGATCGCCGAAGCCCGCCGTGCGCAGCAGCAGCGCACCCGAATCACGGCCGACCGGGTCGTGCAGGAGATCGCCAACGTCGCGCTGGCTGACGCGCGCGAGCTGGTCGAGGTCCGAACGGGCTGCTGCCGCTGCTGCTACGGCGAGGGCCACAAATACCAGCGCACCGTCGGCGAAATGAACCGCGATCGGGAAGACTGGGTGGAGAAGGGCGGGAATCCAGCGGAGTTCGATGAAGCCGGCGGCATCGGCTTCAACCCCCTGCTGCTGCCGAAGGAAGGCTGTCCCATCTGCGGCGGCGATGGCATGGCGCGCACTGTCCTGAAGGACACCCGGACGCTTTCCCCGCAGGCCGCTGCGCTGTACGCCGGCGCGAAGCAGACCAAGGAGGGCATCGAAATCAAGATGCACTCTAAGGTGGAGGCGCTGGAGAAGCTGGCCAAGCACCTGGGCCTCTACGCTGAGGACAACCGGCAGCGCACGGATCCGCTGGCCAGCCTGCTGCACTCCATCGCTTCGGGCAACAGCAACGGGTTCCGGCCAGTGCAGCGCGATCCCGAACATGAGAGCGACGAGCCGTGAGCACTGTACAGGTGGTTGAGCGGCCATTGCTGCCCCTGCCGACTGACGCGCAGGAGTTGGCGCGGTGCCTGGCCGATCCGGAGTGGCGGGTGTTCTCCGGCTGCCTCTACAAGATCATGATCAAGGGGGATGACGGCGAGGACGCGATGGTCATGCCGTTCATCCCCAATCGCGCGCAGCGACGGTTCGTCCGCAGGCTCTGGCATCGCAATCTGATCCTCAAGGCCCGCCAACTGGGCTTCACCACGCTGATCGCAATCCTGTGGCTGGACCACGCGCTGTTCAACGCCGACCAGCGCTGCGGGATCATCGCGCAGGACCGTGAGGCTGCCGAAGCCATCTTCCGGGACAAGGTCCGCTTCGCCTACAACAACTTGCCAGCCGAGATCCGCGAGAGGTTCCCGCTCGCTCGTGACAGTGCGGTCGAGCTGCTGTTTGCCCACAACAACTCCAGCGTGCGCGTGGCCACGTCCATGCGGTCGGGCACGATCCACCGCCTGCACGTGTCGGAGTTCGGGAAGATCTGCGCCAAGTTCCCCGACAAAGCGCAGGAAGTCGTCACGGGCTCGATCCCGGCCGTGCCGCTGACCGGCATCCTCGTGATTGAGAGCACGGCTGAGGGGCGCGAAGGCGACTTCTTCGAGATGGTGCAGCAGGCCGAGGCGCGCCACCTCAGCAAGCTGCCGCTGACCCCGCGCGATTACCGCTTCCACTTCTACGCTTGGTGGCAGGAGCCCCGGTACCGGCTGGATTCGCGCACGGTGTCGATCAGCCGCGAGGATCACGAATACTTCGAGCTCATCGAGACGCAGATGGGTTGCCACATCGACCCGGACCAGCGTGCCTGGTACGTGGCCACGAAGCGCGCTGACTTCTCCGGCCGCGACGAAAAGATGTGGCAGGAGTACCCGTCGACGCCGGCGGAGGCCTTCCAGGTCAGCACAGAGGGCAACTACTACGCCAAGGACATGGCGGCCCTGCGCAAGCGCGGCGGCGTCTGCAAGGTGCCCATGCTGGACGTGCCCGTGAACACCTTCTGGGACATCGGCAACAGCGACGGCTGCGCGATCTGGTTCCACCAGGACTTGCGCGGGGAAGACCGATTCATCGGGTACTACGAGGCCCACGGCGAGGACCTGCGCCACTACGTCACCCAGCTGCAGGCCTTCGGCTACCTGTTCGGCACGCACTTCCTGCCGCACGACGCCGAGCACCGCCGCCTCGGCGACTTCAACCGCTCCACGCTGGAGATGCTGCAGGCCCTGCTGCCTGGCCAGCGCTTCACGGTTGTGCCGCGCATCACGGAGCTGATCACCGGCATCCAGCAGACGCGGAAGCACCTGAAGGCGGCCTACTTCGATGAGAGTCGGTGCGAGAGGGGCATCGGCCGCATCGAGGGCTACCGCAAGAAGTTCAACCGGGCCGACAACCGGTACATCGACCAGCCGGACAAGAGCAACGGCTGCAGCGAAGGCGCCGACGCGCTGCGCCAGTGGGCCCAGGCCAAGGAGCTTGGAATGCTCTCCTCGGGCGGCCAAGACAGCTACCGAGAGGCACCCGCCGGCGACTGGCGCTCATAGGAGAGGACCATCATGCAATTCCGACGCCCCCCGGCAGCCGCAGATTTCGGCGCGCCCCTCACCCCCAAAGAGTACGCAGCCATCCTGGACGAGGGCATCGACCAGCCGCCGTGGCGCCGCAATGCGGATGTCGAAGCCGATTACGTCGAAGGCAACCAGCTTTCGACCGAGCTCATGCAGCGCCTGAAGGCCCTCGGCGTGCCGCCGGCAAAGGAGAACATCATCGGCCCGGCAATTGCCGCGCTCTGTGGCTACGAGGCCAAGACGCGCACGGATTGGCGCGTCACGCCCGACGGCGATCCAGGCGGGCAGGATCTGGCCGATGCCCTGAACTATCGCCTGAACCAGGCCGAGCGGCACAGCAAGGCTGATGAGGCGATGAGCGAGGCCTTCCGTCCGCAGGCCAGCGTGGGCCTCGGCTGGGTCGAGGTGACGAAGAACAGCGACCCCTTCGGCTTTCCGTTCCGCTGCCGCTACGTCCACCGCAACGAGATCCGTTGGGACATGCGCGCCCGCGAGCGCGACCTGTCCGATGCTGCCTGGCTCGTGCGCGAGCGCTACGTGAAGAAGGCGCGTGCCCTGGCGCAGTTCCCGGCCGCTGCCGACCTGATCGAGCAGTACACGGTGGCGAACGGGCTCGGTGGCTATGGCCCGGTGATGGAGGGTGGCGATGGCACGGGCCTGATCGCCGGGCTCGACATGAACCGTGCGTGGACCACGCGCGAGCAGGCTTGGTACCGGCGTGAGTCGGACGAGGTGTGCATCGGTGAAGTCTGGTACCGCCGCTGGGTGCCAGCGCTCATCCTGCGCGTGAAGGCCAACAACCGTGTGGTCGAGTTCGATGAGCAGAATTTCGCGCACGTGATGGCGGTGGAGCAGGGCTGGGGCCGTATTGAGCGCGCGACCGTCACGCGCGTGCGTCGCAGCTACTGGATCGGGCCGGTGTGCGTGCACGACGGGCCAACGCCCCATCCGCATCCGCACTTCCCGTACGTGCCGTTCTGGGGCTACCGCGAGGACATGACGGGCGTGCCTTTCGGCCTCGTGCGCGACATGCTCTTCCCGCAGGACAACCTGAACAGCACGATGGCGAAGCTGCGCTGGGGCATGGCCGCCACGCGGGTTGAGCGCACAAAGGGCGCCGTGGCCATGACGGACGAGCAGCTGCGCCGGCAGGTGGCGCGGCCGGATGCCGACATCGTGCTGGAAGCCGACGCGATGGCGCGGCCAGGCGCCCGCTTCGAGGTGAAGCGCGACTTCCAGCTCAATGCCCAGCAGTTTCAGCTGATGCAGGATTCGCGGCTGGCGCTCGAGCGCGTGAGCAGCATCACCGCGAGCTTCAAGGGTCAGACCGGGACAGCCAACTCGGGCCTGCAGGAGCAGACGCAGGTGGAGCAGAGCCAGGTCAGCATCGCCGGCCTGATGGACAACTTCAAGCGCGGCCGCGCGATGGTCGGTGAGATGCTGCTGGCCATGCTGATTGACGACATCGGCGTCGACCAGCAAACCGTGGTCATCGAGGGCGACACGCTCAAGCCCTCCCGCACGGTGATGCTCAACGTGCAAGAACGCGACCCCGCCACAGGCGAGGTGTACCTGTCGAACGATGTTCAGCGGGCCCGCCTGCTGGTGGCGCTGGAAGATGTGCCCACGACCAGCAGCTTCCGGGCCCAGCAGCTGGCCGCGCTGACCGAGGTTGGGAAGTCGGCCCCGCCGGCGCTGCAGCAGGTGATCGTGCCTTTCATGGTCGACCTGATGGATCTGCCGCGCAAGCGGGAAGTGGTCGAGGCCGTGACCCGGGCGCTGCAGCAGGGCCAGGCCGATCCGAACGCCATTCGCGAGCAGGTAAAGACCGAGCTGATGCACGATCTGAAAGAGCGGGAGCTGGCCAACAAGGAACGGCTGACCGATGCGCAGATCCGCCAGCTCATGGCCCAGGCCGTGCAGACCGGCGTGCAGGCCGCCTTCGCGGCGATGCAGGGCGGTGCTCAGGTGGCGCAGATGCCGATGATCGCGCCGATCGCCGATGCCATCATGCAAGGGGCGGGGTATCAGCGCCCGACACCCGCTGGCGACGATCCCAACTTCCCCACGCCGGCCGTCACCGCCGCGATGAACATCAAGAGCCCGTACATCCAGGGCCAGGGCCCGGCCGAGCCCGCGGCCGCGGAAGAGGCGGCCGCAGCTGCGCCACCGGTGCACGAGAACACGAGCCCCACGTTCCCGCCACGACCGCCAGCTGATGGCACGGGGATGCGAGGGATCGAAACGGCACGGACTTCCGACAATCTGGCCTGACCCCTGTAGGGCTCGGCGCCGGGTGGTGATGGACAGAGCATCGGCTGCCCATCATCAGCCGGAAGTCCACCATGCGTTCACTTCGCCCATCCATCGCCGGGGTCCTGGCCGCCGGCCTCGCAGCAGCAGCCATCCCGACGTCGCTCATCGTTCCTTCACCGGCCAGAAGCAGCCTCGAGCCTGCCACCGCGACGAAGGTCAATGCCAGCACACCGGCACCGCTCACGACCTGGCACGCGGAGCCTTCGTTCGGGCCGTGGTGGGCGCGCCATCGCTGCAGCCGTCGCGCTGGCTACCCGGACGGTCCAGGCTGGACTGTGCGCCATGTGCAGCGCATGGCGCGCAAGCGCCGCAACCAGGCCCGTCACCGTCGCGCCCGCCGTGGGTAGCGCCGCGGCGGCCTTTACCCCCCTGTAGGGTTTCGTCGGCCGCGCCATAGCCTGCACAGTAGCGCCAAGCGTGAAGCGAAAGCAGATCGTGAAGCAGCCCGCTCGTGAGAGCCGGCGCCTCCCTCGAAAGAGCGCGAGGCATCTCCCATAGCTGGAGAGTGCACGGCGGGGCTTCGGCCCCGCCTGGCCCTCGAATGCCGTGGTGTTCTCAAACCTCATGCCGGATGGACGTCCGGACGGTGGAGCACATGACGACCGAAGCTCAGCAACTGCTGAACGCCGCTTTCGCGGGCGACCTGAACCTGGATGCGGACGCATCGCAGGGTCAAGGCGCATCCGCACCCAATCCCGCACCGGCGCCGGAGGCGCAGGCCCCTGCTGCACCTGCAGCGCCCGCAGCCGCACCTGCTGATGGTGCTGCACCCGCCGCTGCGCCCACGGCTGCCGCACCGGCTGCGGCTTCCCCTGCACCGGCCGCGGCGGCACCCAGCTCCTCGGAAGAGAAGCCGGCACCCATCGCGAGCAAGTCGGGCGACTACACCATCCCGTACGAGAAGCTCGTCGCTGCACGCGAGGAACGCGACCGGGCCCGCGCCGAGGCAGCGCAGTTGCGAGACCAGGTCGCCCAGCTGAACGCAGCCCAGGCCGCCAACCTCGGGCGAGCCCAGGGCGCAGCGCAGGCCCGTGCGGACGCTGGCCAAGCG
This sequence comes from Pseudacidovorax sp. 1753, assembly GCF_040544975.1. Lineage (NCBI taxonomy): Bacteria > Pseudomonadati > Pseudomonadota > Betaproteobacteria > Burkholderiales > Comamonadaceae > Pseudacidovorax > Pseudacidovorax sp. 1753. The sequence continues at coordinate 48,100 of NZ_JBEPKY010000002.1, read as the reverse complement.
CCGACCCAGGCCGACAAGAACGCCGCCGTGGCAGCTGCCGCAGTGGGGCAGGGCGCGGATGCGGCCCTGTTCGGCGACTTCTCCGAGGAGGGGATCGCCAAGGGCATCCGTGCGCTGACCGACCAGGCGCGCGACCAGGTCCGCGCCGAGTTGCGCGAAGAACTGTCAAAGCACGTGGCGCCGCTGCAGGAAAGCGCGGCCAAGTCCGCGGCCCAGACGCACCGCGAGGCCATCTACGGCGCCCACCCGGACGCCGACGAGGTCTACGAATCCGCCGAGTTCCGCGACTGGCTGGCCGGAAAGCCTGCCTTCCTGCGGGGCGCCATCGAAAACACGCTGAAAAGCGGCGCCGCCACGGATGTGGTCGACGTGTTCTCGGCCTTCAAGTCCGAAGCCAAGCCCGCCGCCGCGCCGGCTCCAGCAGCCCCCGCGGCCGCTGCAAGCCCCGCTGTGGCCCAGGCGAAAGCCGCGGCGCAGGCGCAGCCCATCGTGCCCAACAGCCTGTCGGATCTGACGGGCGACGGCACCACCGGCAGCGAAGGCGAACGTCTGAACAAGCTGGCCGAGGACCCGAAATCGCTGCTGACCCACATGCAGGCGCTGACACCCGCGCAGATCGAACGCGCGATGAACAGCGTCTGACCCTGAACCCGCAGGCCACCTCGTGATGAGGCTGCCCCATCCCTTCGAAGGAAGACTGCAATGACCAAGACCGCCATTGCCGCTGGCTCGTCCAATGCGCAATTCGTCCAAGCTGCCGGGCTGTTCGCGCAGTCCATGCAGCGCAACAGCACGCTCAACCGCATGGTGGGCAAGATGCCCCAGGGCGAGGCCGGCGTGGCCTCGACCGTGCGCAACCAGACCACGACCGACATGCCCATCGTCCGCACGGTGGACCTGTCGCGCGGCCGCGGCGACGAGGTGGAGTTCCACTTCGTGCAGCCCGTGAACAGCTACCCGATCATGGGCAGCGAAATGGCCGAGGGCAAGGGCGTGGGTATCTCGCTCGACAAGTCCCGGGTGCGTGTCAATCAGGCGCGCTTCCCCGTGGACCTGGGCGACACCATGACCGGCCTGCGCAGCCCGGTGGAGTTCCGTCGGCTGGGGCGCCCGATCGCCCAGAGTCTGATGGACTCCTACCAGGATCAGGCCACCCTGATGCACCTTGCCGGCGCCCGGGGCTTCAACGACACGATCGAGTGGCGCGTGCCGCTGGCCTCCCATCCGAAGTTCGCTGCCATCGCGGTGAACACGGTGAAGGCGCCCACGAAGAACCGCCACTTCATCGCCGACTCCGGCACCGTGAAGCCCTTCACGATCAACGCGGGCGAGGTGGACCTGCAGACCACGGACATGCTCACCATGGACGTGGTGGATGCCGTGCGCACCATGATCGAGTCGATCGCGCTGCCTCCCCCGGCCGTGAAGATTCCCGGCGACGTGGTGGCCGACGACTCGCCGCTGCGCATCATGCTGGTGTCGCCCGCGCAGTACCACAAGTTCGCGCAGGACCCCAGCTTCCGCCAGTTCCAGGCGAACGCGCTGGCGCGGGCTTCGAAGGCCCAACAGCACCCGCTCTTCCTGGGCGAGGTGGGCCTGTGGAACGGCATCCTGATCTGCAAGATGCCGAAGCCGATCCGCTTCTACGCGGGCGACACGATCAACTACGCCGCCAGCAACACCAGCGAGGCGGAGAGCCAGGTCGTGGTGCCCGCGTCGTTCGGAACCACCTTCGCGGTCGATCGTGCGCTGCTGCTGGGCGGCCAGGCGCTGGCGCAGGCCTTCGCGGCCGCGAAGGGCGACCAAGGCGGCATGCCGTTCTTCTGGAGCGAGAAGGACTTCGACCACGGCGACAAGATGGAGCTGCTGATCGGCGCCATCATGGGCCTGTCCAAGGTGCGCTGGCTCGTGGATCAAGGCGGCGGTGTCATGCACTACACCGACCACGGCGTGATCGCCGTGGACACCGCGGTGCCCATCATCGCGGCCCGCTCGTAATCGCCCCCACCGCCCCGATCCGCTCGGGGCGGGACCGTAGCCCAATCTCTGGAGAAGTCCATGGCCACCATCACGCGCAAGACCATGCCCCACCGCAACAACCTGGGCTCCACGCCCTGGGGCAACCTCAACGCACTGCTTTATGTCCTGACCACCAACGCGGCCGGCGCGCTGGAGAACAGCGATTCCGCCGCTGCCATCGCCTCGGGCGACAAGGTCCGCGTCGGCGTCATCCCGGCCGGTACCCTGCTGTACGACAGCCAGGTGATCGTCTCGACGCCGATGAGCGCCAACGTGACGCTCAGCGTCGGCTTCGAGTATGTGGACGGTGTCGACAGTTCCATCGTCCCGCAGTCGGCGACCTACTTCGGTACCGCGCTCGCTGCGTCTGCTGCCGCGCGTCTGCGCAACGCCACGGCCAACGCGCCGGTGACGCTGCCCAAGGACGCCTACCTGATCCTCACCACCGGCGGCGCGGCGAATGCGAAGGCATCGCGGGTCGACGTGGTGCTGGAAGGCATCAGCGAAGGCGTCGCCTGACGCGGGCGCAGCGCGCCTGTTCGCAACCCAACAGGCCGGCTCTGACCGGCCTGTTTTCCTCAAGGATCTCTCATGTCGACCGACTTCGACCGCGTGCAGTACAACGGCCGCAAGCCGTACCCGGACCCTCTGCTCAACGCCACGTGGGCGCCGGGCCAGATCCGGTTCGTGCCGGCCAGGATCGCGACCAAGCTGCTGAGGTTCGCCGAGTTCGACCGCGTGACCGTGGCGGCTGCTTCTGCCGAATCCTCCGCCAGTGCCACTCTCGCGTCCACCGAGGGTGCTGCCGGCGCCCAAGGGACTGAAGGGCAGAGCAGCGCGACCGGGGAAGCGGCCTCCGGCGACACGTCGAGCACGCCCAACGACACGGCCAACCAGGCCGCGCTGGAAGAAGCGCAGGCCCGGGAGAACGAGGCGCGCCGCCAGGCGGAAGCGCAGCGTCAGGAGCTGGAGCAGATGCTGGCCTCGATCGGCACCTGGGACAAGGATGCGCTGGCCGACTACGCCGAAAAGTACGAGCTGAAGCTGGACAAGCGCAAGGCCGTGCAGGCGCTTCGCGAACAGGTGAGCACGGCCGTCGAGCAGTTCGGGGTGCGCTGACGTGACGCTGGCCGAGCTCATCGCATCGTTCCGGCAGGATGCTGGCGACAAGGCGGAGCCCTACCTTTGGGCGGACGACCTGGTCAAGGGCTGGCTGAATGAGGCGCAGCAGGAAGCGGCCGTGCGCCGGCGCCTGCTGTACGGCTCGGCTCCCGCGATCAACGTCACCACTGCCGCCGGGCGCACCTACCCGTTCACGGGCCTGTTCGAGGTGACCCACGCCACGCTGCAGGTGTCCGACCTGTCGGCGCCCGCCTCAGAGCTTGGAATCGTCTCGCGCGATGGCATGGACCGGTTCGACGCCGGCTGGCGGACACGGCCGGGCGTGCCCGCGCGCCTGATCGTGGAGGACACGCAGGTGGTGCTCGGCGGCGCCGTCGAGCGCGACTACACGCTGACGCTGGAGGGCTACCGCCTGCCGGCCGCCGTCCTTTCCGCCGGCGCCGACACGCCGGAGATCGCGCCGGTACATCACCGCTTCCTCGTGCACTGGGCGCTCCATCGCGCCTACAGCAACCAGGACGCCGACACCTTCGACGCGGCACGCGCGGCGCGCGAAGAGGTGGCCTTCACTGCCTACTTCGGCAGCAGGCCGGATGCGGATCTGCGCAAGGATGCGCGCGCGGACATGGACCATCACACCGAGGCGTTCTGGCTCTGACATGCGGGACTTCAATCTCGGAAGCATCGCGCCAGGCCTGAACAACCGGCTGGATCTTGCGCGCCTCGGCGTCTCGGACAAGGCCGGGCGGCGCACGTTCCTGCACGCTGCCCAGAACGTCGACCTCTCCGCACAGGGCTTCGCAAAGCGGCGGCGCGGCCAGACCGTGGCGGTCGAAGCCGCCTCTGCACATTCGATCTGGGCGGACCCTTCGGGGGCATTCGGGTTGGCAGTGCTGGACGGGGCCTTGACGCGGCTGGATCCGGAGGGCTCCGGGCTGCGCGCGACGATCGTGCGCGGGGGCATGGCATCGGCCCCGGTCTCGTACTCATCGGGGGCAGACGGGGCCGTCTACTGGACCAACCAGCACGAGGTGCGGCGGCTCATCGGCGCCAGCGATCTGCCGGTTGCCACCGACGGCCTGAGCAGTGCCCCTGCTCTGCAGCTCACGGCCGGTGCGCTGCGAGCGGGGCTCTACCTCTACGCCTTCACCGTCCAAGGCGATGCCGGCGAGTCGGCAGCGACGGTCATCCAGCAGATCAGCGTGCCCGCCGCCGGCGGGCTTGTGCTGGATGCGCCAGGCCTGGCAGGGCGTTCGGTGAACCTCTACCTTTCCGGGCCCGACGGTGATGTGCTTTCGCTGGTGCAGACCTCCAGCGCAGGGGCCTTCCTCGTGGTGGCACCGACGGAGGGCGGAAAGCGGCTGCGGACGGGCCAGACGGCGAGTATGCCGCCGGGATCCATCGTGCGGCACTTCAAGGGCCGCATGCTCGTGGCAGCGGGAGCGGTCCTGTACTTCTCCCGGCCCTACAACTACGGGTTGTATGACGCCGCCAGCGGATTCATCCCCTTCCCCGCGCCCATCTCGGTCGTCCAGCCCGTCGAGAGCGCCGCAGGCGGCGGGATCTACATCGCCGCCGACAAGACCTACTGGCTTCCCGATCTGTCCGGAGGCGCATTGGTGCCGGTGCTTCCGTTCGGCGGCATTCCGGGGTCAGGCGGGACCTCCCCGGACCAACTGACCGCCTTCTGGGGCAGTCCGCAAGGGCTCGTGGTGGGCGACGGTTCGGGTGCCGTCAAGACGCCCCAGCAGGATGCGATGTTCTTCGGCCCGGCGGCATATGGCGCCTCTTTGCATCGTGAGCAGGACGGAAACCTGCACGTCGTCACGTCACGTCTTGGCTCGGGCGCATCGATGGCTCGCGCGACGTCTTTCATCGAAGCGGAGCTCGTCCGCAAGGAGCAATCCAGTGACCTCTGAAAACCACCCCGCGCTGGCTCGAGCGGGATTTACGTACCGCACGCAGCTTTGCCGGCCGGCCAAGAGCGGGCGCATGCGGATCATCGACCTGGACGAGGTGCACAACCTCATTCCGGTCGAGGGCCTCAACTACCTGGTAGGGGCCGCATTCGCTGGCGCGACTGCCAGCGCGGACTGGTACCTGGGGATCTATGCCGGCAACTACACACCCACGAGCGACGTGAGTGCATCCAACGTGGCGACGCTGGCCTCCGAGTTCACCGGCTACAGCGCGGCCACCCGCGTGCATTGGACGCCGGGCGCTGTGGCTGCCGGCCTGGCCGACAACTCGGCCGCGAAGGCTAGCTTCACGTTCACGGCGGCCAGCACGCTCTACGGGGCATTTCTGGTCTCCGCGGCCGCGAAGGGCGCGACCACAGGCCGCCTGGGCTCGATCGCGCGGTTCACGACACCCAAGCAGCCGGCCATCGGCGACGTGCTGACCGTCGTCGCTGGCATCGCAATCACTTCTGACTGAGGCTCCACATGACCACGAAAATTTCCACCGGCCTGGCCGCTGCCATCCTCAGCGGCGGATCCGTGAAGTCGGCACTGTCGGGCGGCATCATCCGGATCTACGGCGGTTCGGCGCCGGCCGGAGCCGATGACGCCGCCACCGGCACGCTGTTGGTGACCGTGAGCTTGAACGGCGACGGCTCCGGTCTGGAGCTCGACGACGCGGTCGGGCAGACCATGAGCAAGCCCAGTGGCGACATGTGGGGCGGCGTTGTCGTGGCCACAGGCACCGCGACGCACTTTCGCTGGGTCCGGCCGGACGACACCGGTGCAGCTTCGAGCACGGCCGTGCGGCTCCAAGGCTCGTGCGGCACGGCAGGTGCGCAGCTCAACATGAGCAGCGTCAACCTGGTGCTGAATGCCGTTCAGACCATCGACTCCGGCGCCATCACGATGCCGATGGCGTAGCGTCGAGATGGCACTCGCAATTCATGTCCGCGACGACTTTGTGGGGGCCGCGAACACGCCCATTCAAGGTCGAGTGCCCAACGTCGTAGAGGGGCTGGGCACGCCGCCCGCTTGGGTCTCCGAAGCGGGGGCAAGTTCGACCTATGGCTTGGTCCTCAACGGAGCAGGTCAGGCTGAGGCTCGATCCGAGGGGTTCTGATGGCCTATCCGCAGACCTCCTCTTCCTTCGACCACACGTTGACGCTGGAGCTGCCCTCGGCAGCGCCCCTGACGCTCGAGGTCCGGGCCCAGTTCCAAGTAGCGAGCATTGGTCAGGATGGGCTCGCGTTGAGCATCCAGAACGGTGCTGAATATGTGCAGGTCCGGCTCAGCCCTGGTGCTTCAAACGTACGGCGCCGTTGCTCCTACGACGGCGGCGGATCCGTCAGCACGCCGGCGCCAAATGCGGGCACTCAGCCGTTCACGCTTCGCATCACCTGGGACGAGACCGGAGCGCGCTGCCTTTACGAGCCAGACAGCGGAAGCGCCTTCACCATTGACCTCCCTGCCGCGCCGTTGGAAGCGACCTCGACCGTGTTCTCGCTCCAGTGCTATGCCGTGCCCGCAGGTGGTGTGTCCATGCTCGTCGACTATGTCGACATTGGCCAGGAGGAAGGCTCTGCCTCTGAGTTCTGGACAAGCGTGATTGGCGCCGTCGAGGTGGTGTGAGAGATGCCGCAGCTTCCCAAATTCCGCAATGGCTACACGAGCGACGGCGCGCACTTGGCCCGGATGATGGGCGGGCCCACGCCGGTGTTGACGCGGCGCCGTGGCGACGCCCTCGTGCGCCGGGTCGGAGACTTCATCGACGTCGTCAGGACGGGCGGACCGCTGCAGGCGTTCGCGCTCGGCAACATCGGAGACGTGCCCACCATTGTGGCCTCCGATACGGGAAGGGGCCGCTTCTCGCGCCGTGGGCCTGCGCCAGAGGATGGCGGCTTTGTCACCTCTGAGCTTGCGTATTTCGGCCGCCAGTACGGAATTGCCGCGCGGTCAAAGGCCGCGGGCACCCATGTCTTTGAGAACCCCGCCTTCGGTTCTTACACCGTGATCGACACGGCGATCGAGCGCACGCGCGACGGCCGGCGCTTCTCCGACTACTACACCTATGTCCAGGCGAGCCCGGCAGGCTATCTGACCGCATCGACCCAGGTGCCTGGCGGCTATCGGCCCACCGCGGCAGGTCCGGCCTTCTACGCAGGGGCTGCATGGACCGCGATCGGCGAGGACGAGCCGCTGCCGGTGTACCTGCACGATGACGGGCGCGGCACCTTCACCACCGGCGCCGCGCTCTATGCGCCGGGCCACCGGCCCCACGGACACGACCTGATGACGCTGGCCCCCGGTCAGCTGCTGCGCGTGGACCGGTACCTGCGCGCTCTCGATTCGGCCGATGAAGCATGCCCGGGACTCGTTTTCACCAGCAGCCGAGATGGTGGGCTGACGTGGCAGCAGGTCGAGCACAACGACTTCTGCGTCGGCGAACTGGCGGCGCTGCGCGCACTGACGGTCAGCGCTGGGTTCGACATCGGCGCCGCGTACGCATCCTTCTGGGCCGCCCCGATCAGCGGCACGAAGGCGGTGATGGTCGGTGTCGTGCCCTACGCGATCGGCACCACGGCCGAGGCCTATGAGGTGCGCTGGAAGCTGAAGGTCGGGAGCATCGATCTGAGCGACGGCGTTCGAATCGGCGCGTCTGTGGAGCTTGCCGATGGGCCTGTCCGCTCGGCGACGGTATGGCGTGAGAGCCTTTCGATGGTGGCCATGAAAGGCGCGGCGCTGGTCAGCTATTCGCCCGTGACCGGTGGCTTGGACGAATGGCTGCGGCCCCAGAAGGCCTACACCTCGGACGGCGCCGGCTTGACGTTCGTCGCAGAGCTGCCCCAGCCCACGTATCGGACCGGTGTCATCACGGGATGGGACAGGGACACGCTGATCTGTCCCTTCTACGACGGGGAACACTCGCTGTACGCGAGCGATGACCTTGGGGAGACGTGGCGCCGGTGGGCCACCATCGCCAAGGGCGCGCCGGCGCCTGATCCTGCCGTTGAGCAGTACGTGCTCGGCGACTTCTCGAGGATTACGCTGCTCCAGCGCGACGGGCGACCGGCGCCAGCGTTCCCAATGACGCCCTGGGTGACGGACTGCCGCATCGAGGCCCCCAATGAGCAATGACCTCCTGAAGACTTCCACCCGCGTGCTGCGAGCGACGCAGATCCTGCTGCAGCCCGCGGTGGCCGGCCGCGCCGCATACACGAGCGTGGAGACGCGGACCGTGTGCCGATGGGTGGCCACCGGCGGCACCGTGATCCTCAACAGCGACGGCACCTCCAACAGCAGCAGTCCCTCGTCGCTCTCGTATACGCCTGGCCAGTACGTGTGCAGTGAGCAGCAGGTCCTCGTGCAGCATGCTGCTGTGCCCGCCAGCGAAGCCATCTACGGCACGGGGTATGAGTACGTCGTCGATCCCAACGTCGGCTGGAATGCTGGCGGACGGTCGATTGCCTTCATCGACGGTGACGGGTTCGTTCAGTTCAAGGTGGCGGCGTCGGTCTCTGGCGTGATCGCGGGCCTGTGCTCTTCGCCGGCGCCGGCCGACTACCCCGGCATCAACATCGATCATGCGTTCTATCTCACGCGCGGGACCGCGCGTGTGATGGAGGCCGGGATTCTGAAGGCCGTCGTCGGCTACTACCAGAGCGGAACCGTCTTCAAGATCGCGCGTGAGGAGGGCGTCGTCCGGTACTTGATCGACGAGAGCGAGGTCTACGTCTCGCCGACGCCGTCCAGTGGCGTCGCCTGGCTTGAGGCGTCACTGTATGCCGCCGGCGATCGTGTGCAGGATCCATCGATCGTTGCCGCCTCGCTGGACACGAGCGACCAGAATGCCACCTTCGACATTTCACTGCCGCCCCTGGCGCTGATACTGGCAGAGCATCTCTATGCGGCCCTCAGCGTCGTCGTGCCCCTGCAGATCCAGTTGGCCTCACAGCCTCTGCAGCCCTCCTGGGCTTCGTTCAACGTTCAGTGCCCCTTGTCTCTGTTCACCGCTCACGCGCTGACGGGGGAGGTCGCGCAATTGGCGCTGGAGCTGCGGCCCCTGGCCACGCTCTTCGCGGACCATCCCTATGCGGAGGCGGTCCTGCAGCTGCCCGCGCTGGAGGTGACGCTGAATGCGTGGGAAGGAAACAGCCGGGCTTCGATGTTGTCGCTGGGTGGCGCAGAAAGCCGCCTGACCGGCACTGCGGTTCTCGCGGTCATCGTCAACAGCGCTGGGCATGTTTGGGCAGCGGTGCAGGCGCATGTGCTGCTTGATGCCGCCATCCTGGGCGCGGCCACGGCCGGCGATAGCTTCGCCGCGCAGCAGGTCTTCGAAGCGGTCATTCGATCCTACGCACGCAGTGGAGCAGCCATCACAGTTCCGGGCGATGGCGACCTGGTCTTCGTCGTCAACCTGGACAGCGGCAGCACGACCGAATACACCGGGTATGGCTTCAACAGCTTCGCGCGGATCGGCGGCGTGCACTACGGCGCACGGGCAGGGGGCCTTTTCGCCCTCGACGGGGATACGGACGACGGCCTGCCCATTCGCGCTGCCCTCGGTCTTGGAACGCTGGACTTCGGCAACCAGCAGCAGAAGAGCGTCGAGGCCTGCTATCTCGGCGTGTCGTCGGCAGGGAGGCTCTTCCTGAAGGTGATCACCGGCGACGGTGCCTACACCTATGCCGCGCGCAGCAGCGACCCGGCGCTGCGGCAGCAGCGGGTGACGCCCGGAAAGGGCTTGCGCTTCAACTATGCGACCTTCGAGCTCTACAACGAGGAGGGCGCGGACTTCGAACTCGACACCGTGATGTTCAAGGTGGTCGACCTCGCGAGAAGGATCTGAAAATGGCAGTGACCTACAACGGCTCCTCTGTTGCCGCCGCCTTCACGGCCGGCGTCATCAATGACATGTGGAAGGAGGCCGCGGACAAATACGCCGAGGTTTCGACCTGGGCCAACACCGCCATCGGGATGGGCCAATCGGTGCCCACGGTGCAGACGGCGGCTGTGCCGGATCTGGCTCTGCCGGAGGTGCCGACGATCTCCCTGGACGACGCGAGCGATCAAGAGGCCCTGTATTCGTCATCGAAGGAAGAGATCCTGGCCATGATGCGGGACTCTTTCGGGTCGATCATCAGCACATATTTCCCGCGCTTCGCCCTCTACGACGAAATGCTCGACTGGTGCGATCGGGCGGTGCGAGACGGAGGCTCGGGAATCAAGGTCGCGGTGGAGGTGGCGCTTTGGGAGCGTGATCGATCCCGCATAGCCGCCGAGATGCTGCGCGCCGAGGAAGAGTCCGTGGCCAGTTGGGCAGATCGTGGCTTCCCGCTTCCGTCGGGCCCTTTGGCGGCCCAGGTCCAGCAGGTGCGGCTCGCCGCCGCTGGGCAGCTTGCCGCCCAAAGTCGCGACATCGCGATCAAGCAGTTCGAGGCCGAACTCGAGAACGTGCGCTTCGCGGTGCGGACGGTCATCGACCAGCGTCAGGCGGCCATGGACTCGGCGCTGCGCTACATGACAGCGCTGGCCCAGGCGCCGGACATCGCTGTGCGCCTGGCCACCGGCCTGGCCGACCTCCGCACCCGCGGTGCCCAGGCGCTGGTTGCCTTCTACTCCGCTCAGGTCGCCGCGCTGGATCCGCGCATTCGTCTCGCACTGGGGAATGCAGAGCTGGCGGCAAAGGTCGGCCAGGCCAACCAGTCAGCCGTCCTCACGTCGATCGAGGAAAAGGTGAAGGCCGCCCTCGCTGCCTTGCAGGCGGCGGCCTCGATGGCCTCAGCCGGCATCAACGCGATCAACGCCCAGGCGAGCTACAGCGGCCAGGACGACTGATCCCCCCTCTAGGGTTCGACGGCAGCGTGAGCCGTCAGAAGAATGGGCCGCAACTCAATCTCCCGAGGTGCGCCCATGGCTTCCATCGAAATCCCCGTTCCCGGCCAGCCCGGCCGCACGCGCGCGCAGCTGCCGGTGGTGCTCCTCGACCCGGCCACGGGGGAGGCCATCGGCACCGCAACCCCGCTGCCTGTGTCCCTGGTCGGCGGCTCGGCTGGTGTCGACCGGGAGGTGGTGCTGACCACGTATGTGGTGAAGACCGCGTTTGCCGGCGCCTCGGTGGGCGACACCATCACCTGCGTGAGGGTACTCAACGTCAGCACGTCGACTCCGACGACCGATGCATCAATCTGGCGCAACGATTCGACCAATACTGATTTGGGGGCAGCTCCCTCGGCGGCCAACCTCACCTTGGTAGGGGCCGGTGGGGCAACGGAGACCACTCTGGCTGCGCTGAACACGGCATTTGGCAAGCAAGACGATGCCGTTGCCGCCAGCGACACTGGCACGTTCTCGTTCATGTCCTTCTTCAAGCGGCTTGTGCAACAAGTCGTTGTGCTGGTTGGTAAGTTCCCTGCTTCGTTGGGAGCGAAGACCGCAGCCACGTCGCTCAGCGTTACGCCGGCCTCGGACGCCAACGTCGGCCGTGAGCTTTACACGGTCACTTCCATCTCCGTATCGACGCCCGCGGCTGGAGGTTCGGGTTTTGCGACCTTCCCCGCGCAAGCGTGCACAGCGCTGGAAATCATCAACACTCGCTCGGATGCGGTTGACATCGAATACAACCGCGGCTCCGGCCCGAGCGTGCCAATCCCCGCTGGCTACACGCGCCTGATCGACGGCATCACCAATGCCAGCCAGATTGGCGTTCGCCGCCGTGATCAAGTCGCAACGGCGGTGACGGTCATTGCGGAAGCTCGCGCGGTGGCCTGACCATGCAGCGTGTTTCCTCGATGCACGCCTTCGGGCGTGGCCGCGGTGCCCGGCCTCCGGGCATGCGGCTTGGCAACCTCGATGCTCAGGTGCGCGCCGCGCTGTTTGGTCAGGGGCAGGGCGGCTACATGCTCAGCTTTGATCGGGCTGAGGCGCTGTATCAAGACAACACGGGTGAAGCGTCTGCTGCTGCGGCGACGAATCCGCTGGGTCTTGTTCTGGACCAGAAATCCGGCCTAGCTCGCGGGCCGGAAGTCGCGGTCAATGCGTTCCAGCCACCATCGGGCTATGCCAGTACGGTCAGCACTGCGGGAAATGTCATCACCGTCAGTGGCACGGCATCCGGCGGGTCCACGGTTCGTGCCTTCACCCCTCTTACTACGGTTGTGGGTCGCTCCTATGAAGTTGTGGGCAACATCGGCTCGCAACAACCGGTGGTGGTCTTTGCCCGAAATCAGAACGATGGCTTCGGCACTGTGCTGTATCAGAAGACCGTAGCCGCAAATACTGCCTTCCGATTTGTTTTCCAAGCGACCACGGTCGCAAGCTCACTGTTACTTGGCAATGGAACTGGCGACCAAGGAACGCTCTCGGTTTCAGCCATATCCGTCAGAGAAGTTCCGGGCAATCACTTTCAACAGGCCACCTCCACCGCCCGGCCGCTGCGGCAACAGGACGCATATGGGTGGTACGCCGATGCTGATGGGACTGACGACTTTCTCCAGTCTCTGGGCAACATCGATTACAGCGCCTTCGGCCGCCTGACGACCTTCACCGGGGTGCAGCGTCTCAGCAACCCGATCACCGCCATCATCCGGGAGATCTCGGTCAACCGCGACAACAATGTCGGGACGCACGCGCTCGTGATTTCGCCCGACAGCGGTCGCAATCGATATCGCAGCCTCGTGAACTTCGGCAATGTCGCGGAAGCAACTGTGACCGACGCCACTCGGCTGATTGGTGGCAGGGATGTTGTCGTGACCACGGGCGTCGTCGGCGACCTTGCGACGGTTCGGCTCAACAAGGACCAATCTGCCGTGGCGCCCGGAGGTGGAGGAAGCTCCCCGTTTGGGTCCTTTCCGCACTTCATCTTTCGCCGCGGCAACACGACGGCCAACTACTTCACGGGGCGCATCTATGCCCACATCGAAGTCGCGTCCAACGCACCGTTGACGGCCCAGCAGATCTCCCTCGGCGAGGCCTGGATCCGCAGCAAGATGGGAGCCTGACGATGGACTACGTTCTACGCACTCTCATCGTCCCTGACGCGCTCGTGGCGCAGGCTCGCGCTCTGTGCGAGAGCCTGGCTGGCCCAGCTGGTGCAGGCATGTTCCCCAGACGCCTGGCCGACGCGGATGAGGGCATCTGGTGGCTCTCCAGCGGCGCGGTGGGTGAGGACATGGCTGCACTGCTGGATGACCCCGCTGTGATGCATGCAGCCTGCGAGGCCGCCGGCCTCGACATGAAGCTGGAGCAGTGCCAGCAGATCCTCGGGGCGTGCGTCATCGTGCCGCGCGTCGATGTGCCCGAGCTGCTGGCCGATCTCGGCATGGCCTTCGCGCAAGACGCATCCGAAGAAATCTGAGAAGGGACACCTCATGTACGGCTTCAAGCCATCAAAGCAGGCGGGCGGCATGGTTCGCGGGCCTGGCTCCGGCACCTCGGACAGTATCTCCAAGGAGGTTCCCGCCGGCACGTTCATCATGCCCGCCGACAGCACGGCCAAGATCGGCGCTGAAGCGCTGGCGGCGGCCGGCCGCGGCTTCCCGGGCGCGCGGCGTCCCGCCGGCGGAGCGACCTCGGCGGGTGTGCCGGTGCGGCTGAGCAATGGTGAATTCGAAGTGCCACCGGAGCAGGTCCATGCCCTCGGCGCGCAGGTGCTCGACGCGGCGCGCGAGGCCACGCACACGCCGGTTGCCCAGGCCAGGCCGGAATACTTTTTCGCCGACGGCGGCGAGGTGGCTGCACGCGGCTTCCGACCTGGCATGAAGCCGGCGCGCGCGGCCGGGCCCGGCCTGGGCTTTCAGACCCGCCGGGGCTATGCCGACGGCGGCCTGGTCGATGATGAGCAGAAGCGCAGGCTGGCGCAGGCCGCCACCGCCGGCATGCCAACACCTTCGCCCTCCGCGCCGGCGGCACCTGCCGCGGCGCCAGCGCCGTCGCTCTCCTACGCCGACAACAACCAGGCGGTGGGCCAGTCCGTTCGAAATGCCTGGGACCGTGGCCAGTACGCCAATGCGGTTGGCCAGGCGGCTGCGGGCGGCCTGGGCGTGATCACCACGCCGGCCATCGACATGGGCACGCGCGCAGCCGGCGCTGCATACGACGCTGCGAAGGGCTTCGGGCAGGGCCTCTTCGGGGTGAGCGCCACGCCCGCAGCTGCGCCGTCGACGTCCCCTGTCCCGGTGGCAGCGCCCGCCGCGGCCGGCGCAACGCCGCGTGCCCAGCAACCGAGCACGCCGGCTCCTGCGCCGCAAGCGGCCGCTTCCGAAGCGGGCGGCGTTCCGTTGGCTATCGCGGCCCCCGCACCAGGTGCGGCGGCTGCCGCAAGTCCCGCACCGCAGGCAGCAGGCTTCCCGCCGGCGCAAGCCGCCTCGAGCGATCGCGTGGCGCAGATGAACCGGGATGCCGCCGCTTCGCGCGCGCTGTCCCAGGCGTCGATCGAGCAGGCGCGCCAAGGAATCGGCGTGCCCGCAACGCCCGGCCTGGGGATGATCGGTCCGGTCGACTACGCCAACCGCAATGCCGACTTCAACGACTCGGCGGCGCTGCGCACGGCGGCGGCGCGGGGTGCAAGCCCTGGCCGATCGGGCGCGGCGGTCTATCAAGCGCAGCTGCAGGCCGCTGCCGCACCGCTCGCCCAGCGCGCACAGATGCGCCAGGCCGAGATGGAACAGGGCGGTGCCACGCAACGTGCGCGCATCGGCGCCGCGGCTGACATGGCGCGCACGACGGCGCAGGAGGCTGGCCAGAACCAGCGACAGGACGCACGTCTCGCGCTCGAAGGAGCCCAGCAGACCGCGGCCGCCCAGCTGGCACGTGATCGCTTCGGCCTGGAGCAGACGGCCCAGGGCTTCCAGACGCGAGCGGCCGCGCAGGAAGAGCAACTGCGCAATGTGCTGCTGGACCCCAATGCGACGACAACGCAGCGCCAGCAGGCTCAGTCCGCGCTGCTGGCGCTGAAGGGCAAGTCGGATCCGGCAAACCGGTTCATCGCAGTACAAGGCGGCCAGACCGTGGATGCCAGCGGTCAGGTGGTCAAGGAGCCGAGCCGTGTGTTCGATGCTCAGGAGCGGCAGTTCATCGATCCGCGGCCAGCAGGGCCTTCGCTACCACCTGGCATGACTCGCCAAGTGGGGACCTCCGGCGGAAAGCCCGTCTATGAGGATGCGAACGGAAAGCGCTTCATTGCCAACTGATCACTCACCGTCCAGCTTGCCTTGGAACGGCTTCAGGCTGGGTGGCCCCTGCGGTGGCACGTCCCCGGTAGACGCTCCACTCATTGAATGGAGCTTGTCGGCCTGCGTGTAGGTGAGCCAGTACCCAGCGAGCTGCAGGGCCAGCAGCACCCACGCCAGCATGAAGAAACTGCTTGGCCACCCGGCTCGCGCACGCGAGGTGAGGAAGAGGGCATACAGGCCGTAGATCACGCCGGCGGCAATGAAGGCCACGGCCCACGGCACTATCCAGGCGAAGATGCCGGCTGGTCCCGTGTAGACGAATGGGTTCAGCAGGGCCACCAAAGCCGTGCCGATCAGCTGCCGCGCCCATCGCAGCTGCGGCATCGTGCCCGCAGCTTCAGCTTGTGCTGTCATGCTCCACTCCGTTCCGTCATTCCGGAAGGAATGTAGCAGCCGCTCCGCCGGGTCAGCCTGCGGCGCGCACCTCGAAATAGCTTTCCTGCGCGTCGCCGAGATCCCTCATGCCGGCCTGGCGCGCCTTGTCGAAGGCGGCGGACCAGCGCGCCGCCAACTTGATCTCGTCCTTGGTGAGATCCTCGGCATTGCTCTCGCTGGCCGCGTTGAAGGCCCGCAGGGCTTCGATGAGGTCGTCGCCGAGTGCCCGCTCGAGTTCGCGGCGGAACCTGGCTTCGGCATCCTTGATGCCCTCGGGCGGCGTGGCAGATGGTGGGTCGATCAGTCGCACGGTGCATGGCATGGGGAACTCCTGTCAGAAGGGAGCGGGTGAGCGAAGGACCGTCACGGGTCCGATTCCGTTGTAGACGACCGCGCCGCTCGAGCTCGTGACAACCCAGCGCGCGTTGATCCCATCGCCAGGAGCGATGTCGTATTCCTCGGGCGCCAGCGGCAGGATGATCTCGTCCTGCACCTGGTCGCTGTACCACGCGGGCACACGCAGGAGGGTTGGATGCCCCAGGGCGGCGCCCGTCATTGCTGTGCCTCTGCGGCTGGCGCCGACGGTGGGGCCGGAACGGCGTCGACGACGGTCCATCCCCAATGGGTGATCTTGTAGTGTCGGAACTGGCGGCACTCCAGCATGACCAGCACGCGGCCGCTCCATTCGGTGTCCATCTCGACCGTAGCCGTCTTCGGCTGGTCCGGCCCTGCCTTGGGCATCATTGCGGTAGCTGCCGCCACCTCGGGCCCGCTCATTCGGCAGGTGCGTCCGCTGTCCAGTTTCATGATCGTGGGTCTCGTTAGAGTGCTGTAAAAATATACAGCACAACTGTTGAAACATACAGTGTTGTCGGTAGACTGGCAGCATGGAACAGCATGAAGACCCCACCTGGATTGCAGCTCGCGCGCATCGGCTCCAGCAGCACTGGCGCACTGTCGATCCGCTTGAACTGGAAGCGACCGCGCGTGAGATCGCGCACGACGCCGAGCTGCGGCGGCTGGCGCCGGCGGCCGCCGCCTCGCGATGGCTGGCACCGGTGGAGTCCGCGGGTGGGCGCTGATCAGGCGGTCATCCTGCTATGCGGCGCGGCCGCGGCGTGGCTGTCTCAGGACCGGCGCCCGCGCCTGGCGCGCTGGGCATGCGTCTTCGGGCTGCTGAGCCAGCCGTTCTTCCTGCTGTCGACGTGGGAAGCAGGGCAGTGGGGAATGTTCGCGCTGGCCATCCTCTACACCCTTGCTTGGGCGAAGGGAGCTCGGGCCTAATGGCTGACGCCGGTGGCGCGCGCGAAGGGGCGTGTGTCAGGCCCCTTCAACTGAGGAGCCGGTATGGACATGAAGCTGGATCTCGACTACCCGTCAGCGACGCCCGAGCAGCTGGAGGCAGCGCGCGCAGCAGCGATAGCGGTCTTCAAGACTGCCGGCGTCGATCCCTACGAGGCTTGGCTGGCCTGGGCGGAGGAAGAGCGTTGGGGGGAGACCGGCTACCTTGAGGCATTCCGGCCGAGCCAGGAGTACCAGCGCCTCCTCGACGTGACGTCACGGGCTCAGGTTGCGGCAAACCTCGCGCTGGGGGTTCCGGCCGGCGAAGTGGTCACACTCGACTTCATCCTGGCCTGACCATGGAGAAGCCGCTCAGAAATGGTGATTGATACCCGCCTGCTTCATGATCGCATTGGCGGTGTATCGCGAGTCACAGGTCGTCGAAACGGTCACTGATCGCCTGCCGTTCGTCCAAGTCTGGTGCGAACCCTTCTGCCTAGAAAAAGAAAAGCCGTGCTTCTTGAGCACGGCTGTAACCTGAACGTAGTAACCATTCATGCAGGCTGAAGTTCGCCTGTCCAAGCAGCAAACGGTTTGAACTTGGGAACGCTCTTCAGCTCGTCTTGCATCAGCATGCCGACGCAGTCGTAGACCGCGGCGAACAGCTCGTCCATCGACTTGGCCTCGGCGACCAAGCCTTGTAGGTCAGGGCTGGTAGCAACGTACACGCCCGCCTCGTCGTCATGGATCACATTGATCCTGAACACCACCCGCAGCCCTAGCCGAGCCGCAAGTTTCCAACCCGGAAACCCAACTCGAATCATCTTCTTTCTCCTTGCTCGAGGTCCGTAACGGCCCCTTCAGTGCCCTTGGTCATTCTTCGGACCAAGTTTTTAGCCTCAATTATGAGGCAACAAGTTTGCCGAAGTTCAGGCCCGAAAAGTAACGCTGCCAACCTCAAGGTCTGTCGGACCTAGAAGCGAAGGACAAAGATGGGGCGAAAGCAGGCCGACTTTTTGGGCCGGAAACATGCGGATTGCTCAGCGCGAACGTAGGGACATCCTGACCCCAAGCTCTCTAAGCCTCGCGGCCAGCTCTGAATGCGTCGGGTGGGGGGCTGAGTCCTGAGCGAAGACCGATGGTGGGTGCGCCGCTTCGACGGCGGCGGCCACTTCGTCGAGTGTCAGGCTCCCTTTGGTGTGCAGCGCCTGGAGCAGCCGAACGACAAGCTCCATCAGCATCTCCACTTCGACCTGCTGATCTCGCAGGTCCTCTTCCATCTCCGCAAGGGCGAGCTCAAGGAGTTCGATGCGTCCGGCGTCTTCCTGGGTCATGCGGCGATCGTAGGACGGCGGCAGCAGATGCGGGGCCATCCTGAAGCCGCCCCTACCTAGGGTTTTCAGCAGGTAGACCTGAACGATTCATCTGGGTCTGGCGCCCGCAACGTGGTCTGGCGCGCCTGTCCCCCCATTGCTGCCCCCTCTAGGGTTCGACCTTCCCCCTGCAGCTGGCCATCCTGCAGGGATGGCAGATCCTCAGCTCAAGCCGTTCTCCGGCAATCTCGATGCAGCGCACGGCAAGCAAGCGCAGGCGCCATCGTTGCGACCCTTCTCGGGCGCTCTGGACGGCGAGCAGGGCTCCTTTTCGCGCGGCCTCGAGACTGCGGCGCGACAGATCCCCCAAACGGCAGGCGGCGCGCTCGGCCTGATCGGCGACGCCATCGGCTCGGACGCGGTGCGCGACGCCGGCATGCGCATCTACAAGGGCCAGGACGACAAGATCAAGGAGCTGTCCCGGCCGTCCGACTCTTTTTCCAATGTGCTGGAGGGGCAGGGCGATCTCGGCGAGTTCGTGAAGTACGGCGCGGGCTACGTGGGCGGCCAGGCGCTCAGCGCCCTGGCCACGGGCGGGGTCGGCGGCTTCGTAGGTCGCAAGATCACGCAGAAGGGTGTCGAGCGCGCGGCCGCCGCGGGCGCGGAGAAGTACCTCGCGGGTGAAGCCGGCCAAGCGGCTGCACAGCAGGCCGTCCAGCGCGGCACGATCGCCGGCGCCGCAGCCGCCCAGGGCGGCAGCAACCTGATGCAGGAGGCCGGGAGCATCTACCCCGATGCGGTCGAGCAGGCCGAAAAGGACGGGCGCACGCTTACCGGTGGCGATCTGGCCCGGGTTGGTGGCTCCGCGGTTGCGGCTGCCGGCCTGGATACCCTCATGGACGCCAAGATGCTGCATGGCGTCATGGGGGGCGCATCCTCGGCACCCACCCTGGCCGGGCGCGCCATACGAACAATTCCCGGCACGCTGGCGCGCGAGGCAGGTACCGAGGCCGCGCAGACCGGGATCGAGCGATGGGGCGCGCAACAGAGCCTGAGCGACAGTGATGCCGTGCGCGACTACATCGACAGCGCGGCGCTGGGTGGCCTGGGTGGGGCACTGGGCGGTGCGGCGGGTGCGATCCGGCGGCAGGAGGCCGGCCACGCGGCGCCGATCGCTGATCAGGAAGCGCCGGGGCCGGCCACCGACACGGCCGAGGCCGGGCCTGACGCGGCTGGCGCAGGGGCTGGCGCTGCTGCAGCGCGGGCCGAGGGCGCCGCCGGCCCGCTCACGCCGGCCGAGATCCGCGCCTTCAACAACGCCTACCGCCGCGAGGTGCCCGATCCTCTTGGCGATCTGCAGGCGCGCGTCCGCGGTGAGACGGCGTACACCGGCCCGGACCAGGTGCAGCAGGTCAGTCGCGAAGTCGAAGACGCCTGGCTGCGCGACAACGTGGCTCAGGTGGACCAGGCCGTCGCCGCCGCCGCGCCGCCGGCGGACGCCGCTGCCGCTTTTGAACAGGGGGCGCCTGGCGATCAGGCCGCGGCGACCGCTGAGGTAGATCGCCGCGTGCGCGAGCGCCGCGTCTTCACGGCTGCGCAGAACCTGATCGATGCCGGCGCGCCGAACTCGGCGGCCTTGATTCGTGGCCTGGACGAAGGCCTGCAGCGCATCGGCGAGCAGCCCATGGGCGCGGACGAGCGCGCGCGTGTGCAGCGCATGCTCGATGCCAATGCGGCATTCACCGGCCGTACGCAGCCCGCGCCGCTCCCCGATCTCGGCATGCCTCCCGCTGACGCCCGGGCCAACAACAGCCAGATGGAGGCGCTGATCCCCGAGCGCGGCGCACCGCGCGTGCCGCGCTCGCAGCGCATGGGTATCGACCCGGCTGCCGGCCCGCTCAGCACCGGCGCAGCGCTGGCGGTGGACGGCGGTGCGCACGACCAGATGCTGCAGATGGCCGCTGCCGCGCAGGCCGGGGCCGAGGCACGCGACCGCCGCGGTGCGGCCGGCACTCCAGCGGCGGCGCCGGCACCCGCCGGCGGCGGTGAGTCGCGCGCCGGCCAGCCGCCGGCGCAGGCGTCCGGTCCGGGAAATGGCCAGCGTGTCGCCGAGTTGCAGGCCCAGATCGACTACATCCGCCAGCAGGGCCGGGGCGGCTGGACGAAGCAGATGGTGACTGCCCTGCGACAGGCGGAGCAGGAGCTGGCCACGCTGGTGCCGCCGACCGACGCGCCGCCCACCAACCTTCGCGAGGGCCTGGCCCGCGCCCGCGCACGTCGCGCCGCGCCCCAACAGCTGGAGCTGACTGATGCCCAAGGTGCCGCTGCGCCAAATCCCAACACGTCGGCCGCCGCCGGCGCCGTACCCGCTGCCGGATCCGCCTCCCTGGAAGCCCCTGGGGTAGCGGCTGCAAGGCCTTCCACCACCCAGAAGAAAGGACGCACCCGTGGCCCTCAAGCCCCTGAAGCCCAGCAAGCAGCGCCGCGCCGACCGCCGCAGGCAGAAGCCGATCGCGCCGCCGCTGGGCGCACAGCCGAAGCTGCCCGCGCGGCCGACGCGCCGGAGCTGACGGCGCTGCGGGCCCAGTTGCAGGAGGTCGAGCGCCGGATCGCGGCCGCTGCACCCGACTCTGGTGGAGACGTCGAGGTCGCCATGCGCAGCCGCAAAGCGCCGGTGCCGCTCAAGGCTCAGCGCCGCCGGCTGCAGGCCGCCGTCGCCGGCTGGGAGCAGGCCCAGGCCAGCGCCGCGGTGGAGGCACGCGCGAACCAGGCAGCCACCAGCCCGCAGAACGACCGGCCGGAGCCCACGGATGGTCAGAAGGATGCCGGCAATTACGCCATGGGGCACCTGTCCGGGCCCGAGGTGCAGGGCCTGCGCATCACGATCGAGAACCCCGCCGGCAGCGCCCGCAGCGGAATTTCGCCGGACGGCAAGGCCTGGAGCAACACCATGGCCGCGCACTACGGCTACGTGAAGGGCTCGATCGCTTCAGACGGCGACCATGTCGACATCTTCGTGGGCCCGAACCCATCGGCGGCTTCCACGGTGTACGTGGTCGACCAGGTGAATCCGGATGGCAGCTACGACGAGGCGAAGGCCCTCTTCGGGTTCGACACCAAGGCTGACGCCATCGCGGCGTACAAGGGCAGCTACGACCGCGGCTGGAAGGTCGGGCCCGTGACGGCCATGTCGGTGGACGAGTTCAAGAAGGGCTTGGCCAGCGGGCGGTTCAAGAAGCCGGTGGCGACGCCGACGCCCGCGGCCGCGAATGGCGGGACCGCGCAGTACACCCGCGGCGTGGTGGAGAAAATGCGCGCAGCTGGCGCCGTGCCGGCCGCGTCGCCGGTGCCTGCCCGCCGCCAGGCGGAAGCGCCCCAGCGCACTGAGCCGGGGCCATCTGCTGGCGCCGGCGAGTTCGAAGACGTCCCTTTCAGCCGCTCGGCTGGATCGAAGGCCATCCGTGACATCTACACCCAAGACCTATTCGGTGCCCCCGTCAAACGACCTGCAGACACCGGATCCGACGGCGCCGGGGTACGTCGGGACGTACAGCCCGCCGCCGGAGTACCGGGCGACACCCCGGCCCCCGCCGGGCAATACCTCGTCCGAACCATCGTCGGAAGCGAAGCCGAGCGAAAGCTAGGCGCGTCCACAATCCGGTCGTTTGCAGATCTGGCCGCGGCGACCCAGTACCTGTATCGATCGGCCGTCGAGCGCTTCGACGGCATCGTGACGGACAAGGACGGCAAGCCTCTCGCCGTTGTGGGTGGATTCAAGGGGGCCCTGGCTCAGACTTCGGTCTTTGCACCGACGCTTGTGGCCGAGGCCGTGCGCGTGCCTGGAGCGGCCCACATCTGGTTCTCGCACAACCACCCTTCTGGCAACTCCACGCTGTCCACTGCGGACGAATTCACTGAAAGCATGCTGCGCGATGTCTTCCGCGGCACCGGGATCGAGCCCATGGGATTGATCGCGGTCGGGAACGGCCGCTACTCGGCCTCAGATGGGGATCGGGGCGATATCGTGCCCAGGGCCACCCGCACATCGGTGCCCGTCATCGAGCGTGAGCAGATTCCTTCGTCAGCGGAGCCGGTGCAGTTGACCAGCCCGGGCATCGCGCGCGAGGTGGCAAAGACTTACTACGAGCAGTCTGGCGGGCCAGGTGCGATCCTGCTTGACGCTGGCCACGGCGTGGTGGGATGGATGCCCATCGGCAAGGCGATGATGGGCGACCTGCGCGGCACCGGGCAGCTGCGGGCGCTCTATCGTGCCGTGAGTGAGGCCAATGCAGGGGCGGTGATCCTCGCCCATGCTGGTGAACTCGACGGGCCACACCCGTCCTCGGTGTCCGTCTCCAAGGGCCAGAACGTGGCCGCGGCATTCGACAAGGTCAGCGTGCGCCCGCTCGACATGATCGACGTGCGCACGGGCTCTTCTGCTGCCGAGGTTGGCGGGCAAGTCGCGAGTGGCCCGGTTTTCAGCCGCAGCGATGACGCGGCGTCGTTCGATGTGCAGGACTTCCTGCGGACCATGGAGAAGGGCAGCCCTGCCGTTCCCACCGCCGGCCGCGTGGCCGACGTCCGCCGTCACGTCGCGCAGCTGACCAGCCGGTGGACGAACAGCCCGGACGTGCAGGTGGTCGCGTCGATGAGCGACCCTGCGGTACCGGCCTCTGTGCGGTCCTACAACGACGCGCAGCTGGCGCAGGGTGCGTCTGGCGCGCCCGAAGGGTTCTTCCATGGCGGCAAGGTCTACCTGGTCGCCGATCAGCTGGCCAGCCGGGACGACGTTGCCCGTGCGCTGTTCCATGAAGCCCTGGGCCACTACGGCCTTCGCGGCGTCTTCGGCAGCGGCCTCACCAACGTGCTCAACATGGTGGCCACCACGCGCAAGGCGGACGTGCAGGCGAAGGCCGAGGCCTATGGCCTGAATCTGCAGGTGCCGCGACAGCGACTGATGGCAGCGGAGGAGGTCCTGGCCGAGCTGGCCCAGACGTCGCCGCAACTGGGCGTGGTGCGTCAGGCCATCGCGGCCGTGCGCACCTGGTTGCGCGAGAACGTGCCGGGCTTCGAGCGGTTGGCGCTGTCCGATGCGGAGATCGTGCGCAACTACCTGGCGCCGGCGCGTAGCTGGGTGGAGCGTGGCGCTGCGATGAACGAGGGAAGCCGACAGCCCGCTACGACGGCCGGTCGCCAATCGCCCGGGGTGGTTCAGCCTGCTGCCGGCTTCCAACGCGAGTATGCCGCGGACACGCCGTTCAGCCGCACCAAGGTGGCGGACTTCCGCATGGCTGCGCAGGACCGTCTCGCCGCGGCAATGAGCCATCCGGGGACTGTCAGCATCTGGGACAAGACGGTGGGCACCATGCGCAACCTGGCCGAGCGCTCGCCCGCATTCAAGCCGGTGTACGAGTCGGCCCAGCGCTTTATCGATGACATCTCGATGTTCGCCAACGACGCGGCCGACACGGCGCCGCGGCTGCTGCCGCGCGTGGAGAACTGGCGCGACCTGACGAAGAAGCCGCTTGCGGCCAAGGACAACGCGGCGATCGCGCGGCCGCTCTTCGAAGGCACGCTGTCGTGGGCTCGGGACGCCGACGGCAAGCCGGTGCGGGTAGAAGAGCTCACGCAGCGATATGCGGGCCTGGCCTCGGAAGAGAAGGCTCAGATGATGCTGCGTGCCGGCCGCCTGAATCCGAACGTGCTGAAGATGTGGCAGGGCATGCAGAAGGAGCAGTTCGACAGCGCGGTGAACAGCCGCTTCGAGAGCCAGATGCTGCAGCCGGGGGTAGTGTGGTCGGATCAGGAGTTGCGCGACATCTTCAAGGCCGATGACGGCCAGATCAGCCTCTATCGCGAGGCGCGGGCCGCGGTGGAGCGCTCGATCGACATGACCGCCCGCGCCGACATGTTGCGGGCCCTTGGCCGCGAGTACGCGGATCTGCGCGACATCGTCCTGGACGGGCCCACCATGCGCGACGCGGTGGCCACGATCACGGCGGAGCTGCAGGACGAGGCACGCACGAATCCCGACCGGGCCGACCGGGTGGCCGACCTGCTCAAGCAGGTGCAGGACCGCGAGGAGAAGGCGCAGGAGCTCATGGATAAGGGCTACATGCCGCTGTCCCGCTTCGGCCGCTACACCGTCGACGTGGTGGACGCCGCGGGCGAGCGGCAGTATTTCGGCATGTTCGAGAGCAAGTCCGAATCGAATGCCATGGAAGCCAAGATGAAGGGGCTCTACCCGGACGGCAAGGTCACGCAGGGCACGATGAGCCAGGAGGCCTTCAAGCTGTTCCAGGGTCTGACGCCGGAGAGCCTGGAGATGTTCGGCAACATGCTGGGCCTGGATGGGGAGGGAGGCGCCGCACGCGACAAGGCCTTCCAGGAATACCTGCGCCTGGCCAAGAACAACCACAGCGCCCTGAAGCGCCTGATCCATCGGCAGGGCATCGCGGGCTTCAGTGAGGACGTGGGGCGCGTGCTGGCCAACTTCGTCTATTCGAACGCGCGACTCGCGTCCGGCGGCGTCAACGCCGGCCAGCTGGAGCGGGCTGTCTCGGATATCCCGAAGGAGCAGGGCCAGCTGAAGGACCTGGCCATGGGCCTGCAACAGTACATCCAGAATCCGCAGGAGGAGGGCCACGCGGTGCGCGCCATGCTCTTCGCCCAGTACCTGGGGGGCTCGATCGCCTCTGCGCTCGTGAACACCACCCAGCCCTTCGCCATCACCATGCCCTGGCTGAGCCAGTACGGCGGCATGCGGCAGGCGGCGGCGCAGCTGGCCGGCGCGGTGCGCGACATGGCCGCGCGCGGGAAGCGCTTCGAAGCCGATCTGGCCCACGCGCTGCATCAGGCCGAGGTCGACGGCGTGGTCAGCCCGCAGGAGATCCACCAGCTCATGGCGCAGGCGCGCGGCGCCGGAGCGCTACGGGCAGGGGACGGCACGCGCGTGGGCAATGCCCGCGCCGCGGCCTCCAACGCCTGGGAGCGGACGAAGGTGGTGTGGGGGCAGCCGTTCGCGCTGGCCGAGCAGTTCAACCGTCGCAGCACCTTCATCGCGGCCTACCGCGTGGCGAAGGCGGAGCACATGCCTAACCCGGCTGAATTCGCGCGCCGTGCCGTGCTGGAGACCCAATTCGTCTACAGCAAGGCCAACAAGCCGCGGTGGGCGCGCGGTCCGATCGGGGGCACGCTCTTCACCTTCAAGACGTACAGCGTCAGCTATCTCGAACTCCTGAACCGGATGTGGACGCAGGGCGGCCCAGAAGGTAAGCGTGCCGTTGCCTGGGCCATGGCCACCATGATGCTGATGGGTGGCGCCGGCGGCCTGCCGTTCATGGAAGACCTCGAGGACCTGATCGACGCCATCGGCCAGATGTTGGGCTACAACATCTCGTCCAAGCAGTGGCGCAAGCAGGCCCTGCAGTCCGTGCTGGGCAAAGAGATGGCGGACTTCGTGGAGCAGGGCGTCTCGGGGCTGCCGGGCGCGCCGGTGGACGTCTCCGGCCGACTGGGCCTGGGCAACATCATCCCCGGCACCGGCATGCTGCTGACGAAGCAGGACCACTCGACCGACATGCTCGAGCTGGCCGGCCCGGCGGGCGACTTGCTCAAGCGCGGCTTCACGGCCGCGGGCCAGGCGCTCAAGGGCGACCTGGGCGGCGCGGCCCTGTCGGTGGCCCCGACCGCCGTGACCAACGCCGTGAAAGGCGCGGACATGCTGGCCTCCGGCATGTACAAGGACCGCAAGGGCTACAAGGTGATCGACACCACCGTCGACGAGGCTCTGGCAAAGGCAATCGGCTTTCAGCCCAAGAGCGTCGCCGATGTGCAGGAGGCCAACAGCTACATGCAGCGGGCCAAGGCCTTCTATACGCAGACGTCGAGCGAGATTAAAGCGCAGTGGGCGCAGGCGCTCTTCGAGAAGGACGAGGGCGGCGTCGAAGCGGCGCGCCAGCGCGTCAAGGACTGGAACGAGGCCAACCCGGAGCAGCCCATCGTGGTCAAGATGACCGACGTATGGAAGAGGGTGCGGGAGATGAACAAAGACCGCACTTCGCGGATCGAAGCCTCATCTCCGAAGGCGCTGCGGCAACGAATGCACGAATTGGCTGTGGAATCTAGGTATTAGAACTAAATGAATGCGTAGCATCGACTATTTACGCTGTTCAACCTTGCTTATTGCGTGGACGAGTCGGGATCAGCGTGGTCCGGACTTTCATAGGAAATCCGGCGTAACCCGCGATGGCCTAGCTTCAGTGTGTCTTGTGGGCCCAGCGGTATCGCTTCGCCATTTAGTTCGAGGAGGGATTGATCAGCTAAAAGCTCGTTCATGGATTTACCCAACTGATAAGTCGCGTGCGTGAGTTCTTCTTTAATTGGGTTTGTTTCGATTCCTAAGGCTTCCAACTTACTCACTACGTGCAAGGCTTTTTCAATAGTTTCAATCTTAGAAGGGATTGAAGCCAATTTTCCTTCGGCGGTGTAGTTTCTGTGTATATACGCTGCGGCGTCGCGAATCAGTTCAACCACTATAGCGACGATCTTGGTATCACCAAACAGTAGCGCCCACAGACTTCCTGATTCAATTTTTTGTATTCGCAGGGGGTGGTCTTGCAAGGAAATTCCAAGCAAGCCCGCTATCTCAGTATAAATTTGAGCGATAGCTTGAAGTTTTGCGATGAAATCCGCCAAATCGAAAATATCAGGGATGTAGATCTCCAGCGATGCTGCGCCAACCTTGTCATCGGCAGGCATATCAGCTTGGTTGCAGAGCATCGAGAAAAATTCAATAGCGCTTTCGCGAAGCTTATTTAGAACGACTGCCTTTGCAACCAAGTCAGCTGAACGAGAGGCTTCCCGATTACCGAGGTATTTTCCGAGCGCATTGCCAAATTCGCTTGCAGCTGTTTTTAGCTGGCCTAGAAATTCCACCTTAGTTGACTGATTGTCAATGGAATCCAATGTTTTTCTAAGAGAATCCACTTCTCTGAAAGTATCCCAAATCGAAATTCCTGCTACCGCGGCAGTAACGTGATCGGTAAGCAAACCTTTTATTTGAGTTCCTGCATTCTGAATATTGGTATTTCCACCCAACGCAATTGTTTGAAGGTTTTTGATGACTTCATCGTTTATGTTGCTGAGTCTTTCTAAAAAACCTTCTAAAATTTTTGTTTTTTCAAATTCACTAGATATTTGTGCAAGCGCTTTTGCGGCAGGGGTCATTCTTTATTCTCCGATGGTCTTTAGAGTGTATCTTTAAAGCGGAAAATCCTTGTGCTGAACTTGACTCAGGTGAGCGTTGCTTGTTCGTTCGGCGACGGCTCATCTTGATCTGGCCAAGCGATTCCCTCGACTTGCACCCCTGTAGGGGTTAGGCATTCGGCTGGCCCCCGGGATCATTCAGGTATGGCTGAGCCGAACACCACCCTTGGCGTCACTGACGCCGCCATTGCCTCAACGGCCAGCAAGGTGACCTACACCGCAGCCGGGACAACTATCTGGGCCTGGGTCACCTCGTCAGAGGCGGGGATCGTCATGGGCATCCTGATCGGCCTGATGGGCCTGGTGGTCAATGCCTATTTCCGCTGGCGCGACTTCCAGCTGAACAAGCAGGTGCAGCTCGCCAAGATCGACGCGCTGAACCGCTCCGGCCGTCAGGTGGTCACAGACTTCGGCGATCTGGAGGATGTGTGAGCGGCGATAGCAAGGTCCCCGCTCCGCTGCGCCGCAAGCTGCTGGCCGCCGCACTGGCGCTGGGCGTCGGCGGGACAGGCGTCGGCACCTACGTCGCTGGCCAGCCCTCACCTGAGGTCGTGCTGGCGCAGGAGATCGGCGCCTACTACGAGAGCAGCGGCCGACACATCGGCGTGCCCTACGTCGACAAGATCGGCCGCGGCCAGCCGCTGACTGTCTGCAACGGCATCACGGGCCCGGAGGTCGTGGCCAGCCGCTACTACACAGCCGAGGACTGCAAGCGCCTGGAACTGCCGCACTATCTGCGTGCCGAAGCCCGGGCCAAGAGCCGGCTGCGCTACTGGGCCTCCTACAACGTGTGGGTTCGGGCCAGCTTCATCGACATGGGCTTCAACGTGCCGTCCGCGCTTGAGCCGAGCACCACCATCGTCCGGCTGGCCAATGCCGGCGACCTCATTGGCGCGTGCCGCCAGATGCCGCGCTGGGTCCTTGGCACCGTGGCTGGCGTGCGCACCCGCATGGCAGGCCTCGTGGACCGGCGTGACACCACCGACGAGCTCTGCCGCGACTGGGGCCGCGACGGCCACTTCAGCGCGGGAGGCTGACATGCCCGACATCCGCAACCTAGCCCTCTGGGCGCTGCTCGCCGTGGCCATCGCTGGCTGGGGTATGGGCTGCGCAGAGCGCACCCGCGCCGGCGGCCTGGCCTCGAAGTTGAAGACCGCCACCGAGGAGCGGGACGGCGCGCGCCAGGCGCTCGACCAGGTGAATGCCGCAGTGAGGCGGCAGAGCGCCGAGGCGGCCGCAACCCTGGCCAGCCTGAATGCCTCGGTGCTGGCACAGCAGAAACGAATCGACGCCGCGGCCGCGGCGCAGGAGAAGACCGATGCGACCAATGGCGCGACTGTTGAACATCTGCGCGAGCAGCTTCGCGCTGCTCGGCTGCGCGCCGGTGCCGCCGAAGCCGGTGGACGTGGGGGCGGTGGTGGTGGCGCCCCAGGCGCAGCCGGCGCCGGTGCCGGCGATCGTGTTGCAGGTGGAGCCCAAACCGCCGGGCTATTTCCAGACGCGGCGGCTGCAGCGGATGACGACGCTTACGAAGCCGACCGAGTGAACCTCGCCTACGGTTCGTGCCGGGCGGCCCTCTTCAACTTCGGCCGCTCGGCATCAGGCGCCGGGAGCTAACCATGGCAGGTGAACTGCTGCCGCACCAGCGCCGCGTGCTGGACGAGAAAATGGATCTGGACCAGAGGATCGCGAAGCTCGACGCGTTCATCCATTCGAATCCGATCTTCCCGACGCTGGACCGGGATGAGCGGGCTCGGCAGATGCGCCAACTGGACGTGATGCACGAACTTGCGGTGATCCTTCGTGAGCGCATCGCACACTTCTGAGCCTCGCGGACCTACCAGAAAGGGCTCCATGCGTTTGTGGGCACCATTGTGGGCATGGCCGGAAAGACATCCCTAAGTGATTGATTTTACAGTGTGCTTGGAGGACTCCGTTTCCGCCAAGCCCTTCGCATAAAAAGCCGTTGATCTTCAACGGCTTTTTTCATTTCCGGGGTTGGCCTCGCGCGCTGCTGGCCCTAAACCATCCCTGAATCGCTCATTCCCGGCCCTGCGGGCCCTCGGTCGCAGCGCCCAGCGTGGCGTTCACCGCGGCCAGGTTCGCGCCTCGGTCGGCGGATGGAATCCACTTCGCGTAGTCGCGCATCATCACCTGCACCGAGTGGCCATGCTGCATGGCCACCCACACCGGATTGGCGCCGGCCATCAGTGCCAGCGTCACACTCGTGTCGCGGCATTCCTTTGGCGGGCGATAGCGCACACCTGCCGCCAGCCGGGCTTGCAGCCAAGCGCGGCGTTGCGACCGCTCATCGATGTAGCGCGGTGGTTGAGCTCCACCAGCCGCTCGCGGTGTGGTCTTGGTGCGGGCCCTGTCCTCGGTCAGCACGCGCCCGGTGCACGCGCATCGTGCCGGCGCGCAGGTTCACGTCTTCCCACCGCCCCCGCACCGCCACTTTTCTCTTCCTGCGCCCACTCGCGCCTCGCGCCGCCGGTGGGCGTGCTGTGGCCAGCGTAGGGTGTACGGGCCTGCTGACCCGATGGCACCTTGATCGTGCCCCCATGCTGCTTGCACGGTTCGGGCGCTGCGGGGCGCGCAGCACTCAGGAGTTGGCGAGGCGGTCGCGTCCGCTTCGCTGGATGCTCCGACACCGCCAGCAAGCTAGGCTTCAGCAGTCAAGATCGGCGAACCTGCGTCTCAACTGCCATAGGCGGACATCAGCACGGCCACGTTCTTCGACTGTCGCAGCGTCGGTCCGGCTTCTCTGCGCGGCCAGCATCGGGTCCAGTCGATCGCATTCCTGCCGGGCCGAAGGGCTGAGCGCCTGGCGGTGGGTGGCGGTCTTCCATTGGGCATCGTCCATGCCGGTCAAGGGGCGCACAGCCCGGCCCATCTGCTCGTTGAATTCCAGTCGCTGGACGTCCCGGCCCTTGCGGCTTTGGCCGCTCCAGCGGTCGGCGCCCTGGGTGGGGGTGGCATCGATCTCGACGGCGCCGACGCATGGTGTGTGGCTGTATTCGACTTTGCCCTGAGTGACGCACTTGTAGACCGCTTTTTGGGCGTACACCGGTGGCGCCGCGAGAACCAGCGCCGTGACGGGTGCGAGAAGCAGGAAGGCGTGACTCATCGGGCCAGTCTCACACGGCTGGAGCCTGCCTAGCGCGAAGGGATTCATCCATTCGACGCAGCGACGCAGCGACGACCCTCGCGGCAACCCCATAGTTGCCCAGATGCTCCCGCGGATGAGCCACCCACTGGTTGCCGGGGCCTGCGCAGCCTGCCGCGGCGCGATTCCCAGGCTGCTCTACAGCGCCAACACCCCCAGCCCGCGCAGCAACACCAGCACCGCGACCGCGGCGGCCGTTGCGCCGAAGGCCTGCTGCAGTCGCGCCCCCGCCAGCCGCGCGCCCAGGCGGCGGCCGGCCAGCAAGGCCAGCACGGCGCCGGCGGCGAAGGGCAGGGCCACGTCCCAGGCGACGGCGCCCTGCGAGGCGGCGCCGGCCACGCCGCCCACCGACACCAGTGCGATCACGGCCAGCGAGGTGGCGACGATGCCGCGGATCGGTACATTGGAGAAGGCGCCCAGCATCGGCACGATGACGAAGCCGCCACCCACGCCCAGCAGCCCGCTCAGCAGGCCCGAGAGCGCGCCGGTGGCGCCCAGCGCGAGAACGCAGGGCGACACCAGCCGCAGCTGCCCACGCACCGGATCGAGCCGGCACACCTGCAGCGCAGACGGCGCGGAAGGCCCGGCCGGCACGGGCGCCAGCGACTGCCGGATGCTGCGCACCGCCACCCAGGCCAGCACCAGCGAGAAGCCCACCATCAGCGGCGCATTGGGCAGCCGGTGCGCCAGCATCACGCCCAACGGCGCGAAGGCCATGCCCGTCACGCCGATGATGGCCGCGGCGCGGTATCGCACCTTGCCCTCGCGCAGCGCCAGCACCGCGCCCAGGGCCGAGGCCAGCCCCACCGCGATCAGGCCCACCGGCGCCGCCTGCACCATGCTCAGGTGCAGGCCGAAGACCAACAGCGGCACCGCCAGGATGCCGCCTCCCGCGCCGCTGAGGGCCAGCACCAAGCCCACGGCGGCGCCCATCGACAGGCTGATGAGCAGGGCAGTCATGGCGCCACCCTCACTCGGTCAGGGCCGGCTCGGCCAGCCATTCGCGGCCCTTGAGCATGCCGGACCAGTACATCGGCGGCAGTACCCGGTCCTTCAGGTACCAGGCCAGCGTCGATGGACGCGTACCGTCGATCAGCCAGTTCGGAAAGGTCGGCGCCACCTTGCCGCCGTAGACGAATTCGGCCAGCACGATCTTGCCGCGCTCCACAGTGAGCGGACAGGAGCCGTAGCCGTCGTAGCGCGCCTCGCCCTTGGCGTGGCCCAGCGCAGCCAGCAGGTTGTGCGCCACCACCGGCGCCTGCTTGCGCGCTGCGGCAGCAGTCTTGGCGTTGGTGGTGTTGGCACAGTCGCCCAGCGCGAAGACGTTGGCATGGCGCTTGTGGCGCAGCGTGGCCGGGTCCACGTCCACCCAGCCGGCCGCATCGGCCAGCGGGCTCACGCGCACGAAGTCGGGGGCGGTCTGTGGCGGCACCACATGCAGCAGGTCGAAGTCCTTCAGCACGGCTTCCTTCCGACCGTCCGTGTGCGTGTGGATGAAGGTGGCCCGCCGGGCCGGCCCGTCCACCGCCACCAGCTGGTGGCCGAAGTTCAGGTGCACGCCGTAGGCCGCGATGTATTCCATCAGCGCGGGCACATAGTCGGCCACGCCGAAGAGCACGGCGCCTGCATTGCAGAAATCGATGTCGACCTGGTCCAGCACGCCTTGGCGCCGCCAGTGGTCGGCCGACAGGTACATCGCCTTCTGCGGCGCGCCCGCGCACTTGATGGGCATGGGCGGCTGGGTGAAGACGGCCTTGCCGCCGCGCAGCCGCTGCACCAGCTCCCAGGTGTAGGGCGCCAGGTCGTAGCGGTAGTTGGAGGTCACGCCATGGCGGCCCAGCGTCTCGGGCAGGCCGGGAATGGCCTGCCAGTCGAGCTTGAGCCCTGGGCAGACCACCAGCTGCCGGTAGCGCACGACGCGGCAGCCGTCGAGCACGACGGCGTCGCGCTCGGGCTCGAAGGCGGCCACGGCACCCTTGAGCCAGCGCACGCCGCGCGGCAGCACCGACGCCATGGTGCGCGCCGTCACCTCGGGCTTGAACACGCCGGCGCCCACCATGGTCCAGCCGGGCTGGTAGTAGTGCACCTCGGCCGGGTCGATGATGGCGATGTCCAGGTCGCGGCGGCGCGCAAGCAGGCTGGCCGCCACGGCCGCGCCGGCGGCGCCGCCGCCCACGATGACGATGTCGTGCGTGGCATCGATCGCATCGCTGGGCGTCTGGCCGCCGTTGGCCACGCGGCGGACCACGGCCTGCAGGTCATAGCCGGCCGAGCGGGCGCGCTGCAGGATCTCGGGCAGCGTCAGCTTCGTGGCCTGCGACAGCGCCCACAGCGTGGCCGAGCGCGTGCCTGTGCGGCAGTAGGCGAACACCGGCTTGGGCAGGCTGGCCAGCAGCACGCCGAAGGCCTGGGCGTCCTCGTCGCGCACCGTGCCCGATTCGACCGGCAGGTGATGCACCGGCAGGCCGCAAGCCTGCGCGGCCTGGGCGATCTCTGCGAAGCCGGGCTGGTCGGCACCTTCGCCGTCCGGGCGGTTGCAGAGGATCGCGCGGTAGCCCGCTGCGGCTAGCGCGGCGACGTCGGCGGGCGTGATCTGCGGGCCGACGGCGATGTCGGCGTTCAGGGTCCTGATGTCCATGGCGTGTCTCCTGGTGGGGCGTCCGGGCGGTGGTGCTCAGAGGGCATCCACCGGGATCTTCAGGTAGCGCCGGCCATCGGCCTCCGGCTCGGGCAGGTGGCCGGCGCGCATGTTGACCTGCACCGAGGGCAGGATCAGCACCGGCATGGCCAGCGTCGCGTCCCGCGCCCGGCGCATGGCGACGAAGTGGTCCTCGTCGATGCCGTCGTGCACATGGACGTTGTGCGTGCGCTGCTCGGCCACCGTGCTCACCCACTGCAGCGGGCGGCCGCCGGGCTGGTAGTCGTGGCACATGTACAGCCGCGTGCGTGGCGGCAGGGCCAGCACCCGGCGGATGGAGCGGAACAGCGTGTGCGCATCCCCGCCCGGAAAGTCGCAGCGGGCCGTGCCGTAGTCGGGCATGAACAGCGTGTCGCCCACGAAGGCCGCGATGTCGGCGTCCTCGCCGGGGCCGGAGCGCACGACGTAGGTCATGCAGGCGGGCGTGTGGCCCGGCGTGTGCATGGCCTCCACCTGCAGCTTGCCGACCTGGAAGGCCTCGCCATCCTCGAACAGGTGGTCGAACTGCCGGCCGTCGCTGGCGAAGCCTTCGCCCGCGTTGAACAGTGCGCCGAAGACCTGCTGCACGCGCGTGATGCGGTTGCCGATGCCGATGCGCCCGCCCAGTTGCTGCTGCAGGTAGGGCGCGGCCGTGAGGTGGTCGGCATGCACATGCGTTTCCAGGATCCAGGCCACCGTGGCGCCCAGCTCGCGAACCCGGGCGATGAGGCGGTCGGCGGGCGCGTGGGAGGTGCGGCCCGATTTGGGGTCGTAGCCGAGCACGCTGTCCACCAGTGCACATTGGTACGTGGCGGGATCGAGCACCAGATAGCTCAGCGTCCCGGTGTCCGGGTCGAAGAAATGCTCGATATGCAGGGTGGCAGCGGATGGCATGGCGTCTCCTTGGCAGATGGTTTGCCCTGGATCAATCCAATATCCATGCCACGCGGCCGCCCGCCGAGGAAAACGCGCAAGTGGTGGAGATAAAAGAATTTCTTGCGCGGGGTGACACGGCGCGATGGCGCGGCTGCGCCTGTCATGGCAGTTGGGCTGCCATCCTGGCACCGCCAGAATGGCAGCCTTGCACAAGGAATGCCCCATGTCCCCGTCGCCCGCGCCCGCCGCTCCCGCCATCGACAGCCTGGTCAACTACCTGGAGCACGACGCCGTGCCCACCATCGTGATGGACCCGGACTACACCATCCTGGCGGGCAACGCGGCCTATCGCCGGCAGTTCGGCGTCAAGGCGCGCCCCTTCCTCGGGCAGAAGTGCTACCGGGTCTCGCACGGCTACGACGCCCCCTGCGACCAGTCGGGCGAGCACTGCCCGATGAAGCATGCCCGCGACACCCGCGCGCCCGACCGCGTGCTCCATGTGCATCACACACCGCGCGGCCCGGAGCATGTGGATGTGGAACTGCGGCCCATCCTGGCCGCCGACGGCACCATCGCCGCCTATGTGGAGCGGCTGACCGCGCTGCGCCATGCCTCGCCCCAGGCCAGCCGTGCGCGGCTCATCGGCCATTCGGCCGCCTTCAACAAGGCCCTTTCGGCCGTGCAGCGTGTGGCGCCCTCGCGGCTGCCCGTGCTGCTGCAGGGCGAATCGGGCACGGGCAAGGAACTCTTCGCCCGGGCCGTGCACGAGACGAGCGACCGCGCGCAGGGGCCATTCGTCATCGTGGACTGCTCGGGCCTGACCGAGACGCTGTTCGAGAGCGAGCTCTTCGGCTACGAGAAGGGCGCCTTCACGGGCGCCCATGCGCGCAAGGCCGGACTCGTCGAGACGGCCGAGGGCGGCACGCTCTTCCTGGACGAGATCGGCGACGTGCCGCTGGCGCTGCAGGTCAAGCTGCTGCGCCTGCTGGAAAGCGGCACCTTCCGCCGCGTGGGCGCCGTGCAGATGCAGCGGGCGGACGTGCGCCTGGTGGCCGCCACCCATCTGCCGCTGGAGGCCATGATGCAGGCCGGCCGCTTCCGCAAGGACCTGTACTTCCGTCTGAGCGCCTTTCCCATCCATCTGCCGCCGCTGCGCGAGCGGGTGGAGGACCTGCCGGTGCTGGTGCAGACCCTGCTGCAGCAGGAGTCGCCCCTGAACGCCTGGCGCATCGACGCGGCCGCCATGGCGCGGCTGGCGCGCTACGCCTGGCCCGGCAACGTGCGCGAGCTGCGCAACGTGATCGAGCGCGCCAAGCTGCTGGCCGATGGCGGCGAGGTGCGCGAGGAGCACCTGCCGGATGCGCTCCTCGCCGCCACCCGGGCGGGTGCAGCATCGGCGACAGGCGCAGTCGCCGCCGCGCCCCGGGCCTCCGGCCCGAGCGACGCCGAACTGCAGCGCCTGGCCGCCGACCGCGGCCTCAGCCGCAAGGCCCTGGCGCAGCAGCTGGGCCTGAGCGAACGCACCCTCTATCGGCGGCTCAAGGCACTGGGGGTCGCGCCGCCCGCCGACTGAGCGCCTCATCAAACCACGCGCCTGCGGGCGGGACAGGGCGACGCGACGTCGCGGCCGGCGCTCAGCCGCAGCCGTTCAGCCGCGGCCCGTGGGTGGCTGGAAGCGCGCCCGCGCCTGCACCGCCTTCTCGCGGAAGGCGCAGCCCGCCGCATGGTCGTTGACCAGTCCCATCGCCTGCATGAATGCGTACACCGTGGTGGGGCCGACGAACTTCCAGCCGCGCTTCTTGAGGTCCTTGGACATGGCGATGGAGGCGGGCGAGGTGGCGCGCACCGTCACGCCATCGCCGCGATCGGCCGGCACCTCGTGCCGCCACACATAGGCGGCCAGCGAGCCTTCGCGGGCGATGAGTTCCTGCGCGCAGCGGGCGTTGTGGATGGCCGCCTCGATCTTGCCGCGGTGGCGCACGATGCCCGCGTCCTGCAGCAGCCGCTCGACATCCGACTCGCCGAAGGCGGCCACGCGCGCGATGTCGAAGCCGTGGAAGGCGGCGCGGAAGTTCTCGCGCTTGTTCAGGATGGTCAGCCAGCTCAGGCCGGACTGGAAGCCTTCCAGGCACAGCTTCTCGAAGAGGCGCCGGTCGTCGGCCACGGGGTAGCCCCATTCGTCGTCGTGGTAGGCGCCGTACTGTGGCGTGGCGGCGCACCAGCGGCAGCGTTCGTGGCCGTCAGGGCCGGGCAGGGTAGTCATCATGGGCGGTCGTCGGCCAGGGAGGGGTGGGAAAGGTCGTGCGGCACGGCGTCCGTCCGCGCTGCGCGGCGACGATACACCGCGCCCCAGCCCAGCCCTAGCACGGCCGCCACCACCGAGGCACCCAGCACGCCCAGCTTGGCGGCGGCCAGCAGGTCTGGGTCTGCAAAGGCCAGCATGGCGATGAAGATGGACATGGTGAAGCCGATGCCGGCCAGCAAGCCCACCAGCCAGATGCCGCCCCAGTCCACGCCAGGCGGCAGCCGGCACAGGCCGCTGCGCACCATGAGCCAGCTCGCGCCGACGACGCCCAGCGGCTTGCCGGCCACCAGGGCCACCATCACCCCCGCCATCACCCAGACCGCCGCGCCGGCATCGCCGCCGCCACCGCCCAGGTGCACGCCGGCATTGGCCAGCGCGAAGATGGGCATCACGCCGAAGGCGACCCAGGGATGCAGCGTCATCTGCACGCGCGAGACCGGCGGCACGAGCTCGCGCTGGGCCTGCAGCAGCTGGCGCCGCGGATGCAGCAGCGCGGCCGGCGCGGCGCCCAGGCGCGCATCGGCGGCCGCGCTGCGCAGCCGGGCCGCCGCCTCGTCGATCAGCGCCTGCGCCGGCTGGCCCAGGCGGCCGGGACGCACGGGCGTCATCAGGCCCAGCACCACGCCGGCCAGGGTCGGGTGCGCGCCGGTCATCAGGATGCCGCCCCACAGCACCGCGCCCGGCAGCACATAGGCCCAGGCCGAGCCGGCACCGATGCGCTGCAGGCCCAGCACCATCAGCACCCCAATGGCCGCCACCGCGAAGCCGGCCATCGCCAGTCCGCCGGAGTAGAAGAGGGCGATGATCAGCACCGCGATCACGTCGTCGATGATGGCCAGGGCCAGCAGGAAGACGCGCACGTTGCCCGGAATACCGCGCCCCAGCAGTGCGAGCACGCCGACGGCGAAAGCGATGTCGGTGGCCGTGGGCACGGCCCAGCCGGATTGCCGCACCGGGTCGTGGTTGAGCGCCAGATACAGCAGCGCCGGAACGGCCACGCCGCCCAGCGCGGCGCCGATGGGCAGCAGCGCCTGCCGCAGGTTGGAGAGCGCGCCTTCGTGGATCTCGCGGCGGATCTCCATGCCGACGACCAGGAAGAACAGCGTCATCAGGCCGTCGTTGATCCAGAAGTGCAGCGAGGGCGCCGCTGACCAGGCGCCGACGGTCAGGCCCACGGGCAGGTGCCACAGCGCGTCGTAGCTGTCCCGCCATTCCGAGTTGGCCCACAGCAGGGCGAAGGCGGCCGCAGCCAGCAGCACGATGCCGCTGACGGCTTCGATGTGGAGAAAGCGTTCGAAGGCCGCAAAGGCGCGTTTGGCGATGCGCTGTGCGCGCGGAAGGGCGTGGGGGGCGACGGTCCGATGCATGGGACGGATCTCCAGGAGCAATCCGCGAGGCGGCCCGACCTTCGCGACTCCTGCGTGGCGCCCGTCTGCGCCTCGCACCCAGCCAATCATGATAGCCCGGCGGCGTTTGCGTTCCTGACCGCGCCTGCCGGCGTCGCGTGTGCGGCCTGTCCCACGTCCGTCCGGGCCGAAGTGGCATTAGCCTGGCTGCAGCACCAGCCGGTAGCCCACGCCGGTCTCTGTCAACAGGTGCCGCGGCTGGGCCGGGTCCAGTTCCAGCTTCTGCCGCAGATGGCCCATGTAGACGCGCAGGTAGTGGCTCTGTTCGGCATGCGATGGGCCCCACACCTCACGCAGCAGCTGGCGATGGGTCAGCACGCGGCCGGCATTGGCGATCAGCGTGCACAGCAGGCGGTATTCGGTGGGCGTGAGGTGCAGCAATTGCCCGTTGCGGCGCACCTGTCGCGCCAGGCGGTCGACTTCGACCGCACCTTCGCCCTCGCCGAAACGGAACACGGGATCGGCCGGCGTCTCGCCCACCGCGCGGGGCCGGCGCAGGTTGGCCCGCACGCGCGCCAGCAGCTCGCCGGTGCCGAAGGGCTTGGTGAGGTAGTCGTCGGCGCCGGCGTCCAGTGCGGCGATCTTGTCGGCCTCGTCGCTGCGGGCCGAGAGCACGATGATCGGCACGCCCGACCAGCCGCGCACATCGCGGATCAGCGTGACGCCATCGCCATCGGGCAGGCCCAGGTCCAGCACCAGCAGGTCGGGCTGGCGGGTGCCGGCCATGGCCAGGCCCTCGCGCAGATCACCGGCCTCGTGCACCTGCCAGCCCTCGGCCTCCAGCGCGCCGCGCACGAAGCGGCGGATCTGCGGCTCGTCCTCGATGACGACGGCAGTGGGGCTGGGGGTGGAAGCGGGCGGGGCGGCGACAGGCATGGCGCAAGGGTTCAGGCGGGCGCGGCGGGTGGGTCGCGCCGCGGCAGCACGACGGTGAATTCTGCGCCGCCGCCGGCCTCGTCCGGCACCGCATCGGCCGCATGGATCTGTCCGCCATGGGCCTGCACGATGGCCTTGCAGATGGCCAGGCCCAGGCCCACGCCGGGCGTGGCCGACTCGGCATGGCCCCGGGTGAACTTCTCGAAGAGCGGGTCCGGCTGGCCCTGCAGCGATGCGGGCAGGCCCGGGCCATGGTCGCGCACCGTGAGCTGCAGCGTCTGCGGCAGCGCGCGGGCCGAGATCAGCACCGGCGGCGCGCCATAGCGGGCCGCGTTCTCCAGCAGGTTGACCAGCACGCGCTCGAGCAGCACGGCGTCGAACTCGACCAGCGGCAAGTCGGCGGGCAGGGACGTGCGAACGGCACCCGCGGGCAGCACGGAGCGCGTGGCGCGGATGGCACTGCCCACCACTTCCTCCACCGACTGCCAGTCGCGCCGCAGGCTCACAGCGCCGCCGGCCGCCCCGCTTTCGAGCCGCGCCATGTCCAGCAGGTTGTTGACCAGGGCGCTCAGCGCCCGGGCCTGCGCCACGATGGCCTGTGTGGCCTCGCCGATGGCGGGCGAGGCATCGGCGCCGGGCAGGCGCTGCAGCGATTCGGCCAGCGCGATCAGCGCCGTGAGCGGCGTGCGCACGTCGTGCGACAGGGCGCCCAGGAGTGCGTTGCGCAGGCGTTCGGATTCGATGTCGACGACCGCCTGCTGTGCCACCTCCACGTAGTGCACCCGCTCCACGGCGATGGCGATCTGGCGGGCCAGCGTCTCCAGCTGCTGGGCCTGCTCGGGCACGAGCAGCCAGCGTGGCTCGGCCGGCCGCAGGGCCAGCACGCCGCGCACCCGCATCGGTGCCTTGAGCGCCACGTAATGCCAGGGCTGGGCCGACAGCGTGCCGGTGCCCAGGCCTGCGCTCTGGCCATGCTGCCAGGCCCAGTCGGCCACGCTGAAGTCGAAGCCCGCGGGCGCGGCGGCCGGCGGCTGCAGCCGGTCCTGCGCGTCGGCGGTGAGCACCAGCGCCTCGCCGCCGAAATGCCGCTGCACGGCGGCGGCGCCGATGTCCGCCACCTGTGTTCGCTCCAGCGCGGCCGACAGGTCGCGCGTCAGCTCGAACAGCGACTGCGTGCGCAGCGCCCGGCTGGCCGACACGGCGGCCTGGAAGCGCAGCCCGGCCGTGAGCTGGCCCACCAGCAGGCCCACGCCCAGCATGACGGCGAAGGTCAGCACGTACTGCACGTCGCTCACCGCGAAGGAGAAGGTGGGCTGCACGAAGAAGAAGTCGAAGGCCAGCACGTTGAGCAGCGCGCCGAAGGCCGCCGGCGTCCGCCCGAAGCGCCAGGCCACGCCCACCACGCCGAGCAGGTAGAGCATGACGATGTTCGACAGCTCCAGCACGCCCGACAGGGGCGTGGCCAGCAGCGTCACGCCCACGCAGACGGCCGCGGCGCAGGCCAGCCCTTTCCACGGCCCCGCCGCACGGGCGGGTTCGTCCTCGGTGCTCGCATGGCGCAGGCCGGCGGGCGAGCGGGCCAGGCGGCGGGCGCTGTCGGCGCGGCCCACGCAGACCAGGTCCAGGTCGGGCGCGCGGCGACCCAGCCGCTCGGCCAGCGGCCGGCGGATGCGGGCCAGCCAGCGGTCCCAGGCGGGCGCGTCCGCGCTGCCGGCCGCAGGGCCGAGGATCAGCGTGGCGCAGTTGAGGCGCCGCGCCTGCGCGGCCAGCGCGCCGGCCACGTCCTCATCGGTGAGAACGGCGGTCTCGGCGCCCAGCTCCTCGGCCAGGTGCAGGGCGGCCAGCACCTGGTCGCGCCGGGCGGCGGGCAGGCGGGCGAGCCGCGCCGTTTCCACGTAGGCTGCATGCCAGCGCACGTTGAGCTGGCCGGCCATGCGCGCCGCCACGCGCACCGTGTGGGCCGCCGCTTCGCCTGGGCCGATGGCCGCCAATAGCGCGCCCGAGGTGTTCCAGGCCGGTGGCGTCTGGCCGTCGGCGCGGGCGCCGGACTGCTCCACCCGCCAGCCGCGCACGTCGTCCTCCACATGCTCGGCCGTGCGGCGCAGGGCGATCTCGCGCAGCGCGATCAGGTTGCCCTTGCGGAAGAAGTTCTGTTGCGCCTGCCGCGCCTGATGCGGCACATAGACCTTGCCGGCGGCCAGGCGGGCCAGCAGCTCGTCGGGTGTGGCATCGACCAGCACCACCTCGTCGGCCTCGTCCAGCACGCCGTCGGGCACGGTCTCGTGCACGCGGATGCCGGTGATGGCGCCCACCGTGCCGTTGAGGCTTTCCAGGTGCTGCACATTCAGGGCGGTCCAGACCTCGATGCCGGCCTCCAGCAGCTCCTGCACGTCCTGCCAGCGCTTGCCGTGGCGCGAGCCGGGGGCGTTGCTGTGGGCCAGCTCGTCCACCAGCAGCAACTGCGGGCGACGCGCCAGGGCGGCGTCCAGGTCGAACTCGCGCAGCACATGGCCGCGGTGCGGCGTCTGGCGCAGTGGCAACTGCTCCAGGCCGTGGAGCAGCGCGGCGGTCTCGGCGCGGCCGTGGGTCTCGACCACGCCGACCACCACATCGCGGCCCGCGGCGCGCTCGCGCTGGGCGGCGCTGAGCATGGACCAGGTCTTGCCCACGCCGGCGTTGGCGCCGAAGTAGATGCGCAGCCGGCCCCGGCGGGCGCGCCCATCCTCGGCCTGCATCTGGGCCAGCAGGGCGTCGGGGTCGGGGCGTTCGCGCTCGGTCATCGGGCCGGCAGGTTAGCAGCGGGCTGGCCGACCTTAGAAGGTCTTGGTCAGCGTGGCGATGAAGCGTGCCTTGTTGGGCGACTCGCTGGTCGTGAAGGTGCCGGCGGGCAGCACGAGCTGGCCGGTGGTGGCTTGGTAGGCGTCCTTCTTGTTGGCGCCGACGATGGCGCCGGTCAGGCTCAGGCCGCCGCCGAAGTCGTAGGTGGCGCCCACGTTGTAGTCCACGTAGCTCTTGTAGGGCGTGTTGCGACGGATGTCGCTGGACAGGGCGGTGTAGCCGACGGCGGCCTTCAGCGTGACCTTCGGGAAGATTTCCTTGCTGTACGCGATGTTCAGGTAGCCGGTGCCGCGGCCCTTCCAGCCGGTGGTGCGGTTGCTGGCGAAGCCGAAGTAGTCCTTGGAGACGGTGCTGGAATACTTGACGGTGAAGGCGCCGATGGCCTCGTCGCTCCAGGTGGCGGCGCCGTACAGCTCGGTGGTGTTGCCGGTGCGGTTGCCGGGGTAGATGTACGTGAGCACGCCGAAGTCGAGGTCGAAGACGCCGGCCTTGAACTTGTAGCCGCCGTAGATGTCGCTCTCGATGGAGTTGCCGGCGAGCCAGTTGACGCTGG
Source organism: Pseudacidovorax sp. 1753 (assembly GCF_040544975.1). Lineage (NCBI taxonomy): Bacteria > Pseudomonadati > Pseudomonadota > Betaproteobacteria > Burkholderiales > Comamonadaceae > Pseudacidovorax > Pseudacidovorax sp. 1753. The sequence goes on along the minus strand of NZ_JBEPKY010000002.1, from coordinate 5,836 downwards.
AGTTCCAGTTGCCGACGTAGAAGCCGCTTTCGTGGGCATAGTCGAAGCCGCCCTGGACGGCGGGCTTGGCGGCATTGGTCTTGTAGAAGCCGTTGTTGCCGATGGCGTCCTGGTCCTGGCCGCGGAACTTGTAGTTGCTGGTCAGGGAGATGTTGGCCGTGATCGGCGAGGGCTCGGCCGCTGCGGCCGGCGCGGGCGCCTCGGACTGGGCATGGGCGCCCAGGGCGATCAGCCCCAGGCCGAGGAAGCAGAAGGAGGAAGAGCGGAAGTTCATGGGAGAAGGCATCGTCGATGCGAAGGAACAGAGAGAAAGAAGCGGCGTGTTTTCAGCGCGGCCGGCGTCGGCGGGCGTGGCGTTCGCAGCCACGCACGATCAGCCAGGCCACGCCGCTGGGCAGCAGGACGGCCACCAGGGCCGTGGCGGCGGCAAGAAGGTCGGCGAGCATGTGGAGGCACTCAGCGGCGGGCCAGCCCATCCAGCGCCAGGTTGAGGGCCAGCACGTTGACCACCGGCTCGCCGAGGAAAGGCAGCACGGGCCGCTGTACCTGCGCGTCGATGAGCTGCCGGACCTGGGCGGCATCGAGGCCCCGCACCCGCGCCACCCGCGCGGCCTGGTAGCGCGCCGCCTCGGGGCTGATGTGCGGATCGAGGCCGCTGGCCGAGGCCGTGACCAGGTCGGCCGGCACCGGCGCGGTGTTGCCGGGGTCGGCGGTGCGCAGGGCCTCGACGCGGGCCTTCACGGCATCGGTCAATGCCGGGTTGAGCGGCCCCAGGTTGGAGCCCGAGGAGCCGCTGCCGTTGTAGGGCTGCGGCGCGGTGGCCGAGGGCCGGCCCCAGAAGTGGCCAGGGTCGCTGAAGTTCTGGCCGATGAGGGTGGAACCCACGGCTTGGCCGTCGCGCTCCACCAGGCTGCCGGCCGCCTGCTTCGGGAACAGCGTGCCGGCCACGCCGGTCACGGCGACGGGATAGACCACGCCGGTGATCACGCTCAGGGCGGTGAACAGCACCAAGCAGGGACGCACGAGCTTCTGCTTCGTCATGATGGACATCTCCAAAGGTTCAGACCAGGCCGACCGCGGCCAGCAGCAGGTCGATGAGCTTGATGCCGACGAAGGGCACCAGCAGGCCGCCCAGGCCGTAGATGGCCAGGTTGCGGCGCAGCAGCGCGGCGGCGCCGATGGGCCGGTAGCGCACGCCCTTGAGCGCCAGCGGAATGAGGAAGACGATGATCAGCGCGTTGAAGATCACCGCGCTCAGGATGGCCGAGGACGGGCTTTCCAGCCGCATCACGTTCAGCGCCGCCAGCTGCGGGTAGGTGCTCACGAAGATGGCCGGGATGATGGCGAAGTACTTCGCCACGTCGTTGGCGATGCTGAAGGTGGTGAGCGCGCCGCGCGTCATCAAGAGGGCCTTGCCGGTCTCCACCACCTCCAGCAGCTTGGTGGGGTTGGAGTCCAGGTCGACCATGTTGCCGGCCTCCTTGGCGGCCTGCGTGCCGCTGCCCATGGCCACCGCCACGTCGGCCTGGGCCAGGGCGGGGGCGTCGTTGGTGCCGTCGCCCGTCATGGCGACGAGGCGGCCATCGGACTGGTACTGGCGGATCAGCTTGAGCTTGTCCTCGGGTGTGGCCTCGGCCAGGAAGTCGTCCACGCCCGCCTCTGCGGCGATGGCGGCGGCGGTGAGCTTGTTGTCGCCCGTGATCATCACCGTGCGGATGCCCATGCGCCGCAGCTGCGCGAAGCGCTCGCGGATGCCGGTCTTGACGATGTCCTTGAGCTCGACGATGCCCAGCACGCGGGCGCCCTCGGCCACCGCCAGCGGCGTGCTGCCGCGGCGGGCCACCTCGTCGGCGGCACGCAGCAGCTCGGGCGGCATGGTGCCGCGCAGGGTCTCGACATGGCGGCGCACGGCCTCCACCGCGCCCTTGCGCAGCGGCACGGGGTCGCCCGCCAGGTCCAGCGCGGCGGCGGGCAGGTCGGCGCCGCTCATGCGCGTCTGGGCGGTGAAGGGCACGAAAACGGCGCCGTCGACGGGGGCGACATCCACGCCCTCGCGGCGGGCCAGTTCGACGATGCTGCGGCCCTCGGGCGTTTCGTCGGCCAGCGAGGCCAGTTGCGCCGCATGGGCCAGGCGCGCCTTGTTCACGCCCGGCGCCGGCAGGAAGGCCGAGGCCTGGCGGTTGCCGTGGGTGATGGTGCCGGTCTTGTCCAGCAGCAGCACGTCCACGTCGCCCGCGGCCTCGACGGCGCGGCCCGAGGTGGCGATCACGTTGGCCTGCATCATGCGGCTCATGCCGGCCACGCCCACGGCCGACAGCAGGCCGCCGATGGTGGTCGGGATCAGGCACACCAGCAGCGCCACCAGCGCGGTGATGGACACCACCGTGCCGGTGCCCGCCGCCTGCACGCTGAAGAGCGAATAGGGCAGCAGCGTCACCGTCACCATCAGGAAGACCAGCGTCAGCGCCACCAGCAGGATGGTCAGCGCGATCTCGTTGGGCGTGCGGGCGCGCTTGGCGCCTTCCACCATGCCGATCATGCGGTCCAGGAAGGACTCGCCCGGGTTGACGCCGATGCGCACCACCAGCCAGTCCGACAGCACGCGGGTGCCGCCGGTGACGGAGGAGAAGTCGCCGCCGGACTCGCGCACCACCGGCGCCGATTCGCCGGTGATCGCCGATTCGTCCACCGAGGCCACGCCTTCGATGACCTCGCCGTCCAGCGGAATCATGTCGCCGACCTCGACCAGCACCACGTCGCCACGGCGCAGGTTGGTGGCGCGCTCCGGCCGCCAGATGGCGCTGGTGGACTCGGCCGTGGCCGGCTCCGGCGCGGCGCCTTCGGCACGCACGCGGGCCAGCTGCTCGGCCAGGCGTGCCATCTCGCGCGGTGCGCCTTCGAGCTTCTTCGCCCAGCTGTCCTTGCGCAGGCTGCGCAGCGAGGCGGCCTGCGCCTTGCTGCGGCCTTCGGCCAGCGCCTCGGCGAAGTTGGCGAAGAGCACGGTGAACCACAGCCACAGCGACACCGCGAGGATGAAGCCGGGCCGCATGCCGGTGTCGCCGGGAAAGTTGAGGCTGTGCACCCACAGGAGCGTGGTCAGGATGCTGCCGACGTAGACGACGAACATCACCGGGTTGCGCCACTGCACGCGCGGGCTCAGCTTGGTGAAGGACGCGACGAGCGCGGGGCGCACCAGCGCGCCGTCGAACAGGGAAAGCGTGTTGTTGTTCATGGGGCGCGCCTCACTTCCAGAGCATCAGCTGCTCGACGATGGGGCCCAAGGCCAGCGCCGGCACATAGTTGAGCAGGCCGACGAGCAGCACCGTGCCGATCAGCAGCACCACGAACAGCGGTCCGTGGGTGGGCAGCGTGCCGGCCGTCACCGGCAGGCGCTGCTTGGCGGCCAGGGCGCCGGCAATGGCCAGCACCGGCACCATCACGGCGAAGCGGCCCAGCCAGGTGGCCACGCCCAGCGTCGTGTTGTAGAAGGACGTGTTGGCCGAGAGCCCCGCGAAGGCGCTGCCGTTGTTGTTGGCGGCCGAGGTGAAGGCGTACAGGATCTCCGAGAAGCCATGCGCCCCCGGGTTGGCGATGCCGGCGCGGCCGGCCTCCACGCTCACCGCCACGGCCGTGCCCAGCAGCACCAGGATGGGCGTCACCAGGATGGCGATGGCGATCAGCTTCATCTCGTAGACCTCGATCTTCTTGCCGAGGTACTCCGGCGTGCGGCCGATCATGAGGCCGGCGATGAACACCGCCAGGATGGCGAACACCAGCATGCCGTACAGGCCCGAGCCCACGCCGCCGAACACCACCTCGCCCAGTTGCATCATGACCAGCGTGACCAGCCCGCCCAGCGGTGTGAGCGAGTCGTGCATGGCGATCACCGCGCCGCATGAGGCCGCCGTCGTGACCACGGCGAACAGGGCCGAGGCGGCGATGCCGAAGCGCAGGTCCTTGCCCTCCCAGTTGCCGGCCGACGGGTCCACGCCCAGGGCGGCCAGCAGTGGGTTGCCGGCCTGCTCGGCGCCCGTGGCGACGATCACGCCGACGACGAAGATCGCTGTCATCGCACCCAGGATCGCCCAGCCCTGGCGCCGGTCGCCCACCACCTGGCCGAAGGCCAGGCACAGCGCTGCCGGGATGGCGAAGATGGCCAGCATCTGCAGCAGGTTGGTCAGCGCCGTCGGGTTCTCGAAGGGATGGGCCGAGTTGGCGTTGAAGTAGCCGCCGCCATTGGTGCCCAGCATCTTGATGGCCTCCTGCGAGGCGACGGGGCCCATGGGCAGGGTCTGCGACTGCGTGGTGGCTTCCTTGGTGACGGGATTGCCGGCGGCGTCCTTCAGCGGCTGGCCGTCGGGGCCGTTCTGCGGGTCCTGGTAGACGGTCGCCTCGATCGTCGTGACGGTCTTGTAGCCGTCGAAGTTCTGGATCGTGCCCTGGCTGACGAAGACGAGTGCCAGCACGAAGGCGATGGGCAGCAGCAGCCACAGCGTGAGCCGCGTGAGATCGGCCCAGGCATTGCCGATGGCGCCGAAGCGCGCGCTGCGGCGGCCCGCCTCGCCGCGGGCCGCAAAGCCGCGGATCAGCGCGAAGGCCACGGCGATGCCGGTGGCCGCCGAGAGGAAGTTCTGCACCGTCAGCGCCAGCATCTGCGTGAGGTAGCTCATGGTGCTCTCGCCGGCGTAGCCCTGCCAGTTGGTGTTGGTGGCGAAGCTGAGTGCGGTGTTGAAGGCCGAGTCGCCCGAGACGGCCGGCAGACCGGCCGGGTTGAGCGGCAGCAGGGCCTGCAGGCGTTGCAGGCCGTAGACGACCAGGGCGCCCAGGGCATTGAAGGCGAGCAGGGCGAGGGCGTAGCGCATCCAACCCATCGAGGCATTGGGCTCGACGCCGGCCAGGCGGTAGAGCGGGGCTTCGACGCGTGCGATCCAGCGCGGCATGCGGCCTTCGCAGAGCGCGGCGAGCCAGCGGCCCAGCGGCCAGGCGAGAAGCAGTAGAAGGCCGAGGAAGACGGCCAGGAGGGTCCAGGCGGAGGCGGTCATCAGAAGTCCTCCGCCCGGATCAGTGCATAGACCAGGTAGGCCAGCAGCAGGGCGGCCAGCGTGCCGGCCAGTCCGTAGAGGGCGGCGAGCGACATCATGGCCGGCTCCCGTTCGGCCGCTCCATGGCGGCCAGCGCATACACCAGCGCCACCATGCCGGCCCACAGGGCGGCGATGGCGACGAGCCAGACGATGTCCATTTCTCACTCCAGTCATCGAAAAGACGATGGCTGGCAGTGTCTGAAGGGGCGCCTCAAGACGGTGTAGAGACTGGCCGGTGCCGTATCAAAACGGCGTAAAGATCGAGACGCGGGGGTATGCGATCGGGGGCGCTGCGGGGTCTGCCTCAGCGATCGGCCGGTGGCATCGGTATGGCGATGGTTATGGCCATGGATATGGTGATGCCGAGCCGAGCCGAGCCGAGCCGAGCCGAGGGCAGAGCAGCTCGGTGCGGCGCGCTATGTCGGGGCGCACCAGCGGTGTACCGCTAACCGGGCGGAGGACGTCGGCATGCGCGCTCCCGGTGCACGCTCGCGCTGACCGGCTTGCCTCACCACACGGGTGCTCGCTCTCCACCGACGTGCTTTGGGCACTGCACGGCGCCGCGAATGGCACCTCCGCACGCACACCGCCATCCTCCGCCTCGACGGTGGTCCTTAACGGCAGGATTTGCCGCCAGGGGCCTCCGAGTCCGTTCGCTCTGAGGTTCTATGGTTCTCGTCAAGCGACAGTGGCCGCCAGGCGGGCATCGAACATCGCGTGTTGCTTGAACAGCGAGAAGGCCACGCGCATGAG